>JANMNR010000465.1:0-19845 GCA_031368325.1 Pirellula sp.
GGTACTCGGGATTGGGATCGCTTTTGGTGCGAACTATGCCAGCAAATCCAATTCGACTACTGGTACTAGCAAATGCGCCTGCACGCGTTCCTGTCCTGACGGAAGTTGTTGTTGCGAATCTGGTGCATGTAACTGTGATGCGTGCAAATGCGATTGCTGCGTTTTGCAAGAGCAGTCATGCGATTCCGAATGTTGCATGAACGACGCTTCAATCGATTCAACAATCAAGTCTACTTCCTCGCCTAGCACTTGAACTAAATGCCAACCCAGGACGCCAACACAGTGGCCGACGGAGTAGAAATCCGTGGGGAGTAATCTTCAAACGGTAAAGCCGTTTCAGGCGACCTCCTGCTGGTTACAACGGCCTGTCGCGGTGCAGACTCCTAAGCATAATTCTACGGCCATCATGAGACCGATGGCCCTACCAATCTTTCCTCCCGTGTCGTCTAATCGTTTGCGGCCTTGCAAAAAGATCAATCGGAATCACCTTCCCCGGCCACGCATGGACGGATGTCTCGAAGCAGGATTGTAGCGATAGACCGAAAGTGGACGGATGCTGGATCACGCGGCAGATCGTCGTCAGCGGGAAGAGAGACTCGCGAGAAAACACCGATGGTTCTTTCTGCACAGCATAGTCCTTGGAAGGAGCCGAAATGGCCCCCTCCCTGATCGCGCTATACAAAAAGGCCGGCAACCCAACTCACCACGGGCAAGTCTCACAACTTCGTCCCACTTCGTGAGGCAAACCGTGGGAGATAATCTCGACCGAAAAGACTGTTCTTTCGAGGACCATCACTCAGGGTTGTCTTAGTGCGTTGACGATAGGAACGGTTGCGGCCTGAATTGCAGGAGCCATTCCCGCTAAGATACCGACGAATACCGACACGATGACGCCCGAGAACGCGAGGCCCAAGGTTGGCCGAAAAGCGATGGTGGCACCTTCTGCTCCAATCGCAAAACCACCGAGACTCAGTGCAATCATCGCAAGCGATGTCCCAAATACTCCACCCGCCACGCACAAGAGAGTGCTTTCCGTGAGAACCAGTCGCATAGTTGTGAGTGGCCGCACGCCGATGGTTTGTAGAACGGCATACTCTTTGATGCGATCTTGCACACTCATGACAGTGGTTGTGGCGACCAGTGACAGCACAAGTCCGACACACGCGTAGCCTAGCCAATGTGCAAAGCCAATGAGATCGACAAGATCCGAAAGAGTGCTTGCTTGAAACGCTCCCTTGCGACGCGTTTTGGTCGCAACTGAACCAGTTCGTAGCTTTGAGTCGATTTCACTTGCCACGCGATCGGGATCGGCATCTTGAGTTAGCAAGACTTCGTGTTGGGTTACGAGTCCGACTGCATCGATCCCGCGAGTGTACTGCAGGAATGCGAGACTTGTGTAAATCAGATTTTCTTCGGACGGCACCGCCGAAGAAAAGACTCCTGCTATTCGTACCGAAATGTCGCCGATCGAAAACTGGTCGCCAACCTCAAGCCCACGTCGATTCGCTACGTTGCGTCCCACGATTGCAGCATCGCGTTGTGATTGGAACTGTTGCCAATCGCCACTAACGAGTTTTAAAGGTCGCGATTTCTGGATTTGCTTCGGGTCGGCACCATTAAACACCACAATGTCCAAGCTGGCTCTACAGTTATTGGTCCACACTTGAATGGGCATAACATTTCGTACACCATGAACCTCGCGGATCTTCGTTGCGTAATCTTCAGGCAGGCGACTGGTGGTCGGACAAAAGCGATTTTCTTGAAACACAATCAGACTACGATCAGCATCGGAGCCAGTCGTTAGCCGTTGGAGCCCTTCTTGAACCGAACCAACGAAACAGAACACAAACATCGCCACTGCTGAACCGGATACCGTCAAAAGAGTTCGGGTGCGGTGCCGCCAAAGTGTCTTCAACAGATAAGCAATCATCGAGCGACTCCTTCAGTACGGGCAAGAAACTTGCCACGATCTAGGATCAATTGCTTGGTTGCAATGGCGGCAACATGTCTATCGTGCGTGACCATCAGCATGGTTATGTTGAGTTCACGATTAAGCCTCTGCAGCAATATCTGAATCTGATCGCTGGTTTCGGCATCCAGACTTCCGGTTGGTTCATCCGCAACAACCACTTTGGGATGAGCCACAATCGCGCGAGCGATCCCCACGCGTTGCTCTTGCCCACCAGAAAGTTGGCGAGGATAGTGGTTTGCACGATCGCTCAGCCCGACTGCTTCTAATGCCAAAGCGACTCGCTGCCTACGTTGCGCAGAAGATAGTTTTAACAACAGTGTCGGCAACTCGACGTTCTCATAAGCGGTTAAAACAGGAATCAGATTGTGCGTCTGAAATATGTAACCAAGATTGGATGCTCGCCAATCGGCTAGCTGAGTGCGAGATAGCTTCGTTACGTCGGTCCCGGCGACCATAATTGTCCCAGAATCTGGCCGGTCAATTCCGCTCACCAAGTTAAGCAACGTACTTTTGCCGGTACCACTTGGCCCCATTAAGGAAATGAATTCGCCCTCCTCAATATCCATATTGATGTTGTCGAGTGGCCTGATGGTCTCGTCGCCCTTGCTAAAGCTCTTGCTCACACCACGAAGTTCTACGAGTGCCATCTATTTTATTCCTATGATTGGATCATCGCTCGTTACATTCACTCTTGTACCATCGCGCAAGCCATGTAGTCCAGAAGCGATTATCTTGTCCGTAACTCTGAGACCCGATTTGATGGCGACGAGATCAGCTTCGGCCTTTCCACCCAGCTCGACGGAGCGTTTTCTCGCGGCTGAACTCTCATCAACGATCCAAACATAGCTTCCCGATTCGACCGACTGTATTAACGAACTGGGGACCAACACTCGTTCGGATTCGCTGGATGAATTGGTTAAGGCTTCGATCTTGGGTACCAAGAAAGAGGCAGTGACTAGCATCTCAGGGCTCACCGTAGATGGTGGGTCGAGCAACTCCACTTTTACCTCCAGAGTGTTCTTTTGAATATTCGCCGAGCTGGTGATCTGTAAAACCTGTCCATGTATTACATCGTTGGAAGAAGCGGTTTCAATTTCGACCGGCTGTCCCGGTGTGACCAACGGCACATCTTCAAGACGCACGTCGACTCGCAATTGCAGCTTTTGAGGGTCATACATTTCCGCGACAGTACTCGAACTTTGTCCGGCGGTGGTTTCTAAGCCCATTCCTCGCGCCCCAGGAGCCGCAACCAGCCGAAGCCTGCGCCCATCCCGCCGGGCGCGTCCCGTGTTCCGATCCAGCGCAACTTCGGCTTGACGCACTTGCAGTTTAGCTTCATTTCGGTAGGCCTCTGCCGATTGAACTTTCGCTTCCGCCTCTTGCAGTTGCCGAGTTTCCTCAACCAATAATTCCGATTGTCGCTCAAGTGCATGAACGACTTCCTCGAGAGCGCTTACCTCGCGTTCTAAGTTGGGCTTGCGCTGTTGCAGTTCCTGCAAATTTGCCGTTGCCATCGCATGATCGTTTTCAGCTTTCGCAATGGTATTGTCTGGGATCGATCCCTTCGCTGATTGTTTCCCAGTCATACTTCCAAGCGTGTACTTAGCGCTTGCCCCCGCAGCTTCGATTAGGTAGGGTATTTTGGCTAACTCGGTCTTGGATTTAGCCAGATTACTCTTGGCATCGGCGAGCTGAATTCTCAGGTGCACAGGATTGTCAAATCGGATTCGCGCTGCAGATAACTCCGCTTTTGCACGATTGAGGTCACCGTCACGGATCGCGAGAGCATTCTTTGATTGCTCAAGAACCAATTCCGCATCGATGGAAACCAATCTCGCTATCGGCTGGCCTTTTTGAACTCTTTGTCCTGCAACCACCATCAATTCTTCGATAACACCGTGGGTCATAGCGGCAACGCCAATTGCGGTTGGCCGAGGCTCAATCCAACCCGGCGCTTGGAATTGGATTGCACCAGCTTGCTGAAGCTCTATTCGTTTAACAATAACCGGAACGACCGTCACCGAGCGGGCTGGCACGAAACGCGTACCCGCTGCAGTGGCAAGTAGTATCGCGAAGCCCAACAGAACGCCGAAGGGCAACACAACTCGAGAAATCCACCGGTTCTTATGTTGAAGTGGTGGCCTCCTGCTTGTGGCGAGGGCTGGCGAACGATCCAGCGCCAGGCTACTAAGATCTATTGGTTCTTTTACCATATTCATTTGCCTGGCCGAACAAAGACTTGATTGGCGACAATTGTTAAGTTGCCTTGCTCGTCGCGTTTGGCTTTACCTTGGACAACTACCGTCGATAACTCTTTGACTTTTAAAAGATCGCGAGCACTGGATGCGACTAGCTTGCCAGACTCGTCGACGAGTCTGATCGTGGCGATATTGTCTTTGACTGCGTCCGTTTGACAGCAGTAGTCCCAAGGCGTGGGGCAGCCTTCGTCTGCAGCACAGTAGGGCACTTTCGGATCGACTACCGTAAATGCTGCAAGTCCGTCGATAAACGGTTTGCTTGATCCACCAATTAGACCAATGAGGGTAACATCCTGGCCATCCTCACTCTTTGCTCGGGCTTCACCCACCGGCATTGCGCCCGCTGGCTCAATTTCAGCCAGAAATGCCGAATTGGACAGGCTTCTACCTGCTGTCGGTGAACTGCTGTCCTTTGACTGACAGCCAGCTGCAGCAAGAGCCAACACAATCAGTACGATACTTGAAAAAACTTTCATCTTGACGCTCCAAAAGTGAAACACGGTTCTCAAAAACTAAACAGCCTTAAGACTCGCTGCGACTTCCGCACGCAGCGCCTTCAGTGCCGGTGGCAACGCACCTACGACACCCAATAACAATCCGACACTGCAACCGATCAAGATCGCAACACCGTCTATGCGCAATGTGAATGCGCCCATCGTAAATCTCACAGCCATGCCATTTAGCAACGTCAGTGCGATGACTCCTGAAACGAGTGACCCAGCCGCAGATAGAAGCACTCCTTCTTGGACCAAACTAATCAAAATGGCTCTGCGTCGATATCCGATCGCCTGCAAGGTTGCAATTTCGCGAACCCGACCTGCCACTGCTCCGTACATCATGTTGAGTCCAGCGAATACACCTGCACTCGACACCAGTACCACGACCAACCAGGCAAGCACTCGAACAGGCTTGTAGTGTTGCTGAAGCGTCGAGTAATACTCCGTTTCGCGAATCGCTCGAAGCTCGAGGTCGGTGCGTTCCTTGCAAAACAGCTCGACTTCAGCCGCCGAACTGCTTGGCAACAGCAGCAAAGCGACTAAGCTAATGTCTTGGCGCTTAGTCGCTTTTTGAAAGTCCGTCAACTTACACCAGATCTCAGATTCATAGGCTGCACCACCAGCGGCGAATCTTCCGCTTATGTTCCAAGATCGTCCTTCAAAATCAATGCTCTTTCCAACGGCAATCGACTCTTCACTGCTGCCCAACTTGGCGGCCACCAATCGCCCAACAATAACCTCGCCATCGCTTGGCCAAGTGCCATCGACCAACTGAACGGAGCGTCGAACGAGTGGCGTGGCAAGAGTAACGCCGCGAATCAATCCTAAACCACCTTCATTTTTCTCACTCGTCACTCGCGTGCCCGCGTACAACTCGGGCGACGCATGAGTGATCCCAAATCGCTTGACGATGCCATCTAAGCTGGCGGTTAATAAGGGTGGTGTCCGGGCGGGGATCGACGAATTTTCGATGTTCTCCTCTGAGTTCACCGAGTAAACCAATACGACGTTTGCATCGCCGCTGGCGGTCAGCGATTGCTCAAGTCCACGAATGAATCCGACCACTACGAAAACCAACATCACGACGGTGGCAAGCGCCATCATCGTTAGCGCCGTGCGCACCGGCCGCCTAGCTAGATTGCGAACGCCGTATTCCCAGGGGAGCATCATGACCCTACTCTTACTTGAGATAACGCGAACACTGAAATCACCATACAGTCGCTCGGAAATACACGAACCATGTCAAACCTCTTGAGCGGTTAAATTAGAGACGCCGTTGCTCATGAGGATGTGACGAACTTGCGCAGTAACAATCCCATGCGGCGAACGAGAATTGAGAAACGATGTCCTAAGGGACAACGTTTTACAAACACCACAAATGGGTCGGATGGATCAGATCTGCCAAGATTGATGTGCGATGCGCGCATAGCGACCCGAGAATGTAAATCCGGCCGGCCCAAACAGTCGGCCTTCCATGTAACTAGTTGCAAATGCATGGGCCGACAACTCGAGATTCAGCGGTAGCAACCAAGAGATGGCGGTAAACCTATCTGGCAGCACGACGGGCTCTACTACAACAGCCCCTTCACAGATACAACTTGTGCATGCGCAGTCGTTTGGGGGTTGCTTCCCGTCTGATTCGGGAGCCTCTTCACAGAGTGGTGAACAACAATCGCACGTGGCGCAAACGCTCTCGGCACTGGACGGAGCATGCAATTCGCAGGCCATGCAACGAAGCGGGCAAGTCAACAAGTTGACGATCAAAATCAACGCAAGAAGTGGCGATCTCATAGATGTCAGGATAACTCACCTATGCACCAGCCGCAACCTCAGCCCTGCCGGCTGTCTTCAAGCGCCTACAGATGCCACCGAAGACATCACAATTGCACATCGGCACTAGCGGCTTACGCCACGGTCGTTTTGGTTTCGAGTTGTAGGAGTCTAAAGTAATCCAACAAATCCTGAACTTTGGATCGTAAGTAACAGATTGAGGGGAATTTTTGAGCCGAAACATGCCTTTCCCGGCAGATCGAGGCAGAGTTGTGATCTTGGCCGAGCAAACTGGCGTATCCAACCGCTGTGAGTTGCAAAGTAGCGTAAAAAACACTTCGACTGGATCAAATTCCGCGGCCCCGGTTGTCAGTTATCACTTCATCGCGCGTCATTAGGTTCTTACACCCTCGTCTCAAACCATCAAATTCCAACGCGACTGGCAAATGCAAAGTATCCGCCGATTGTTGTCACGGCCATCAGAACTCCTAGAACGAACGATGGCCAAAACGTCAAACCCGTTCTACTTGCGAAAGCAAACGGAACGAAAAATGGCAAGCCAAGTGGGACTAGGATCAGAGTTTCCCCTGCTAGCCTCGTGATGATGGCCATGTCTCTTTGCGATTGCCAAGTCATTACGAAGGCCAAGATGCTCACAATCGGGAGCGTTAGTAATAGTGCGCCCAGTCGCGGTGACCGTCCGGCTATTTCCGATACGACAACGATTACTACCGCCGAAATGAGAATCTTGACTACGTAAAGCACTATGAACCTCGAATGTTGATCCTGATGGAGTGCAGCGAATCAATGGCTATGGTCGCCATGGGCTTCTTCCTTGAAGTCGCCCGAAAAAGGTGTACCATCGACGACACCCGTCACGGTTCCGGCATATTCTTGAACCACGCCCAGTTTTTCATGGCTTCCGATGAAGCGGGATGCTTTGCCTTCAGCGTCGCCTTCCTGAGGTGACGCTTGCAGCGTAACCAGCATTTCTGGATCTTTGATGCTCAATTCAATGGACTTGGCATCGATCGGCGCAGGTGACTTCTCGTCGCTGCCGAGAACATAAACCGTTGCTTGCTGCTTTGCGTGATCAACGGTGAACTCAACGTGATACTTGCCTCCTCCCCAATCAGCCACCGTGCCATCGTGTGGCCCCGTACCGTGCGCATGCCCTTTCGCACTATGGTCGTGTGCTCCATCGCCGTGATCGTGACCGCGGTCATCAGCAACACTTGAGGTAGTATTCATCGACGTGTCCGATGGTTTGTTGCATCCAACGAAACCAACTAACGCCGCTAATACGATTGTAAAACCGATCTTCTTCATCATAGCTTTCCTTAAACTGAAGTAGCTTCATCAGCGTCCACCAATCGCTTGGCGTCCTGACCGCTGAATTTCCAAAACAAACCAGGGTGAATCAAGAATTCACAAAACGTCGAAGTAATTAGCCCACCAAGAATGACCGTAGCAACCGGGTAGAGAATCTCACGCCCCGGTTCTTGGCCACCAATCACCAAGGGAATCAAGCCGATGCCGGCCGTCAGCGCCGTCATCAATACGGGCGCCAATCTCTCAAGGCTGCCCCGCACAATCATTGCCTCTGAAAATTCTTCCCCTTCTTCCTTCATGAGATGGAAGTAATGTGTTACAAGCAAAATACCGTTTCGAACCGCAATGCCGCCCAGCGATATGAACCCCACAAGACTTGCAACAGTTAGGGTTTGCTGGGTAATAACCAACGCAAGTACGCCGCCGATAAATGCGGTTGGCAGCGCATTAAGGATTTGCAAAACGATGCGTACCGATGGAAACAAAATCATCAAGATGCCGAACATCCCGACAACGGAAAGGCCTGCCAGAATCCCAATCAATCGTGTCGCGTTCTGCTGACTTTCAAACTGTCCGCCAAACTCGACATAGTAACCGACTGGCATCGTCACCTTTGAATCAACGCGTTGCCGTATCTCGGCGACGGCACTGGCTAAGTCGCGGCCCTCGGTGTTACAACGAATAACGATTCGTCGGCGTGCGTTCTCGCGGTTGACGGAGTTCGGACCAACACCCTCGGAGATGGTCGCGACGTCACGCAGTTCAATCTGGCCACGTTCAGCTTGTCCATCTTGGTGCGGAAGATCAATTCGCAGGCGACCTAAGTTTGGATAGTCGGCTCGGTATGCCTCCTCGAGTCGCACGAGTAGGTCGAACCGCCGTTGACCTTCCAGTACCTCTGAGACCACTTGGCCCTGGAGAGCGGTCTGAAGAATCGATGCAACATACTGTCGGGTAAGCCCATGCATCGCTAGGTCATCGCCTCGAAGTTGTATGTGTAACTCGGGCGTCATTTGAATGGGCTCTACGATTGGCGGAGTCACCCCAGGGACATCCGAGATCGATGACTTCACCTGATCTGCAAGAGTCAGTAGGGTGTCCAAATCGTCGCCGTGGATTTTGATCGCAATCTGAGCATAGACTCCCGAAATCATATGGCTGATCAAGTGCGCCAGCGGCTGCTCCACTTCAACATCCACACCGGGGACTTCCTTGCCGATTCGTTCACGCAAGTCAGCGATCATCTTTTCGCGGTTGTGATCGCCCTCTGGATTCATACTGAGGATGTACTCGCCAAAGTTTACCGGCGAAGCGTGCTCGTCCATCTGAGCGCGTCCTGTGCGCCGAACGAAGTTCAAGATCACCCCATCAGGGTTCGTCGCACTCTTCTGCATCGATTTGAACACGCCATCGATACTGGTAGACACTTGATTCGACGCCTGCAGCGACGAGCCCGGAGGAAGGGTGACATTCACTTGAACACTTCCTTCATCGAAAGCAGGCAGGAAATTGCGTCCAAGCTTCGCGAGTTGCCATCCGGCAATTGCCACGGTGACCCAGGTAGCGATTAGCAATAACGCGGGCACTCGCATACTGAGCCGAATCAACGGACTTACAATCCACTTGAGTGAACGCAGGACGGGGCCATCCTGCTCCGAATGAGTCGCTTTCGACGTCGGAAGCAGGTAGTACGAAAGGACCGGGGTCACCGTGAGCGAAACCACAAATGACGACAAGATCGAGACGATGTAGGCGAAGCCCAAAGGTGTAAATAGTCTTCCTTCCACCCCCGAAAGTGCAAACAGCGGTAAGAAGACAAGGATGACCACAATCGTACCAAAGAGGATCGAACTGCGAATTTCTTTGCTCGCGTGGTAAACAACGTCAATTGCGGGCAGCGGCTGTTCGCGTTGATTGTTCTCTTTTAACCTGCGAAAGATATTCTCGACATCAACAATTGCATCATCGACCAGTTCACCCATCGCGACTGCGATCCCGCCAAGCGTCATCACGTTGATCGACAGCTCGCTACCACTGATCCATCCTATAAAACGAAAGACCAGCGTAGTCATGACCAGCGACATCGGGATTGCGGTTAGCGTGATGAATGTCGTTCGGAAATTCAGCAAGAATAGAAACAGGACAATGACCACAAGCGTCGCGCCGATGGCCAGCGCTTCCGCAACGTTGAACACTCCACGATCGATGAAGTTTTTCAGTCTGAAGAGCTCGGAGTTGATAATAATGTCGGCGGGTAACGAGGCTTCCACTTCGGCAAAGGCAGTCGCAGCGTTATCGGTCAACTTGCGGGTGTCGACATGTGGCTGCTTTACCACGGTAAAGACGATGCCGTTTTGACCATTGACACTACCATCCCCACGCTTCAGCTCCGAACCTTCAACAACGGACGCAACTTGCTCAAGCAGAATGCTTCGTTTGGAAGATTTAGCGACTGGAATCTTGTGTAGATCGTCAATCACACTGCGTCCACCAGTTCCCAACCTCCCAAGTATTCGAATTGGACGCTCCGATTCACCCTGGATGGCAAAGCCACCGCTTGCGTTTATATTGCTTTCGCTGAGAGCTCGCTCAACGTCTTGAACGGTCACATCGTATTCGAGGAGAGCAGTTGGATCGAGCAACACGTGGTACTGCTTGCGGTCACCGCCTTGCATGAAGACTTCGGCGACCCCGCTCACTTTCAGCAGTCGAGGTCTAATCACCCAGTCGGCAATAGTTCTAAGTTCCAGCAATTGCTTGGCTTCGGTTTCAAAATGGATATCACAGATACCAGAGTTGAGTTTAATAGTCGCGCGATGACGAGTTGCGTCTTCACCTTGCTTGGATAGCGGCTCAACAAAATCAAAGGGGACCGATTCCCATGACTCCGGTTTGCGGCGATCGGTAACACGCCAAAGCTTTAAGCTTGGCTCTTCCGTTGCGGAGAGCAATTCAGCCATCAGCTTGGTTTGACCTACTGGAGCAAGGCTTCCGCCGTTTGGACCAGCTTGTCGATAGATGCCAGCAACCACGATCTGCCCCATGATGGACGAGGGTGGCGTCATTTGGGGTGTGATGCCCGCTGGCAGAATCCCGTCGAGGGTGATCAGGCGTTCGCTCACCGTTTGACGTGCGGCGCGTATGTCCGTTGACCAACCGAATTCGATGTACAGCACATTGAGGCCGGCAGTCGTTTGGCTGCGCACCGCCTGCACGCCACTGGCGCCCATCAATGCAATCTCGATCGGCTGTGTGACTAGCGTTTCGACTTCCTCGGTCGCAAGGCCGGGAGCTTCGGTGATGATAACTACTCGCGGACGGTCCAAGTCCGGGAACACATCGATCGACATCGTAGTCGTGAGGTACGATCCATACACGAGCACAACCAGACTGGAAGCGAGAACCAGCGATCGATAACGCAATGACAATCGGATAATGAAATCGAGCATCTGAGTTCTCCTTAGTGAGCAGCATGCACAGTTCCGTCGGCATGAACATGCAGACCAGGTTGCTCGCCGCTAGCGGATTGGGCTTTAAGCACTCTTCTGAGTGAGGCTGCAGCGTTTTGAGCCAGGAAGGTTCCCGAGGTGATGCTTCGATCGTTAGCTAAGATCACGTGGTCGCGATCTTCATAGACGATGTGAACGGAGAGCTGATTGAATAAGTCTCCATTCTGCTGATATACGTATGCGTTTGGCCCCTCTCGAACTACGGCTTCAGTTGGTAACACAAACACATTTGTGTACTTTTCAACGGGAACCTCGATTCGTGTGCGCTGACCAGGCCGAAACCTCCAAACCAAAAAGGTCTTCCCATCTTGCTGGTAGCTCCGAGATTGGTTGAGCAGTGGCACAAAAAAATCGAAGGTTCGTGTAGCTGCATCGATCGTGTTTGCGAGGTGGCGAATTTGGAACTGCTGCTCATGGGTAGGCCAAAGTTCCGAGGAGTCCTCGGCGAACTCTATTCTTAGCGGCGCTTTGTTTTGCGTTGCCTTTTCGAGCAAACCAGCCTCACGCTTGAACGCATGGCCCACGACGTAAAGAGACTGATGGTTCGCTAAGTTGGCCAACAGGTCACCGGCTTGGACCGTTTGCCCCAACTCGACGCCTAGCGCATGCAGTTCATAAGCTATGTTATTCGCGGATTTCTGCTCAAAGGTCTGCACATCTGGTTTTACGAGACCATCGAGTACGGTTTCATGAGGTCGAGCAGGCGGGGCCGACACGTCGATGGTAGAGATAAAGCTGCCCTCCGTCACGAGCGCTATTTGCTCGGGGTTCAAACCGCGATTGAGAAGTTCTTGCTTGGAAGCCTGAAACAGAGTCAGTTGCCGTTGTAGTTCGTTTCGCTGCTCAATTAATCGCGAACCGGATACTGCCCCTGAGTTGGCTATTGCGTTCAGACGGTCGATTTGTTCTTGGACTAGCTTGGCTTCTTGCGATGCTTTGAAGAGTTGCGTTTGCGTGGCTTGCAAGTATTCGCTGAAGAGACGCAACGTAACCAAGCGTTCCCCCGGTCGTACGGTATCGCCAGGATACGCGTGGATCTCGGAAACAACACCCACAGCCGGCGACGTTACTCCACGATCGGAGACGCCTGGTCGATCGGCGACAACACCTGGAATAGTAATCGAGCGCCAGTAGTCGGTAGGTCGAACAGACTTGACGACGAGGCCCAAGTTCTTTCTCGCCTGTTGACCGAGTTCAAGTATTTGCAGTTCTGGTTTTTTCGCAGCCTTTTGTGAGGCTTGCGAGGCAGGTTCGGCGGCCGATTCTCGCGAAGCACAGCCCACGACTTGAAACAGAAAAATGGGCGAAAGGACGCACGTAAGAGCGAACGGTAATTGAAATCGCATGGCTTGCGGAACTTCATGGAATGAAGCTGCACTACGTCAAGTGGCGACTTGAAGGAGCTGAGCAGCGGATAATGGCCTGACATAATGAGACGCATCGATTGAAAGCAGTCGCTCTCAGTCGGGCGCATCAAAGCCTTAGCGCAGCCTGAAGCAGATAGAGCGGTAGCTGCGTGGTCGTCGCATGTGACGATCGATCTCGCAGCGAGTAAGGGCGAAAATCCTTGAGTAAACACGGCACAGTTCCGACAAAGTATTGCGTTTCGACTTCGATGGAAATACGTTCGCAAGCGGTGTAGACGAAATCAGCGGCCACAAGGTAAACGGCGTCCGAATCGTGCTCGAGAGGTGCTACTGGTGCAGATTCAGACTCGTCACTTTCGTGGTCGTGCCCATGATGATCGTGATGCGAGTGCTTATGATGTTGTGCACTTCCGACGTGTAAATGAGCGTGACTTTCGCCTGGCGATTGGTGCGTGAACTTACCGTGCGAATGGGCAAAAGAATTACCCACGACAAAGAGTGGCATCAGTAAAATCGCCATGAGTCGGTTCATCATCGAGATCCTCTCTGAACAAGCTTAGCACACAAATGGCATTTCGAACAGTTATCAGCCCGCCTCTGCGTCGCACATCCCCTTACCCGCTGGCTTCCTTCGCTACAGGGAGTTTGTAGGCGAGCTAGACCAGACAAAAAGAAGCCCGAGCCAGTCAGGCGGTTCGAGTCGTTAACCCGGCGGTTTTTTGTTACTCTAACCGAATCAGCTTGATGTCGCGATGCTTCCCTAGAGGGACAAGGCTCGGCCACTTCTTTACGATCCCGGTGGAGATCAAAACGACACACGTTCTGCCAAATCACTGTCCATCCTGGGCTTTTGGTGTATGCGTAACTGAAAGTGATCTCCCGCAGCTATTCAATGGATCAGACTAACGACACTGCGGGTCTCTGCAGCGAACCTGATTTTACATTCATGCCGACAGGTCTCGGAGTGGACTGCTTGCTTGTGACCGTTCCTAACACGCGGCATGCTGTGCGGTTAAAGCAACTGCCCCTTAGCGACGTCAGTATAATTCTTGCCAAACAACTCTAGTGGTGAACCAATGCAAATCCATTGTCATCGCGCACGGCCGGAAACTAGCTCGGGGATAGCAGAAACTTTCAATGCCTTCAATCCCCCCGTGCCCAACCGTTCGATCGATGTTCATCCCACGGTGTGACAAAAGCGAGAGTACTGATACCGGACAACTCCTGGTCGTCGTTCACACGGACTAAGCGACCTTTTGGTAGGGAGTAGCACAACTGCCCCGACATCAAAATCGTTAGGAAGGGATAGTTGGTTCACTTGGTAATCAGCAAATAACATCGCAGATCTTGCCAAAGACTCTGGCGAACCATGCCTGCCTAGCGAGAAATTCCCCTATCAATCCGCACGAACCACTGTCCGGATAGGTGTAACAACATTTTGGTGACGTTGGTTGTGCCCAACGTCGTCACTCCTTCGTAAACTCAACCACCCCTGTACCAGTCGATCACGACAGTTTCGGGGTAGTTTTTTTAGACGGAAGGGTGTTGTCGGGAATTTTCGGTGGTGTTCCGACCTGAAAAAACACGCTTAGAACGTGAGTAGCGAAGACTGGACTTGAACCAGCGACCCACGGCTTATGAAGCCGTTGCTCTAACCAACTGAGCTACTTCGCCATCAATGAAAACACAAGGTTTTTGGTTGCTTTCCTTGTGTCGTCTTTTGCTCTGACACCTGATTTGACACCTGATTCTAGCGGATGTCTAATTGTTCGCGTCAAAACAGACACCCGAATCGTGCGGAAACGGGTGTCACGCAATTACCTAACCTGCAAAGATCGAGGTAACCACTTATGAGCGATTCTATCGGCAAAGCCATTCCTTGCAAGCCAGAGAAACCCTACAAGGATTTCCCGCTTTTCCCGCATGCTACCAAACGGTGGGCAAAGAAAATCAAAGGCAAGCTCCACTATTTTGGACCGTGGAGCGACTGGAAAGGGGCTCTGGAGCGTTTCCAGTACGAAAATGACTATTGGCAGGCTGGCAAGACTCCACCCCCAAGAAACGTTGAGGCACTAACCGTTGGTGACCTCGTCAACACATTCCTGGAAAACCGGGAGTCAAAGATGGTGTCAGGTGAAATGGCTCAACGGACTTGGAACGACAGCAAGCGAACTGGCGAGTTTTTAATCAAGGAACTCGGGCGCCATACGGCAATCGAGAGTTTAACGCCCAACGACTTTGCAAAACTTCGCGTCAGGATGGGTGAGGGGGTCGGTTTGGTTTCGCTTGGAAATGAAATACAGCGGGCGAGGGTGATTTTCAATTTCGCATTCAAAAACGAGATGCTTGACAAGCCGATTCGAATGGGGCTCAGTTTCTCAAAGCCGAGCAAGCAATCGGTACGAAAAGAGAAGCAATCCAAAGTGCCGAAAGTGTTCACGATCGCCGAGCTGGCAATGCTTTACAAAGAAGCCAAGCCGCAAATGCGTTGCTTCATGTTGATGGCGTTGAATGGTGGGCTTGGCCCCGCGGATTTGGGCCAAATCGAAGGCCGGCACATCGTCAACGGAATGGTGAAATTCCCTCGACCCAAAACACAGGTTGAGCGCGAGTTTCCGCTATGGCCTGAAACCCTCAAAGGAATCGAGGCGATAAAACAAACTGAGTACGATTCGCCGTTACTGTTCGTCACGAAGTACGGACAAGCTTGGTACAAGGATGCCGCGGATTCTCCGATCACGAAGGAGTTTGCGAAGTTGCTGAAAGATTGCGATTTGCACGTCGCTGGCCGTGGCTTCTACGCGTTGCGCCACACGTTCCGTACCGTAGCCGACGGATGCAGGGACCGCGTTGCAATCGATCGAATTATGGGGCATGCCGACGATTCCATGGGATCGAACTATCGTGAGTGGATCGAGTCCGAGCGGCTGCAAGCCGTTGTTGATCATGTCTACAAGTGGGTTCGCCCGATGCTCAAGCCGAAAAAAACTAAGCCTGCCAAGTAGTTCGAACCGTCGACCGATTTTTATCATCTTTGAAAACAGCAATTTTCCTCAACTTTTTTGGGCCTTTAGAATCGTTGAGTTGGTGTTTTCAAGAATTGCAGAAATTATCAAAGTAACCAAATCAATACACTAGAAATCGGGAACTTTGATTTGCTCGATTTGACAAATTTTAGAACCTAACAAACCATGCTTCCAGAGGAATCTAAAGGATTCCAATGTTTTCAAACATGGAGCATGTGATGGTAGACGAACGATATTTTACGGTTCAAGAGGCCTGCAAAATTCTGGCCTGTGATGACGAAACCATTTTGGCCTGGATTCATTCGGGCCAATTGTTGGCTGTCAACATCAGCAAATCATCGAAGGTGAAACGACCTACTTGGCGCATTGCTCAATCGGCCCTAAGTCGCCATTTGATTGCACGCCAAAACAGTCAAGAGCAAACGCCTGCACCAAAGCCAGCTAAGCGTAAATCACCAAAGCAGTTCGTTTAACAAATTCAAGTCGTTAAACGAAAACAGCCGGGGACAAACCGGCCATTTTCAAAATCTAATTCTCACACAAGGAATCGTAGCAATGCCATCGATGGCAATCAAGACTTTCAAGACTTTCACGCGCCCTTTGACTGAATTAAGTTCAGCGATCAATGAGGCACACAAACGAACGACAGAAGCGGCCGTTACCGCGCTGGAACATGCGAGACAGTTGGGGGAGCTGCTTGAACAAGCAAAGGAGCAACTTAGCCACGGCCAATGGTTGCCATGGTTACACGAAAATTGCTCTGTAAATCCAAGGCAAGCCCAGAAGTACATGCGAGTTGCTCGCGAATGGGACAGGGTTTCAAGCGAAGGCAACTTTTTGACGATCGACGAAGCATGTAGCGAACTGATCGTATCAAGGCCCTTAAATGCGCATTCCAATGCGCATTTGCGAGGTGGTTTCAATGTCAGTTTCTGCGATCGCCTCATTAACCTGGGAGCCGGCCACATGCTTTACTGCCCACTTGCCGACGGTTGCGCGACCATCACACGATCTAAAGACTATCCGAGCTACTTCCTGTTTTTAGGATATCGCCTGGATGAAACTAGTGAAGTTCAGGAGACGATTGAGCCAATGCGACCAGATGGTATGGCGTTGTTGCTAGAGCATATTGGCTTAGATCTGACTAAGTTAATTGTCGTAACTGAAACGAACTTCGAACATGTTCAAGGTGCCGCATGAGCCCACCCAAAACATTAGTAGTTGTCCAAGGTGACCGCATCGAGGTTTATTCTAGCGATATCCACACGGTGGCAATCGTCAATGATTCCAAAGGTGACTCAATTACAGATGTGCTATCGCCTTACTGGTTGCGAGTCTTGCAAGATGGTCAATTGGTTGGCCGTGGCAATGTAAGTCAACCACGTTGCATGACGTCGATCGATGATGAGAATGCATCGCTTCTTAGGCAATTGATTCGGGCATTCAAGGAAATCGACCCAGGCCAGGCTGGTAAGACAACGAGAGAGATTGGTGAGCTTTTTAGGCAGGGCGGCAACGCATGTCTTAATGAAGTGGTGTTCTTGATTTGTGGAGGCACATTCAACCCGAGTAGGTTCGGAAGTAAGTTGAAAAGCCTGATAGATCGAGTTGTTGATGGTCAATTCATCGTTGGCGTTTCTGGTCATGCTGGACTCAAACGGTGGTTTGTTAAGAGCTCACTTAGAGTGTGATGGTGGTTGGGTATGGTGGCCTTGTTTCGGCCAATCCGAGTTTGAAAGCGTGTGTGTGTGGCGTGATTTCTTACCGTGTAACACACACAGAAAATCCCCGCGCGAAAAAATGTAAATTACCCAACCATCCATACCATTTTTACACACACACGTTTTCAAACTCAGGGGGCGCGAAACGATCCCACCATACCCAACCGTGAAACAAGAATTGAAAGCTATGTTTCATTGCATCAGGTTGCATCAGGTTTTCGAATGCACGCAACAAAACTTTTCGAAGTCGATCGACTCGACTCGACATCAGAAGCTCGCTCGAAATGTTTTTGGGTCCTACCCACTTGAGTACCGACCAAGTGCCCTACGGGCGAGGGCCCGATATAGACTCCGTCCCACCGTCGATTTTGGCCGACAAAACCGTTTTTATTGAATGTCGAGACAGCCCGACAAAGACCTTTTCAATTTCGAAAAAAAATCGAAAGATGATCCTTATGAGCGAATTGGAAAGCAAATCCTTGGAATCACTGTCGGCGCAAGTAGCCGCGTTGCGTTCCGATTTGGACAGTTGCCGTGGGGCACTAGATCATGCCATTCGTACTGGTGAATTATGCCCCAAATGCCATCGACGCATGTTACGAGACGAAAAAAGAGGTCGCGGACTTGTTTACCTTCGATGTCAAAACCAATGCCAGCCAACCATAAAAAGAGAGATTCGAAATGCCGAAACCGTATCTGAATGAAGATCAGTATCAAAAAGTTCTACAGCGTGCATTGAACAGTCATGGAGTTGGCTTGCCGATCGCCGTCCTGCTAATTGAATCGCGTCTACCAACGTACGGCAGCATGCTTCTTGCAGAGTGCTCTAGTCGCGGAATCGATTTGACAATGGCCGATGTTGAGGAGTACCTGTGGGACGTCAACAACAGCGACAGGTGGGCCGATGGCGAAAAAATCGATGTAGAAAAGACGCTTTTTGGTGCATTGTCTATCGAAGCGATGTTGAAATGGGCAAGCCTAAAAAATCGTGGCAGGCCATCCGCAACCGCTCAAGCGATCCGATCACTTCTTGAGGCCTCCGGCGAACTTGAGGCTTTCGAGCCAAAGCCTGAAACAGTTGATTTATCTGCGCCGGAGTCTTGGTACCGATGAGCGAAATATTACTTACCTCCGAAGCACGCCGGGAAGTCGAGCAAGAAGCAAATTAACCATGAGTGAAATTTTCTTTACCTGCGATGCTAAAATCGAGATCCAAGCCGAGGCCCCAGGCCAGAAGCTGCGATCGTTCAAAATGGTCGCCTACACTGGACAGCCCATGCCTCTCGTGGGCTATCGGTATCCGGTCGTAGTGGATCTAAGGGGGCTCGCAATCAACAAGCAGAACACGCCAATCCTGTTCAGTCATGAGCCTGACCGCATAGTCGGTCATTCGGATTCAATCACCATTTCTAACAACGAAGTTTTGGTTAGAGGTAAGATTTCCGGAACTGGACCCGATGCCGAACAAGTCAAAGCACTTGGGGCAAACGGCTTTCCATGGCAATCGTCCATAGGTTGCTCAGTCCAGACACTGGAATTTGTAGACGCCAAAGCAACCGTCAATGTCAACAACCAGACTTTTTCAGGTCCGTTGTTTGTCGCCAGAAACACATCACTCCGCGAAGTTTCTTTCGTGGCACTCGGAGCAGATGCTAATACTTCCGCCACGGTCACAGCCACGAAAGGGCAAAATATGCAGACCTCCACACAACCCACCACCACTACAGATGATGATAGGGTTTCTAAAATCAAAGCAGTATCGGGCCATGTTCCCGATATCAAAGCAATTGCAGACGAAGCAATTGTTTCTGGAACTTCTTTTGAGGATTTCCAAAAGCAAGCGTTAGAAGTAGTCCGAGCGTCCCGGCCCAAGTCGCCAGCCATTCATAGTTATCAAGCCCCTAACGACCGTAACCATCCTGTTGTTGCGTTGCTCGTTCGCTCTGGTCGAGAAGCGTTAGCGCTCAAATGCTATGGCGAACAAGCGGTCGAAACTGCAAGGCGAAAACCGGTTCGCACATTGCTTGACCTCTGCGCAATGGCTATTCAACTGGACGGAAGGGACGTTCCTTCAGATCAAAATGAAATGATTCGCGCAGCCATCAGTACGATTTCATTGCCAAACATCTTGGAGAACGTTTCAAGTCGAACATTGGTTGAAGCCTACACGAATACGATTTCAAATTGGAATAGTTTCGTTGCCGTGAAAAGCGCTGCAGATTTCCAGACTCAGAAAGGAATCCGACCGAGCGCCATGGACAATCTGGAACTTCTCCCACCAAGCGGAGAAATCAAGCATACTGTACTAGGTGAAGAGGCCACATACACCTGGTCGGTTGATACGTTTGCTAAGATGGCCGGAGTTGATCGACGAGAAGTCGCTGGCGAAGGAA
>JANMNR010000482.1:0-12984 GCA_031368325.1 Pirellula sp.
TTTTCAGACTCGCTTCGGCTGCTGCATCAACAGCAAACGCCTCGTAGACCGTACCAGCCAATCGCAATTGCTGACGCACTAGTCCAGCAGTTCGATCGGCGGCCTTCTGGATCATCTCGATAGTATCGTTTTGCTTTGCGACGCCGAGTGCTGTTACGCGAGCCAATATCGCGGCGGTACCATCGGTTCCAATCATCACACCATGGAGTCGCTTTTCGGCAACGTCGCCGGTCAGTCCTAACGGATGCTCAGTCATTTGCCGAATCAGTTGGTCGGTCGACTCGAGTTTTGCGATATGGCTCGAAAATCGCTCATCGCTCCGTAGCCGCATTTGATACTCTAACAACCGAGGATCGTCCAAACGGCAGCCGTCCCAAGAGATCAAAACCACTTGGTCGTTACCAAATGACTTTACAAATGCTTCATACCGAGCTCGTTCGGGGCGTCCCTCAGGCAACCACTCATGCACGCCCGACGATCCAACTGGCAGATTCAGGACCGCCCAAATTCCCCACGGAAGACAAACGACCAATGCGACCACCAAGCATCGAGAAGCAAATTGAATAGATTGCAGGTTTTTAATCTTGGGTTTCGCCTGGTATCAATGCTTCTGAACAAGGTGCAGCAGGGCACTCCATGCCTGTTCAACAACAGCAAAGAGAGTCGAGATACACAGTAAACGGCACGAAGCCTTGGCATCACTAAAAGAACCAGTTCGACTAGTCGTGCCGTAACGGAACGTGTTATTATGCAGGGAGTGGACCTTTCCAACATGGATGCTAATTGTACACGGTAAATGGAGTTAAGACGATGAGAAAGGTTGATCTGCGCTTGGTCGTTCAGCGTATCTCGCTGGCTCTAGTTGGCTTGTTGTCGATTGCGAGCTTTTGCCAAGCTGAAGAGCGAATACCAGCAGGCAAGGTGAATACGGACTTTAGCCGCGTCTATATTTTTGTGGATAAGTCAGGCTTAGTCGGCCATCAACATGCAGTTGAGGGCAAACTAGCCAGCGGAGAACTCTTTCAAGCGGCATCTCGCGAGGGCACCCTCGTTTTTGACATGCAGTCTTTCAACGCAGATACGCCTCAGGCCAAAAAGTACTTGGGACTCGAAAACGTGGTAGATGAGGCCACCCGCAAAAAGGTGAACGAAAACATGCTTGGGGCTGAAATTCTAGATGTTAAAAAGTACTCTACCGCCAAATTAGAGCACGTTGCCATTCGCCCCAAGAGCACCATGAGTAAACGACAACTCCCAGAGGTTCTGCTAATCGGTGACTTCACTCTGCATGAAAAAACCCGGCGGATCGAGATTCCATGTGACCTCGAAGTCAAGGATGGCTGGCACCACTTGCGTGGTTCCTTCAAGATTTTGCAGTCGAACTATGGCATCAAGCCCTTTTCAAAAATGTTGGGAGCCGTTGGTGTTGCCGACGAGCTAGTGATCTACGGCGATATTTGGGTGGTACCGGAGTAATGATCGAATGTCCTGATATCAAAAAGTCCGTCATCAAAAATCACTATGAGGTAAGTACCCTTTTCTATCGCTTGCTTTGGGGCCCGCACATCCATCACGGATATTGGCTAGCCAACGAAACTCCTGCTGAGGCTCAAGTGCAGTTGACGTCGACCTTGGCCGGGCTCGCCAACATCCAACCGCAATCGGTCGTATACGATATCGGTTGCGGAATGGGTGGCTCAAGTATTTGGCTTGCAAAGCGACTGCAATGCCAAGTCACCGGAGTTACGCTTAGCCCGGTCCAGCGTCAGTGGGCCACCACCAGCGCCGCCCTGAAACGACTACAACCTCGGCCGCAATTCCGATGCGAGGATGCCGAAACCATCCAGTTTCCTCAAAGTTCTGCCGATGTGGTTTGGAGCATTGAATGCACCGAACATTTGTTCGACAAACCAGCCTTCTTCAAAAAGGCGGCATCATGGATCAAGCCCGGAGGTCGCTTTGCGCTGCTTGCTTGGCTCTCTGGCGAACCGCCGATGAGCGACACTCACTCACAGCAAGCGCTACGAGTCTGCGAAGGAATGTTCTGTCCGTCTTTGGGTAGCCAATCCGATTATGTGCAGTGGTTCACCGACGCTGGCTTAACTGTTACTGCCAAAGGAATTTGGACGGATCAAGTTAAAAAGACCTGGGAGATTTGTCGCAAGCGAGTTGAGAAGACAGGAGTCCGCTACCTTGCCAAGATTCTTGGCAGCAACCATGTTTTGTTCTTGGACCATTTTGACGCCATCTTAAACGCCTACGATTCTGGCGCCATGGAATATGGGTACTTCATCGCAGAGAAAAAGAATTGATGCATTCGACAGCAAACTTTCCGAGCAAGAGCTCAACAGCCACAGGCGATTGGGCCTCAATCACCCTGGGCCGATTTTGCGGAATTGCTTTTGGCGTTTCAACCCAGTTTCTATTCCTATGGACCGTTGTTCAGCTTTTTTTGTTTTTGCGGTACGGCGGTTCGCATTCGAGCTCACATTGGCTCTGGATCGACATCCTGCTATCCATTGGTTTCGCGATTCCGCATAGTGTCTTGTTGGCGCCGCCGATTCAGAAACGCATCAAGAACTGGATGCCATCTGGACTACTTGGTTGTCTGCATTGCTCAGTCACCTGCCTGACGCTGCTGTTCATGTTCCATCATTGGGGTACAACTTCGATGACGATTTGGCATGCGGCCGGAATAACCGAAGTCGCAATCCTCGTCGGTTTCTACGGCTCTTGGATCGCTTTGTTCTATAGCCTTTTCATCACAGGGATGGGGTATCAGACAGGCTTGACGCAATGGTGGTTTTGGCTGGCTCAGAAGAAACCACCGCAGCGAGAGTTTATCGAGTCGGGTGCGTACCGATGGATGCGTCATCCGATCTACATGAGTTTCCTGGGGCTGATATGGTTCACACCCACGATGACGCTCGATCACGCAGTAATGACCAGTATTTGGACAGCCTATATCTACGCCGGGAGTTACTTCAAAGACAAACGCATGCTACGGTTTGTAGGCGAAGACTATCGCGAGTATGCAAAACGTGTAGTTGGCCTCCCACTCATCGGCTTCGGGCCATTGCGGCTGATGAAGTAGCAGTGGGAGTTTATTCAAAACGCCCCCGAGTTCCTCTCGGGGGATCGTTTGCCTGATACGACTAGAAATCGAGGGTCAACACCTTCGGCATGAAGCGTAAAGTCGACTGCACTACGAACTGCTCAGCTCCCACGGCTTACGATATTCCTTCGTTAGCCATTTCGACGCTTCCGAATCGCCGACGATGGTCTCCGTCTTGGGGTCCCAGTTGATCTTCTTTTTCGTCCGCACCGCAATATTGCCAAGATGGCATACCGTTGCCGAACGATGGCCGATGCTAATGTCAGCGGCCGGCGTTTTGCGACTCTTCACGCAATCAAAGAAGTTGTTAACGTGACTGGTGTTTGCGTTCGAACTAACGATCTTCGGTATCTCGATCCCCTTAAGTAACTCCGGAGGATTCGCAACAATGCCGCCTCGGTATACGAACAAACTCCCTTTTTCGCCAACAAACTCAGCGCCTTGATCGGTGTTCTTGGTATCAAGCTTCTGACGACAAGTCATCACCACGCCGTTGGCGTACGTATACTTGATGTCTGTTGTGTCAGGTGTCTCGTACCAGCCATCTGGATGAAAGACGGCGTTCCCCTCAACACTTGTTGGTCCGCTCTCGTCCATCCCAAGTCCCCATTGGGCTATATCGAGGTGATGCGCTCCAAAATTTGTTTGCTGTCCGCCGCTATAGTCCCAATAGAATCGGAAAAGATAATGAAGTTGATTCTTGTTGTAGGGACGAAATGGAGCCGGACCAAGCCATCGGTTGTAGTCGAAACCCTCGGGCGGTTCGCTATTCGGAACTGGACCTTTGGCGCGAGCAATCCAATTCGGACTCGGCAAGGTTACGTTGACCGAGTGAATTTTTCCGACGATTCCTTTTTGCAATAGCTCCACTGCCAACTTAAATTCCAGACCGCTTCGTTGCATCGTTCCTGTTTGCACAACTCGATTGTGTTTGCGAGCCGCCGCGATCATCGGCTTGCCTTCACCGATGACGAGCGTCAACGGTTTTTCGCAATAAACGTCCTTTCCAGCCTTGCAGGCTTCGATCGTCATTGTCGCATGCCATTGATCCGGAACAGTAACCACGACCGCATCCACTTCTTTAGAGTCGAGCAGGCGTCGGTAATCGTCCGTAGCCCAAGCAGTGAGTCCAGCTTCCTTCTGTAGGAAATCACCCGCCTCCGCCAAATAAGTTTTGTCCAAATCGCAGAGCGCGACAACATTCTTCAGAAAGTACTTCATATTATTTTTCGGGCCTCCTTGATTACCGACACCGATCATGCCGACTCGGACCCGTTCACTGGGCGGCTCCGCGGCAAAAATGGACCGATGTGCGATTGGGGAAAGCCCAAGTATCGCACCGCCAAACGCAGTCTCTGTAAGAAACGAACGACGAGATTTTGGCGACATGGTTTTTCGAACTCCTAAGACGAATGAATTGTTGGAACCAAAGTAGCAAATACGCTCTAGTTTAACCAATGGCGAATAGCACAATTTCACATGGAGGTGGCGTGCAACTCCGCGGGTCTGAAACCTGAAAAATCAAATCTCAAATCTGAACTACCAACTATCGGCCACCTTGCCTTGCCATCAAATGCTCGCTCAGGTAACGCGCCAAAAGAGCATAAAAATGCCGAGCCGTATTCGCTCCTTCAGAAATGGAATGCGATCGTCCCGGATAAGGCATCACACGGAACGGTTTGTTCTGCGCCACCAATTCGTTGATCAGCAACTCCACTCCCTGATAATGACAGTTGTCATCTCCGGTCCCGTGAACCAAGAGCAAATCCCCCTTAAGTTGCTTGGCAAAAGTCAATGGCGAGCCATCACGATACCCGGCTGCGTTGTCTGTTGGCAGCCCCATGTACCGTTCTTGATAAATCGTGTCGTATAGCAATTGATTTGGAACCGGAGCGACCGCAACGGCTGCGCTGTAAAGATCTGGATGGCGAAAAATAGCGTTAAGGCTCATGCTGCCGCCACCGCTCCAACCCCAGATGCCCACCCGCGACCGATCGACAAAGGCCCAGCGGTCAAGCAACACCCGCGCCGCAGCCGCCTGTTCTTGAGACGCGAGAATTCCTATCTGTCGGTGCACACACTTTCGCCAAGCTCGACCGCGTGGAGACATCGTTCCGCGATTGTCGACACTTGCCACGATGAATCCCTGCTGGGCCAACATCATATGCCACAGCCCCCGTTGTCCCTGCCAAGCGTCCTTGACCGTCTGGCCGTGCGGCTCGCCATATACATAAAAAAGCAACGGATATTTTTTGCCAGGGTCGAAATCCTTTGGCTTAAGACACCAGGAGTCCAGTGGCATGTCATGGCCAATGTCCACTCGCTGAAACTCCATCGATGGCATTTTCAGTTTAGCTAAATTCGCCTTCAACTCGCGATTCGAGGTTAGCTCCCGAACCAGCTTGTGGTCCGACATGCGAATCAATTCCGAAACAGGCGGCTGGCTAATCGTCGAATAAGTATGAACGGCAAACTCATTGTTCGATGCGACATCGTAAGTGTGCGTTCCGGATTGACTCATGGGCGTGAGTCTCGTTGGCGATCCTCCTGCTATCGGCACTCGATAGAGATAACGCTGTGTTGGATTGTCCGGCGAAGCAGCAAAATACAGCCATCCGTTCTTCGCGTCCACCGCTTCGATTTCGATCACATCGTAGCTACCCGGCGTGAGGCATTCGATCTTGCCGGTCGTCACGTCTGCCCGATAAGCATGCCGCCATCCATCGTGCTCGCTAATCCAGAGAAACTCCGCCCCGGGCTTGAGCCACTGCACTGGGTTTTCATTCTCTAACCACGTGTCGTCTTTTTCCGTCAGCACCAGCCGCGTAGTCCCATCTTTCGAATTCGCGATCATCACGCGGTTGACGCTCTGCAGTCGATTGAATTGCTGCAAGATGAGATCCTGGCTATCTGGCATCCATTCCATGCGAGCGATGTAGTGTTCACGCGGGTCACCAGAAACATCAATCCATTGAACCTTGCGTTCGCTTGAACCTCCAATCTTGACCGCACCGACACGGCCTGCCGAATTCATTTCTCCCACTTTAGGATAGGCAAACCGGATAGCTCGCGAGTACTTGGCCGACGTGTTGTCGATCATCGTGAACTCGGGAACACCCGTGGTGTCAAACTGCCAGAATGCAATCGCGCTGCTGTCCGGACTCCAGCGATATCCATCTCGCAGGTCCAACTCCTCCTCGTTTACCCAATCCGACGTGCCGTTGATTAAAGTGCCGGAGCCGTCAGTAGTAAGTGCTGTAATCTTCAGATCAGTCAACTGTTGCGAATAGAGATTGTTTTCGCGAACGTATGCCACATGCTTTCCGTCGGGCGAAAATTTGGCAAACATCATCGTGGCCGGGGCCCCCTCGCCACCGAGCTGCTTGAACTCTCGATTCGCAAGATCCAGCAACCAGTAGTCGCCGCGAGTATTGCGACGCCAAACCCGCTGGCTATTGGTATAGATCAAAACTTTTGTTTCATCGGCAGAAAACTCGAAGCCATCAATCGCAATCGGTTCTTGCTTGCCAGCTGGGACGAGCATCGAATCGGTTGCGATGACTTTCGCGGCCCCGCTCTCGCAATCGATGCGAACCAGATCTCGACTCTTTGACTTCCCCGCGGATGGTTCACCTGACTTGGGTTTGAAAGTGTAGTAGTACGACGCGTTCTTGCTCCAAGTCAATTGCCCTAATCGCTCTTCGTCAAAATCCTTGTTGGCGAAGATGCGATCGATGGTCAAAAGCGACTCGTCTACGATGCCAACCTTTTCCTTTGCCTGCACCGAAGTGTCTCGGGATAACGCCATGACATCGGACAGAGACGCGAAAACCAAACTGCATAATGCAATTTCAACGCGACCCAATTTAAATCTCACAGTTAGCATCCTCAAAAAAGCAATTCATGAAAATCAGGACTTATACGACTTAGGCACTATCCCGGAGGGAGATTTGTGGGACCCGCATCTTACTCAACGTTAACAACCCGTGGCCCGAGTACCTCGAATCGAGGCGTAACACCAAGCCCTGGAGATTCGCTTGCTCGCATGAAACCATGCTCGCGTTGCGGTGCGCCTGTGGCCGTGCTCACCGTGACGTAGCTATTGAAATCCGTACTGGTGAACCGATACTCCTCAGGTGTGCTGTGTGCCAAGTGCGCGATCGCTGCTGTTGTGATATCGCCGCCCCAGCTATCCTCGAGCGTCATCGCTATCCCCATCGAGACACAAAGATCGCGTGCTTGCTTTGTCTTGGTAAGTCCACCGAGTTTGCTAATTTTCAAGTTAACAACGTCCATCGCCAAATCCGCTTTGCAACGCAACAGCATTTCCAGGCTGTCGATGTTCTCATCGAGGACAAACGGGTGATCGGTATGTCGACGCACGGCTAAGCATTCCTCGTAATTGAGACATGGCTGTTCGATATAGACATCCACGTCCCGAACCGCGCGGACAACACGCATGGCTTCATGCTGTGTCCAACCTGTGTTCGCGTCTGCCACGAGACGCTCATTGGGGCTCAACATGGCTCGCACCGCGTGAATGCGTTCGATATCGGTATCGGGATCGCCGCCCACCTTCAATTGAAAACGGGAATAGCCCTCCGCGCGATAGCCGGCAACTTTGAGCGCCATGGTTTCGGAAGACTCTTGCGAAATGGCTCGATAGAGTCGAACGCTTTCGCCAAATCGCCCGCCCATCAAAACGCAGACTGGCAGCCCTGTGACTTGGCCAAGAATGTCCCAGCACGCGATATCGATCCCCGACTTCACATAAGGGTGGCCTTTTAAGGCTGCGTCCATCCGGTGGTTGAGCTTCGCCAGCTCGCACGGGTCATAGCCGATCAAATGGGGGCCGAGCTCGCGTAAACCGGCCCGCACTCCGTCTGCATAGGCAGGCAAATAAAACGGGCCAAGCGGGCAAACTTCACCATAACCGATCAAGCCTGAGTCGGTCTCGACCCCAACGATCGTGCTGTCAAAGACAGAGACCGATTTGCCACCGGACCATTTGTAAGTCCCCTCATGCAAAGGCAATTCAACGCGATGCGCAAATATTCGAACGATCTTCATAAAATTTAATTTTGGTAAACGAAAACAAGTTTGAAGAAAAGAATTGTACTTCGGTTTCGAAGCAATTGGTTCCCGCTTGAAATATTGTGGAAATTTAAAAAACGATACCCGGTCGCCCCTTGCCTCCTTCAAAGAGTTGTCGCCCGCACGGGATCGAGTTCGATGTCGCGACCTAAATCTTCCGGATAGGTATACCTACAACTCTCTACTCCAATTCTCGTCGCCGAGCGAACGAATGTAATCGATTGCCTCCTCCAGTTCAGTCGTAACGACGCCGGGAACGCGACCACCACGATCGCATTCCGACAGCAGGAGCAAGTCTTCGTAGCTTTCGTTTTCGCGCAGTCGCCTGTGCGCCCTCGAACCGATCGTTCCATCCAAAATGCGATGAGCTTCCATGTGATTGGCGATCAACCAATGCGTCCGCTGCGTGATCAAACCCTCCAGTGCTTCTAACCCCGATTCCACGTGCGCGCTGGAGTCGACTCCCTTTCCGACGTCGTGCAGGAGCGCGGCCAACAAAAACTCCTCATCGTACGGCATGGCATCGCACCCTAAGTCAAAGACTTGCAAGCTATGGTACAGGACGTCTCCCTCGGGGTGATACTTTGGATGCTGCTTCACGTTTTCGAGCGGCAGAAGCAAACTATAAAACACTTGAAAAGGGTCGGGCGTCGCGTTCATGACCGATAGTGTTTGTTCGGTGTCCATTTCGGGATACTCCTGCCGCAGCAACTCCTCAAGCTCATGCATGCTCGCGCGTTCGATAGGTTTGCCAGTGATCGAGCTCTTGAAACCATGACTGTGCATGTTGTCTCGATAGACAGTCAGTTCAATGCAATACGATTCGCGAACATGAATGTGCGTGTAGGTGGTTTGAACCCCAGCCTTGCGAACTTGCTTTCGCTCGATCTCATACGGAATGCACTCGCTGTCGAAACAAGCGGCCACCGCTTCGATGCTATCGGAAAAGACGTGAATGTCGATGTCTGATCCCTGACGAACGTGGCCAGTGAGAACGCTGCCAATCAGTTTTGGGTGGTATTTGCTAATGAGCCGCATGACTCGCAAGGCCGTCAAACGCATGTCCCGCAGAGCATCGAGTCGATCGGGACCCTCATGCATGCGAGCAAACGATTGGACCGCATCGCGGATCTCCGCATTGGTGGGCAAATCGGCAGGTTTGACCCATCCCTGGCAAAGTCGGCGAGCGGCTTTCTGTTTGGCTCGATAGTATTCAGACTCTTCGTGCAAATAGAGCAAACGAGCCGCTTCGTGGGCGATAGAACGCCTCAATTTCGAAAGATTCATCGTGTGCACCGCAGCGATCTGCTGGTTAGTCGGTGCTTTATCAACGTGGGACTAAATCCAGATGTCCGGTATTTCAGCGGATGTTTCCGTACAAGTCAATAACGAACCCACAAGAAAATCAATGTCCGACAGCCTTGCCGCTTTCACAACAATGTCGAACCCTGTTAGTTGATGGCGTCAGACAGTATGATCCTAGCTGCGAGAACCGCATCGGCTCATTTTCCACACGAAATCACGTATGAAACATATTCGAAATTTTTGCATTATTGCCCACATCGATCATGGCAAATCGACCTTAGCCGACCGGCTCATCCAGGCTTGTGGCGGCGTTTCGCAACGTGAATTTCATGACCAAATGCTCGATTCCATGGATATCGAACGTGAACGCGGCATCACGATCAAGAGCAATTCGATCTCGCTTTCGTACCGAGCTGCCGACGGCCAAGACTATCTGCTCAACCTGATCGACACGCCCGGCCACGTCGACTTTTCGCATGAGGTGCGACGCTCCCTCATGGCCTGCGAGGGGGCCTTGATCGTGGTCGACGCTTCGCAGGGGGTCGAGGCGCAAACTGTTGCCAATTTGTACTTAGCCCTAGAATACAATCTGACCCTCTTGCCCGTCATCAACAAAATCGATCTTCCCGCTGCAGACGTCGAGCGAGTTCGCGAAGAGATCGATTCGGACCTCGGGCTCGATCCGTTTGCCGCGATCCCTGTATCGGCAAAAACCGGAGTTGGCATTGGCGATGTTCTCGAAGGGATCGTCAACGTACTACCGTGCCCGCAGGGATCGCCCGAAGCTCCTCTCAAAGCGCTGGTATTCGACGCACACTTTGATACCTATCGAGGAGTGATCCTCCAAGTTCGCGTGATGGAGGGAACACTGAAAACCGGTGAGACGATCCACTTCATGCACTCCGGTCGCGACTACAAAGTAGATGAGCTCGGTTACAACCAGTTGAAACTGACCCCAAAAAAACAACTAAGCGTCGGTGAGGTAGGTTACATTGTCGCTGGCGTGAAGAGTGTCCAGGATATCGAAATCGGCGATACGCTCACTCACCTGGAACGTCAAGCGGTCGAGCCCATTCCCGGTTACAAGAAAGCCAAGCAAGTCGTTTTTTCGTCTATGTATCCCATGAGTACCGACGAATACCCAGAGCTGACCAAAGCATTGGAAAAATTAGCGATCAATGACGCGGCCCTCACGTTTGAGAAAGATAGCTCGGCAGCACTCGGCTTCGGCTTTCGCTGCGGATTCCTGGGGCTATTGCATTTGGACGTCATCCAAGAGCGATTGCAACGCGAGTTCGATCTCGGTCTCGTCATCTCAGCCCCGTCGGTGAAGTATAAGATCGAGTTAAAGAATGGAACGACCGTAGACGTCGACAACCCAAGCTACTGGCCCGATCCATCGAACATCGACTCCACCACGGAACCCTACATCAAAGCCTCCATCCTGATCCCTGAGGAGTATGTCGGGCCTGTGATGGAGTTGTGCCGAGAACATAGATCGGACAGCCAAAAGATGAGTTATCTTTCAGCTGGTCGCGTTGAGGTAATTAGCGAGATGCCGCTAGGCGAAGTGCTATTCGATTTCTATGGCAAGCTCAAGATGATCACGCGAGGCTACGGCTCTTTCGATTACGAACCGATCGAATACCGAAAGACTGACATTGTGAAAGTGGATATTCTCGTGAACAAAGAGCCGATCGACGCTCTTTCCTATCTAGTGCATCGAGACAAGTCGCGAACACGGGCATTGCATTATTGTGAACAACTCGCCGAAGCCATCCCGCGTCATCAGTTCAAAATACCAATCCAGGGAGCCATCGGTGGAACGGTGATTGCGAGGTCGACCATCCAGCCGTATCGCAAGGACGTTACAGCAAAACTGTACGGTGGTGACGTTACGCGAAAGAACAAGCTGCTCGATAAACAAAAGAAGGGCAAGGCAAAAATGAAGCAGTTCGGCAGCGTCAACATTCCTCAAAAGGCATTCGTTTCGGTCCTCAGAGCCGACAACGATTAGAAGGAGCCTGAATCGCGTTTGTGGATTGGATCGCGACGTTTATCGAGCGCAGCAGCCAGGCCTTCATGGCGACCCCCAGTGCGAGCATCCCGAGCATTGCATCCGACCCTGAATCGGCAAGCTTACCTAGGCAGGGATATGCAATGTTGTCCACGATGGCCGGTATCCAGAATGCCACAAAAGCGAATCTTGCGACGGCGAATATTCCATTCATACTGGAGCGCTAATGATGTTGGTCCGAAGCAAAACTACAAAAAACAAATTCAGGATCGTATCCCGCTTTGTATTAGGTCACTTCTGCGGACGGGGATGTTAGGCTTCCATTCCCAAGGATTTAAGGGAGAATAGTCGGCATCTCTTTCATAAAGGTATGTCAATGCTAGTTCTGGAACCCTATTCGTTTGGAGTGGGTGATCGCTTTGCTCACCAAGCCAAATCCCAACTGCGCGCTTTCATAGCCCTCGCCGAACAAATGAAGCCCCAGCAGGGTTTCACGGTGGTTCCTGTATGGAACAAATCCAATCGGGAACACACGTTCATCGGTTCCGAGCCACAGAATGTATTTGATGCGGCTTCTGCTGCCGTTGCCGAGCTTGGTTGGGAACATCCGTGGTATGTCGATGCGGACCATATCCAACTCAAAACGGTCGACCGCTTCTTGGCCAGCTCCAATTTCTTTACGATCGATGTGGCGGATTCGATTGGCAAGCCTGCTAGCGACGCTGATGTTTCGCAATTTGTCCAACGTCATCCGGAGTTGCTTTCACCGCTGTCGATTCCTGGCATGGATGAACAGGTCATCATCGGGCGCGATGAAGTCGAGCGGGTGGCTCGCAAATATCTACTGGCGACCCGCCAAGCTGGAGACATCTTCAGATACATCGAAAGCAAAAAGGGAACTGGCAACTTCGTCCCTGAGGTTTCCTTGGACGAAACCGATTCGCCGCAAACACCGCCGGAGTTGCTCATTATATTGGCCGCACTTGCCGACGAAAAATGCCCCATACACACGATTGCTCCAAAGTTCACCGGCCGCTTCAATAAAGGCGTCGACTACGTTGGTGATCTGAAGCAATTCGAACGCGAGTTCTTCGATGACTTGGCAGTGATTCGATTTGCTATCGGACAATACGGTTTGCCCAAAAACCTCAAGCTCAGTGTGCATAGTGGTAGCGATAAATTCGGACTCTACCCAATTATCCGCAAGGCCCTGCGAGAAACAGGCGCGGGCATTCACCTCAAAACCGCTGGTACGACATGGCTCGAGGAGTTGATCGGGCTCGCCGAAGCGGGTGGAGATGGCCTCGCCTTGGCCAATGAGATTTACGCATATGCGTTGGAACACATCGATGAGTTTTGCGCTCCCTATGCCAGTGTGATCGATATCGATCGGACGCGTTTGCCGTCCGCTGCCGAATTGGCTGCATGGAGCGGAGACCGTTTTGCGAGTACC
>JANMNR010000503.1:0-11265 GCA_031368325.1 Pirellula sp.
CAACTAGGTAGAAGGCGGTAGATTGCTTGCATCTTGAGATAGTGTGATCCGAATCCACACTGGTGTATATCGTTGGCATGACAAGAGCGCTCGCGAGATTATGTCGGTAACATCCACGTTGCCTTCGCGACATCTTGCAAGCGATTTGGTGGGACGAAGCGCTCAAAGTCGAAGAGCATTACGACTTCTTTTGGCGGGCCTCGGGTTGCCTTATCCTTGGGACAAGCGATCGCTTTAACTTGTTGAAAGCTAAGGAATTCATCCGCCGGATTCGTTCTCACTTGGCAACAACACCAATATTGAAACCGCAACGAATTTGTTGGCTGCGTTTCCATAGGTTGAGATCATTTTGTCTTAATCGCCGGACAGACAAATGAAATCTTGTGATGCCATTTAGAGCCACGATCGCTGTGGCCAATCTGCAACCACGCGCATATCGCATTAAATTTGCGCGAACTTTATGCTTCGGCTCGGCCCAATGGCGTCTCAGTTCGTTTTAAAATGACTTCGATCTGAAATCATTTGTACGCGATTAAGAGTGTCAGCACGGAACCATCTTTGCTGGGGCTGCCTTCGGAACCAACGACTGTGGCAGGAGCCGTTTGCCATATCGTTCAGCCAGTTCAATCAACACTTGCCGATCGATAGGTTTGGTGGAGAAGTCATCGCATCCTGCGTCCAGGCACTTCTGCCTATCGGTATTCATCGCGTGGGCGGTCAGGGCCAAAATCGGTAGCGTGTAGCCACCTTCACGAAGTCGTTTTGTTGCTTCGTAACCGTCTAATTCTGGCATCTGCATGTCCATGATGATCAGATCGAAAAGTTCACAGTTGGATTCGATGAGTTCAGCGGCAAGCAATCCGTTATTTGCGATAGTGACCTCTGCGCCAGCCTTTTTGAGATGGAACGAAATCAACCTTTGATTGTCGGGGCCATCTTCTGCAAGCAAAATTCGTAGACCGGCTAATGGCTGAGCATTGGCTTGGGTCGGTGCCATGGCAACCTGTGGCGGACTTTCTGCGGCCTTTGATATCGGGTTAACTTCCGGCTTGATCAAATCGATCCCCTTGATGTCCCCTGCATCAACAGTGACTGCAAACACGCTTCCTTTACCAAGTTCTGATTCTACCTGAATGCTGCCTTTCAGCATTTTGGCTAACGAGCTTGAAATTCGAAGACCTAGGCCAGAACCTCCAAATCGGCGAGTCGTTGAACTATCGGCTTGTGCAAAGGCTCCAAACTTTGCGATCTCATGGCGTTGCTCCTCCGACAGGCCCACGCCTGAATCCACCACCCTAAATTGCATGGAATTGCTTTCGGGTAAAAACTGAGTACAGATCGTTACCTTGCCGACTTCGGTGAACTTGATCGCATTTCCGACAAGGTTTAATAAAATTTGGCGGAGTCGTGTTGTATCCGAAATAATTCTCACTGGAATCGCGCTGTCGTACTGAATCTCCAAACGGATTCCTTTCCCTTCTGCTCGGGGTTGCATGAGCGAGGCAACTTCATCGATAATCTGTGTTGGCGAGAAGTCGATGCGTTCGATCGTCATTTTTCCCGCTTCGATTTTGGACATGTCCAGAATGTCGTTGATGATTGTCAGAAGATGGTTCGCATTGGAGCGAATTGTATGTATGGCCGCTCTTGCAAATGCCGGATTGCTGCAGACGTCGTCCTCGGTATCCAACAAGTCTGCGAACCCCAGAATAGCAGTCATGGGAGTTCGGATTTCGTGACTCATGTTTGCGAGAAATTCGCTTTTGCTTTGATTGGCGTCCTCTGCTGTGCGTCTCGCCAAATTCAGTTCTGCTTCGACATTCTTGTAGTTGCGAATATCGCGAACAATCTTGGAGAGGCCCAATATTCCCCCTGTCTCATTGCGGAGAATCGAAGCAGAAATCGAAACAGTTATCTCGCTTCCGTCTTTTGCCAACCAAACGGTTTCAAACTGTCGAATGCGATTCTCCTTCATGAGTTTTTCGACGAAGTTCTCTTTCTCGAGTTTGCATTTCTCTGGAATGAGTAGTCCGATACGTTTGTTCAGGATTTCGTCCGCAGCGTAACCAAACAATCGTTCGGCGCCAGGGTTCCAATATCCAATTGTTCCATCAACCAATTCCACAATAATCGCGTCTTCGGATTCTTTGATAATAGTTGCCAAGCGGCGTGCTGAGTTCTCGGAGTGCGTCAACTGATTGCGTTGAATGATGAGCCGTGCTCCATTCCATGAAATACCGGCTGACAGGAAGAACAAGAGACTTATACAAACGGGAAAACCGACATCCATCGCTCGGGCCAATCTTGCTTCTCTTTCGACCCAATCTCGATTGGCAATCACGAGGACTTGGATACCACCACCTTCAAGCGTTTGGAAGCTGTTCAATCGGAACATACCTAGGGATTTTTTGTTCCTTACGACTTGCGAGTAGTCGCTGTGCCCAAGCACGATGGGCGCGACGATTGCTTTGAGATCTTCCGAATCGATTGGAGGAGGGTTGCTTCCTGAATTGATCGCCTCGCTGAAAAAACCGCCCTGGTCGGTGACGAAATAGACGGTGCCGCATTGGTTTGCCGCCTTACTTTCTATGAGGGACGAAATTCGTTCGAATCGCAATCGAGTACTGACTACACCAATTTTGAGCTGCGTTTCCGGATCGAAAACCGGCACGGAATGAGCGACCGCCAACCCCGTTGAATCGAAAAACGCCGGGGTGATATCACAATGCGTCTGAAACTCAAGTACTTCTTCCGTCGAGTCGTTGGATACGCATCGCGAGATAATCGGTCGTTCCGTGAAGTTCGTCTTCAGAATACGGTCGACGCGGTTCCGCGGAATCGGTTTGCCATCCGCATAAACTTGATTGATGGCTACGATTGCGGAGTCTGGTCCGAACAAGGCAACCGCGTCGACTTCGGTCGAGTTGCATACGGCTTCGTTACACAACTCCGTCAGTCGCTTTCGATTGTTTGACCGAAGTGCGAGAATGATCTCTTGATTTGCTGCGAGCTTTTGGGTTCGTTTAATGGCAGGCGACACAGTCCGTTGGATTTCATGGACAAAATGCATACCTAGACTGTGCAGAGACACGTTTGCAGCTGTCTCCAATTTTTCATCGGACAACCAGTGTTTGCTTACGTTAATCACTCCGAAGACAAGTGAAATGGTACCTGCCAGAGCAAAAAAACATGCGAGGATTTTCAGAGGATGAACGCCAGATGATTTTGGAGAGTTACTTTGCATGTAAAGAAAGTGCGTTGCAATAGATGCCATGCAATCGAGTTTCGTTGCGATTTTCAAGCTTTTTAAGCAAACTCCGGGGGATTGTGACGATTAATCCGCCGCTTGAAGAAAGCTCATCGTTGCGTCGCAAGTGATCATCGGCGGCAGATTGCACCATGGGAAGCTGAAGATCAACTTAATGCTCTCAGGTCACGAATCGGACAGGAGGTTCCACTCAGCAATCGCTACGTGCGGGGCCAACGGGCGATTCTTGTCTCAATTATTGGTGAAACCGCGACGCTTTGATTTCCCAATGGCGCAACGCTTGCCAAAGTACCGCTCCGGGATTTGGTGGATGACAGCGGTTACTCGAAACCCTAGGAAATGGGAAAGCCGCGGACAGTCCACAAATTGATTATTGTGGAAACAAACCATGGTCTGAACTAATGGATACCTAATGCCTTAATGCGCGAGCTAAGTGTTGTAGGTTTCATACCGAGCTTCATCGCGGCACCGTCGCTGCCATAGATTTTTCCACGAGAAGCTGCCAACGCAGCACGGATGTTGTCTGACTCAAGAACGCGGAGCTCGGATTCGGTTAGGATTTTTTCGGAAACACTCTCGATTGCTTTTGCCTCCGTCCTCTTTGATGGAGTATTAGCCAAGTCGAACTTCAAACGACCATCTGTTGCAATGATGCACGCGCGCTCTAAAACATGCTGCAGCTCACGCACGTTACCAGGCCAATCATACCGTTGCAAATCCTGAACATTAGACAAAGTCAGGCGAGGGTGTTTTCTTCCGAGTTGCCTGGCGTAGCGAGCAAGGAAATGCTCGGCAAGTAACGGGATGTCCTCACTCCGTTTGCGAAGCGGCGGCAACTCCATTGGGAAGACACTCAATCGATAATACAAATCCTGACGGAAGCGACCAGCCTCAGCTTCTAATTTCAGATTGCGATTCGTTGCAGCAATAATGCGAACATCGACGCGACGCGTGCGCTCTTCTCCAATTCGTTCTAATTCGCCCTCTTGCAGTACACGCAATAACTTCGATTGCAAATCCAACGGTATCTCCCCGATCTCATCCAGAAACAGAGTTCCCTTATCGGCGAGTTCAAATCGACCCACGCGGTCTCGCATTGCTCCAGTGAAAGAACCCTTGGAATGTCCAAAGAACTCGCTCTCATAGAGCTCGCGAGGTATGGCCGCGCAATTTACTTTGATCAATGGACGATCGGATCGTCGACTATGCCGATGGATCTCACGCGCGACGACTTCTTTGCCCGTACCGCTTTCGCCAAGGATCAACACTGCGGAATCCGTTGGCGCAACAAGTTCTATCTGGCGCGCGACTGCTTGTAGAGCAGGGCTCTGTCCGAGCAGGTCACCCAACCCTGTGGATTTTTGTACCTCTTCGCGTAAGTACTCGTTCTCCTGTTCGAGTCTCCGTTTCAGCGATTCGATTTCGTCCATCGCTCGCGCATTCGCGATGGCTGCTCCCAAATGATCCGCGACCATCCGTAACCACTCAAAGCAATTGGAGCCAGGTTTCGCACGCGAAAATAGTGCGAGCACCCCTAAGACTTCGCCGCGAAACTTAAGCGGATGTCCAACGAAGGATGCGATCTTCTCGTCGTGAATCCACTGTGGCTCAGCTGCCCATGAAGAATCGGTTTCAACTCTAGCCACCTCAAGCGATCTACCTGTCGACGCGATCTGACCAACCTTGCGAATCCCAATTGGAAATCTTCGAAACGATCCAGCAAGACTAACCCAAGGTTCTTGCAGTAGCTCCAAGGAATGTCCGGCGCTCGCGACCAAATGAAGGCAGCGTTGCTGGTTTGGACACTCCCCGACAAGCCTGCATCGGCTGCAATCGTCAGGCTCGGGTGGCTTGATGAGCCATATACGTGCTAACGCCACCGACGTTCCTTCCGCCAGCCTTTGAACCGTGAGGGGCAGGAGTTCAGATAAGTGATGCAGTTCTGCAAGCTGCAACAAAAGCTTCTTCGGGTCGCCAAGTATTCCAACCAAGTTTGTCTCGATAGCCATATCCACAGCATAACGTATTTTCGTGTTTTAGCCACGACGTTTCGTTGAGTAACGATTTTTCGTTTACCAAGAAACCATTTCTAATCGATCTTAAGTATCTGCCAGCAAATCACTTGCGAAAGTTTTTGCTTCTTGGCACGCCAAATGTATTCACTTGCATTCGTAGCGATCGAATGGTTCGAGAGCGCAAATGTTAGAAATGAAAAGGTAGAAATCATGTCGCGTATTCATCAAGTCAATCCACAGTCCGCCACAGGCAAGGCCAAAGAACTACTTGAGGCCGTTCAAGGCAAACTCGGGCTCGTCCCAAACATGACGCGAGCGATGGCTAATTCACCTGCTGTTCTCGACGGATATCTTTCGTTAAGTGGTGCATTGAGCAAGGGAGCCCTGTCGGCAAAGTCTCGTGAACAAATCGCTTTGGCGGTTGCGCAAACCAACGAGTGTGAGTATTGCTTGGCAGCGCACTCCGCCATCGGCAAGATGGTCGGGTTGAGTGTTGACGAAATCCTAGATAGTCGACGCGGAACCTCAGTCGATCCCAAGACCGATGCGATCATACAATTCGCTCGCCTAGTTGTTGGTGAACGAGGCCATGTTTCCGATGCGAATATCGCTCAAGTGCGTGCGGCAGGTTTAGACGACGGAGCCATTGCAGAGGTCGTAGCGAACGTTGCACTCAACATTTTCACAAACTACTTCAACCATGTCGCGGAATCCGAGATCGACTTTCCTCGAGCGGAACCACTGGCTGACCAAGTTTGTGCTAGCGGCGATGCGTGCCACTCAAAGCACTAAGCAGCAGTCTCTGTAAAACAAGCTTACGGCTTGTAGTGAAACCATTTTTGCGGCAGGACGCGTCCTGCCGCTCGCAATACAAACTAACCACCAACAAATCAATTGGATTCGAAAAATGAAAAAGTTCTTCACAACAGCAAGATCGATCGCCATGGCTGCGATGTTTCTTTCCCCCACACTTGCCCCCGCTGCGCTTTACGCACAAAACTCGACGATTGCATCATCCGAGACTAGCGGAGTCGTTCAGCACAAGACTATTAAGATCGACGGGCTTGATATCTTTTATCGCGAAGCTGGTCCCAAGACTGCGCCGACGCTGCTCTTGCTCCACGGCTTTCCGACTTCGTCGCACATGTTTCGCGACCTGATTCCAGCGTTGGCGGACAAATACCATGTCGTTGCTCCCGACTATCCGGGGTACGGCTATAGCTCGATGCCCAAAGTGAACGAGTTCGATTATAGCTTTGACAACCTCGCTAATGTGATCGAGAAATTCACCAAGCAAGTTGGCCTGACGAAGTACTCGCTTTACCTCATGGACTACGGCGCTCCCATTGGCTTCCGTATCGCGGCTAAGCATCCAGAACGAATCGAGTCGTTGATTATTCAAAACGGAAATGCCTACGATGAAGGAATTGATAACATTTTTTGGGAACCAATCAAGGAGTATTGGAAAGATCGCGGTGCAGTCAACAAAGGCCTCGACAATGCGTTTTGGAAGAACGTCAAGACGGGGTACAACAACCCCAATTTACCTAATGAAGATGCCCTGCGATTTGTTGTCACCCTCGGAGCAACAAAGTGGCAATACACCAATGGCGTTCGCAATGTCGAATCGATCAGCCCTGACACTTGGGGACATGTGCAGCCTCTTCTTGACCGTGAAGGTAATCCGGAAATCCAGTTGCAATTGTTTTACAGCTATGGAACTAACCCACCGCTGTACCGTCAATGGCAAGAGTACTTCCGCAAGCATCAGCCACCGACCTTGATTGTCTGGGGCAAGAATGATGCGATCTTTCCTGCAGCTGGCGCAGAGCCCTACAAGCGGGACTTAAAAAACCTCGAGTATCACTTGTACGATACAGGGCACTTTGCTTTAGAAGAAGATGGTCAAGAGATCGCGAAGCGTATTCGGGGATTTCTCGAAAAGGCCGTAAAACCTGCTAGCAACGTGCCGTCAAAACGTTGATTGCTCCGAGTTTCGGAGAGACTCGTCTACAAGGCTCCGGAGCACAGGGCTCTGCAAGGGTTCCGGAGCGCCATCTACGGCACAATCAAATTGAAAGCATCAGCTCATGACCATCATACGACCGTCGTTCACATCAGAATCCGCTGCCGCCAAGGTTCGGACTGCCGAGGACGCGTGGAATAGTCGCGATCCGTGGCGAGTATCGCTTGCTTATTCTAAAGATTCCGAGTGGCGGAACCGTGATCGGTTCCTTAGCGGTAGGGACCAGATTCGTGATTTTCTCGCTAGCAAGTGGGAACGTGAACTGGATTATCGACTTACCAAGTCGCTGTGGAGTTTCACAGATAACCGGATCGCGGTTCGTTTTCAATATGAATATCACGATGCTGATGGTCAGTGGTTTCGGGCCTATGGCAATGAACTTTGGGAGTTTGATGACGATGGATTGATGAGACGTCGCGAGGCAAGTATCAACGAGATCCGGATTGACGAATTCAAACGCAAGTTCCATTGGCCCGCACCCGGTCCAAGGCCTACGGACCACGATGGTATTCACTCAGTCAAGTAAATCACTATTGTTTCATCATTCGCCTCAGAGAAGTGAGCCAAACATGCGCCAGTATTCAAGCGACATTGCCTTTACCCCCTCCGTGAAGGCGATTCAAAAAGAGAAAGGCTCTCGGTCAAGCTATGCTCGAATGGAACGGGGTGGCGGATGGGAAACAACCGTTACACCGGAGTTGCAAGACTTCCTCGCCGACTTAGATATGTTTTATCTCGGGACTGCTAACGCCCAGGGGCAACCCTACATCCAATATCGAGGCGGTTCGCCTGGGTTTCTGCAAGTCATCGATTCCAAGACTTTGGGTTTTGGAGACTTTGAAGGTAATCGGCAGTACATCACACTTGGGAACATCTCCGAGAACCCCAAGGCTTTTATCTTCCTCATGGACTACGCTCGCAGTCGACGCATCAAGCTTTGGGGCAAGCTCCGCATTGTCGAGGGGGACGTGAAGCTATTAGAGCAGCTTCGCGAAGAAACCTATCCAGGCAAGGTTGAACGGGCGATCTTATTCGAGATTGAAGCATGGGACGTGAACTGCCCCCAGCACATTCATAGACGTTTTAGTCAAACGCAAATAGCCCCAATCATCGAGCAACTTCAGTCACGGAATACCGAACTTGAGGCCAAGCTTCAAGTGTCAAAGTTCGAGCAAAGCTAGAGAATATTCCATTTATCTCGCTCAGCCAATTAACGATTTGTAGCCCTCACCTCGAAAGTGTATCGAGCTGAATACATAGTCTGAATTAAATTCCGCAACAATTCGGCGGCGAGTTGACCTAAGTTGTCACTGGCCCAACGGATAATGAGTGTGTTGGGACGTGGCAGACCAACGCTTCCCGCACTGCCGCAGCAATCGAACTCAAGGAAGAATAAAAATGCTAGTTCTAAGTCGCAAAGTTGGTGACAAGCTTGTTATCGACGGCAACATCACTGTGGAAGTCGTCAAGATTCAAGGCAACCGGATTTCGCTCGGCATTGTTGCCCCTTCTAGTGTCAAAATCCTCCGCGGTGAGTTAACCGAACAGCAAGCCAAGGCGCAAATTGTGGAACTTGTTGTTGAAGATGGAATGTTGGTGGCTTGCTAGACTCATAAGTGGGTTCAGTCGAGACTATCCACGAACACCTTCGCAACAAGTCTCGCAAATCCTGTGACAGTTGGAGCGTTGCAGCTTCGCGTGGACGTCAATCAGCATTCGGCGTCGCATTAGACACTGAAAAAAGTAGAGGTTCCAGAAGTTCTCACCGCCGGAACTTGCAACGATAGACCTGCTATTTGTCACCAGCCAAGCGGCAGGACACCCGCATGACACGCAGGAAATCGATGGTTCGATTCCTTCCTCGATCACTGGTGGCAAATGGTTTGTAAGTGTTCCGGGAGCACGCATTCTTGGTAAGCACGAAGATCGAGTTCGATTCTCGAACGAACCTTTGAATGGAATGGGGTCATGGTCCAGCGGGAACACATTGCCATGGCATGGCAAGAACCCGAGTTCGAATCTCCGTGCCTCCACTCAAAAAATCGGAAGGTCGGTAGGTGGCAAGCTGTTGCTGTTGATTTCAGCATGTCCCAGTTGTTTTTCCATTTTAAACCGTTGAAGTAAATGCCCATCAATTTCAACCGCTTCTTTTCGCGTTATCCGAAATCCGACAGCAGTGAAAGCCGGTTGAGCCATAAGACTTGCGTGTACCCAAAGCCGCGGTTCGCCGGTTTGCATGGCCAGGTGTTCGATTGCTTGATAAAGACGCCGGAACATGCCCGTCCCTTGTGCTGACGGTCGAATGTAAGCGAAATCAATGTAGCCATTCTCAGCAAGACTCATAAATCCATTTATCTGCCCAAAAATTTCCGCAGCGAAAATCGACTGGGAGTTCAATCGCTCGATCCAGGCGGATCCTGAACGACGGTGAGGAACCCAGGCTTGCCGTTGCTCTTCGGAATAGTGGCTACGACCATGCCGAACGGCCTCGAACATGACATCGGCGATAGCGTCATAGTCGTCTACCATCGCTCGCCGTATTGCAAATTGTGTCGCCATCTTATGTTGTCCGAAGGTTGCTGAACCTAGTCTGTAACTTAAAAACCCTTCGTGGTGGCCTTGCGTGGAACGTACTCGCCTGCAATAGACACTAATTGATAGGGGGTGTTGATGCCCGTGAACCGTCCCGGCAAGCCTACAGAACTGCCAAACAGCCTTCCCCGCACTAGCCGCGGTAGCTTCTTCAAACGCCTTCGCTTTACGCGCTGGGAAATCGAAATAGGCATACTTCGGAGCCTGCCCTTGGCGATTCTTAGCATCCCCACCAAGAAACGTAACATACAGAACTCCGCTGGTCTTACTCTCAGGGATATAGATGAACGACTAGACGTTGCTCGACTTAACTAGCTTCGACTTGAATTGCACCTCAGAAACGTTTCTAGGGTTTTTTTCCGGCACGCAAGTCTCTAATGGCAAGAAACTTAGTGATAGCCACATTTTGACTGTCTTGAAAATCTTTCTGAAAGCTAAGCAGGGAAATAGTCAATGGAAGAAGCGCAGATTCCAATTATAAAGCAGGTCATCGTCATGCGACACGACCTGAAGATGCGCAGAGGAAAGCAGATCGCTCAGGGTCGTCGGACGAAAGGCTCGGCAACTCAATCCGGCTATCGCATCGTCTGTTAGAACGAAAATGGCTTAGTAAGAAAGACATTTTTGAATTTTGGGTTTCGGTTTTGCTGGTCACTTAGGACCAGTGCACGAATTGCGTCCGGAAGTTGGGCTTGCTGCCAGCTGCGTTCGGATTCAGCGACTTGTTTCACATCAATCTTACTTACCGATTTCATCACTGCCCAAATCGCGTAGGCTGCGGCACCAAGTTCTTGGTCCGCCATGTGATCGGTTGCCACTGCATGCCCTGCCGCTCGAGCCGCTGCCATTGCAGCCGAATCTGACGACTCCCGCGCGGCGGCATGAGCTCCAGACGCGGCTTCTCTGGCCTGAGCGACTGTCGCGTTGCCACTTGCCCATTCGCGAGCGATCGCAATCGCGTGACTGGGGCGAGTGTCACTCGGATGGACTTTTGTAAACAAAGGCAAAACGTGTTCAGCACAGTCAGCCGCCCACGCAACGAGCAAGCGATGCGTAGCCAAATCCAGATCGCCACCACGATGAATAGTAACGAATCGTGGATCTCGATTGCCTGAGTATCGTTTCATTTAGGATCCTCGCTATGGTTTTGGCGAGTATTCAACGAGCGTGTGATCTTCGCCCGCCAATTCTTCCTCAATAATTGCGGCAATTATTTCCCAGTCACCAGCAGCAAGCCCCGCCCCGATTTTGGGATAGCCGATGCGTTGTCCAGTAGACTCAATTTTGATCAATCGCATAACTTTTCGGATCGCATCGTAATCAGCCAACGTGCCTCGCCCTCGCCAGTGAAACTGCGTATAAGC
>JANMNR010000508.1:0-2416 GCA_031368325.1 Pirellula sp.
CGATTCTTCCGTGGTGAGCAACCCGAACTAGTTTCGAATCAGCTAAGCACCAACGCATAAGTTTTCGAACATGAATAAACATGGATGAACAAGATGATCAGATCAACAATCGTCCTGCAAATCCTGTATTTCCATGTTCATTTCGCCGGTTGTGTCGACTGGTGATGGTTATGACAGTTTACTTATGTACAGGTGCCTATGAAAGCTTCTTGGCACTCGAAATGCCAGTGTCCGGATAAAGGTCGAGCAATCGTCCATAGTTAACCGTTTTTCGAAGCAAAGCTATGCGTCTCGCGTGGGGCATCTTTTTTGCACAGAAACATTTCTCGCAAAGTCGAATCGGCGCATCGACGGCAAGATCCGATCCTTCGAGTTCCGGGTTGAGATAGTCCTCTCGTACTTTAACCAATATCCACCGGAACCAAAACGAAATCATAAAGAATAGAGTCGCGAACGCGTACTCCAAAAATCCTCGCATCCCAGGTTTCTTGGCATACATTCGTTCACACTCGATTTGGCAATAAAGCTCGCTTTCAGTTGCCACACCACACTCAACACAGCGGTCTTCAAGCGGAAGCAGCTTGTCTAACTTCATGAGACGTAGCTTAGTTGCGACGTCTACAGTTTCAGCTCCCGCCCGCCGTCTCAGCTCACTTAAAAGCGGCACTAAAATTGTCTTGTCGCAACGCGGACAGATCGCCTGCTCTCCACAATTCGACGCGAACACCTGCAATAGATGCCCACAATCGCAGTTAAGCTCGTAACGCATCGTTCATCCGCACCCGTTAGGGTTTTGTTTCTGGCGGTTCGGGATATAGCCACATCGCGACGCGATACGGCCATGGATGCGTCCACGGGTTCGGCCACGGCACAGTCGCCGAGAAAATACTTATCAGCAGCAAGAGGCTTGTGAGTCTACGCAATGAAATGGATCGGCTGGCCGATTGAACGGCTGGAATACACAACCACAACCACGCCGGCGTCAACCAAAACACCCAACGAAACCCACTGCACACTCCAGCATAGTTTCGGTCTTCGATCGGACGCATTGCATAAAAAACGAAACAAGCCAACGACACCATTGCCAATGCCGCTGCCACTCCGGCCTCGGAAGCCAACTGTCCCTTCCAGCCGCGAGTCGCGTCCCACTTGCCTCGGATCCAAAGCATGGAACCAACCATCCCAAGCAACCAAAATGGAGTCAAAGAAAAGATTCCATGATGACCAACCATAAAGTGAAACGCGTACAAACCGGCGTTCGCTTCACCTCGATCAACACCTTTTTTGTTACCCTGCAACCAATACGATTTCGGAAAGTCGTACCAATCATCCCAATGCGAAACGACCCAAGCATTATTCTTGGACTCAATCGCAAGGCGTTGTCCTACCGAATCGTCTATGAACTGCAGCACTCCAGTTAGTCGAGCTGGAATAATGGTCGATTTGTCTGTGAACGCATAACCGTTTTTGTTGGCCTGCTCGATGACCGACGCGATGCTGGGCGATTCCGATTCCGCAGACTCCTTTGGGATGGATGCTATCTCGGCCCCAACACCGCGATGCGAATAGGGTGGCCGGAAATCTCGATGAGCCCAGTAGTTGGTCGCAAGGAACGCAACGCCCACCGCTGCACATGCTAATCCATAACCAAAAATAGACTTACGCAAATCGATGGCCAATAGAATCAGTCCAGCCGCAGCTGCCCATGCCAACGCAGGCAGCTCGCAAGCAACCGTAAGGCCAGCGCACAATCCGCAAACAATCCAGGTCGACCAAGATTTGTGTTGCCCATCATTTTGAGCTCGAATGATCTGCCAAAGCAGGCCCAGGCTCATGGCAAAAAACATTGCACCATGCAAGTGATTGTTGAGGGTAACAGCAAAGGTAGTTAGAAATGTCCCCCAAAGCCCGAGGTTCAACAATTCAAAGCGTGACCAAGGATCCGAAACGTTTTTTTCGAGCCAATAGAAAAGCCAAATCCACCAGATTGCCAGCGGCAAAACATTGACCACAATCATCAGCGTTCGTCCGACTAGGAAAGGTTCCTCAGTCAGCTTCCTGCCAAAGACGAGCGTAATCGGCTTGCATACGGCAGCGTACATAGCAGTCAAAAGGGGTGGCTTGCTGGAATAGAAATGCTCCTTGCCGTCGGCACCTCGGTGACGAACGATATCGATTGAGCTCCATATCTTGGATTTTCCTTTGCTGTCGAGAATATCTCCGACCCGGTCGATCTCCCATTTGCCGTCTTCGATAAGCGCCGCAATGGCACACCAACGCGAACGGTCATTAGCACTCAGGAAAGGCAGCTCGCCATGCACCGCGGTCACTCCCACGATTCTGGCTACTTGGACGACGATCGCCATTCCGATCAACAGCCAAGCGATATCCTTGTAACACCAAACGCTGGAATCAT
>JANMNR010000530.1:0-7014 GCA_031368325.1 Pirellula sp.
CAACTACTTCACCCACGGACATGCAAACTCCGCTGAAGCAGGACTCTACGTGTCGCCATCCTCCGGCATACCTGGCTGGATTGGTCATACGTACAACACGTATCAGCCTCTTTACCCTCATCAATTCCTTTACGAACACCACGACCGATACCACTCGTACTATGATGGTGGTCGTGGCCTTAACCGAACTCATGCCAGCTACTACGCGCCCCCGGTTCGTACCGCTGCCAAGAGAGCTTACAAGATACTCGAAATCCCACGATAGTCTTGTCAAAACAATCGTTGGCTGAGTCGGAGACCAGTCGAATCTAAATAACAGCCGCGGCGGGGGACGGATTGCCCTCAATCGGCTACGAAGATCACTGGTTTTTAAGGAATCAAGTTCATGATTCGAAGTTCGTTTACGGCAGCGTTCGCACTCGCTGTCGTTGTATCAATAAGCTCAATCGCGGAAGCTCAGTATGGCCATCGCGGCCATTTCTCGCAGGGTGGATTCGGCGGGGCAGCCAATACCCAAGGGATAGGCAACCGGCTCGGTTGGTTATCTGCGGGCTCGGTAGGCGACTACTGGGCACGCAATCAATCCATGCAAACTCCTTGGCATGGCGAGTATTACTACCTGCAAACGGGACAGCCAACAGCGTTGATCGTTCCGCCAACCGTGACGATGCAATCCAATCACTCCTGGGGTGTATCGCAAAACACGATGACTCCTGTTTATCATCAATTCGGCGGCAACGCGCCGACTGGTAGTGGTGGCGGTATTTTTAGAGCCACCCCATACGCACCAAGCCATAGCAATCAGTTCGGGATCTATCCGGTCCGCGGCCCATGGAACTGAACAGGTTTTATTAGCGTAAAACAGCCAGACTGAATTCGGTCTGGCTGTTTTCGTTTCTACACGTCCTCGCAACTCACACTTCGTTCTACTTCTTTTGGTTTGCGCCACCAGGTCCCCAATCTTCGTTCTTTGCGGTTGAGCCAAGGAAAACCGGATCGATCAACTACTTGGTCCATCCCTGTAGCGAACTGGCAAGCCTTGCGGCAATCTCAGGCTTGCTGCTCGCAATGTCTTTACTTTCGCCAATGTCGTCTCCAAGATGATACAGCTCATCGGGGCTCCCTTTTGAACGAACGAGTTTCCAAGGTCCCTCACGCACAGCCAGGGCTTTTTCAACAGCAGCTCGCCAAAAAAGAGCCGGATGTGGTTCGGACTTTATCTCACCCTTGAAGTAAGGAATCAGATTCACTCCGTCGTATTTCTTATTGGCTGGCAATGGAATACTTGCAGCTGAAAGAGACGTTGCCAGTACATCCAGCGATGAGACCGGCGAATCAAACGTCGAATTCGCGGCAAGCTTATCTGGCCAACTCACCACGAACGGGACGCGAATCCCTCCCTCGTACACTTGACCCTTCTGGCCTTTCAGTACGCCGTTCACAGCCCCATTCTTTACGGGGCCGCCATTGTCGCTAAAAAAGAAGACAAGGGTGCGTTGAGTTTGGCCGCTTTCGGACAAGGCTGAGGTCACAGTACCGATCGCATCGTCTAGCAGACTCACTTGTGCCAAATATTTGCGGCGTTGGGCATCCGCGATGTGGGTGAATTGTTTTTCCCGCTCCGCCGTTGGTTGGTGTGGTGTGTGAGGCGCGTTGAACGCAAGATAGAGAAACCAAGGCTGAGACGAATTGCTTTTTATAAAAGCGGACGCTTCGTTGCCGCATGCCAGGGTCAGATGTTCAGGAATGTTATCGATTCGTATGCCGGATCTTACCAACGGTAAAGTGTATTGACGTTCGTTCGGTTTCCAACCGAGAAACGCGTGACCTCCCCCGATGAAGCCATAGGTTTCATCAAAACCACGCCTCCATGGTGCATGGTCAGGAGATGCACCGAGATGCCACTTGCCAACCCAACCGGTCTTATATCCTGCATCACTCAAGTACTCGGGCAACAACCGCTCGGTCAAAGGTAGCCCTTCCGTTTGATCAAGAGGATCATAGACCGGATTGTACTCGTGTCCAAAACGAGCTTGATATCGTCCTGTCAGAAGTCCAGCACGCGTCGGTGAGCAGAACGGATGCGATACATATCCGCTGGTGCATCGAACACCTGATGCTGCGAGTCGATCGAGGTGAGGTGTAGGCACGTCCTTGCCACCTTGAAATCCAGCGTCCGAATAGCCTTGGTCGTCACTCACGATGAGCAAAACGTTGGGACGTGATGTATCCGCGAGGACCGAAGCAGCACTTACTAGCGGCATCAACATAAAAAAAGGCATCAAAGCTTTCATGATTTGCTTTCCGCCCTGCGGGCGCGAGATCTGTCTTCCTGGAGCTACGAATCTTTTCTAACGAGGAGCAAATCGCTCGAGACGTCGGACATGAATAATGCTAGTGCGATATTCTATCCGAGATTGCCGTCAAGGACTTTGCCTTGCCGAATACGAAAAGCAAGGGGAGAATTGGAAGAGAAGCGTTATCTTGTCATGGCCCGATAACCCTTGGGCTAAGCTTTGAAGGTACGAGTTTCAATGAATGCAACAGAAATCGATCTGCCCGTTGTTCACCCGACCCATTCACGGCGGTTTGCAATTGTGATCGTAACGATGGCCGTACTGATTCCCCTGATTTACCTTGGCAGCGTTGGGCCAGCATTTGCGATTGCAATCAAAACCGAAAGCAAATTGAGCATGCGAATGGCGAGGAAGGCATATCGGCCATTGTTCGATATCGCTCCAGAGTCAACTTGTTCCTACCTAAAGCAATGGGGGGTATCAGACGTCGAGGCATTTTTTGTGATGCAGGCTCCAAAGGGTGAATCGAGATGATGAATGCATCTGCATGGGAATGTCGCCGTCTAAACAAAAGGCCATCATTTCTGCGAGACAGAGTGCAACACTTGAATTGACCAACTAACGGTCTGGCTGAATCTCACCACAGAGCGCTAAAGCACGTAGGGCTTGTGCTGTGCTAATGTAAGTACTGTAGTGGTAGGTGTCGCGATAAAGAGACTTCATCCACCAACGGCCGCTGGCTCGCTGATTTTGCTTGAGCCACGCGATTCCTTTTTGAATGCGTGAGTCCGTCGCTGGTACGTCGGACTCACGCAATAGTACGATCGCGAAGGCGGTCATATAGGGATCGCTTTCCGGGTTCTCTGCGTCTGGCTCGGCTAGAATCATCGATACGACTTTGGGGTCCATTTTCCTGTGCCAGCGCATTAGATCTGACATGCGTCGCGTAGACCAGCCACCGTCTGAAAGCTGTTGACGCCATAGCATGGCAATGGCGGCGTCACGCTTCTCTTTCGAAACTAGGTCTGGATGCAACTCAGCAAGCTGAAGCGTAACGGCTAGTTCATAGTCATTGATCGGAACGTGATTGGTCAAGTATCGCTTGATACGATCAATTCGATCCAATGTATCCGTATCCTTCACGGAAGCGAGCCAGCCTGGTGCAGTCGCCATGGCTCTCGCGGCTTGAACAGTCAATTCGAAATCGGTGGTGATGTAAGGGATTTCCACCTGATCGATGGTTTTGATAAATCCTTCGTCTGCAATGCATTGCAGTGTGTGGCGAAGTGATTTATCGGTGTGTTCCGAAAGAGTTTTGGTTACATGTCTATCCCAGGCAGCAAGTCCAGAGCTACGCCAAACGGATTGTATGCTTGCCCCCCAGTACTTGACCCCATCGCGGATCTCGGGCGGACCGATTTCGTCCGTGACACCACCGACAAAGTTGTCTAGAACTTCGGAGCTTGGTGTGCCGAGTAAGTCCGTCAATGCTGGTCGCTCGGCCATATAGACGCCGGTGCTGTGGCAAGCGACACAGTTGCGTTCTCGAACCCAATAATTGGCGCCGTCGTCGAGGTACTTTTGGGCTGCCCTGATACTGGATTGGCCAAACAAAGCGATGCGCGGTTCATCAGCGGTAGCTGCCGGCACTTCGATTCCCTCGGATTTGTACTGAAACTTTGCAACTGGCTTTTTCGGTTCGGAGGGTGGATCGATCTGGAACGCGAATAGCGGGTTGCAAAAGAGCAAAGCGATGCAAATTTTGGCAATTGAGTATGGATCGTGCATGTTAGTTTGAAATCCAGAAAGGAACACATCTTTGGGTGCGGCACGCGTGTGGATTCTAACACATGACGCGCTAAGCGATACATTCGGGTGGTCCGTAGTCTTTAGCATCTCTGAAGTTCGGGGGATGACCAGCATAAACGCAGGCAGGCAGTCTGCAATACAACCAGATCCTTTTTGAAGCAATCGAATTTGAGTCAATTGAGGTACGCGAACGATGACGACGGGCGGCAAAGGCGCACGGTCCTTGGGGCTTTATGCTCGTCAAGCTGGTGACACCAGCGATTCCCAGTTTGGCGATTCCGATCCCAGATTGGATTGGTTGTTCCAGCACGATGATTGACTTGCCATTTATCGTACGCGAGGCTTCCAGAAGTCGACATCTATCGTGACTCGGCTAACGCTTTTGTCGCTTCCTCGGAAAATCGTCTTAACTCAACACTTTTGGGGGACTCAATCGTCCTGCGAGATTCCGCTTTCAAGAACCAGCCTTGGGCCTCCTCGGTTTTTTTAAGCTTAGCCAAGACCATCGCCTTAAAGAACCAATCCAACAAGGAACCACCTTTACGAAGTTCTATGGAACGATTGATGGCGATAGACGCTTCCTCAAATTGGCTTGTTCGATATGCGGCTAATGCCTTGGTGTTCCAATTGGATGCAAGCGACGGCGCCGCCTGAGTTGCTTTTTCTGCCAGTTGCAAGGCCTGATGTGCAGCGGCTTCGTCGCAGGTGGATTCACGCACCAACATCCACGCGTAGTTGTTTGCGGAATCCGGGTTGTTCGGCGCTATCTCTAGCGAACGTCGATACTGTTTTGCCGCTCCCTCGAAATCCCCTGAGGCTTGAAGAGACTTCGCCAAAACCAACAGGCCGCTAATCAATTCATTCTTCAGCGACTCGACTTTTGGAAGCGATGCGACCAGTTGTTCATGGAGTAAGATGGCCTTCGTAGCCGTTTTTATCGCATCGTCAAAACGATTTCCCGCATACTGGCATTCGGCTAGCTTTACAAGATTGACGGCCCATTCGCTCCGATAGTCGTGACGTTCTGGGAAGTCGCCACTCAACTTCGAAAATCGATCATTGGAGCGAACTAGCCAGGTTTCTGCCTCCGCTTCCTGTCCGGTTTCAAGCAGGATAGCACCCAGATGCGTCTCACCTCTAGCCAGGTATTGGCCGATTCCTCGATTCCCCGTTACGTTTGCGAGCACGAGTTCACGCAGTTCGATCGCTTCGCGAATGCAGAGCTCGGCGGAGTTTAACATCCGTTTGTTTGTCATAAGATCCCCAAGGTCGTCCAGGCAGAGCGCCAGCTCCGCGAGGAAGTTCTCTTTTGCCAGATAAACCAATCTTTTGGTATCTCCTTGTCCCAACCGTCGCCTCAATTCACGACTATGGCCGACTTCACTTTCGATTTGTTCGGAGATGCCAATTGTGTCATTTTTTGAGAGCTCTTGGGCTTTTTCACCCGAGCGAATTCGAATCGCATTCAAATCAATCCGTATCGCCTCAAGGTACGTTGAGACGCATTCGTCAAGTCGTTGTTGAGCGCTATAGACGACGCACAGATTTATCTTTGCATTGGCCAACCGGATGAGATAGGCCGTTTGCAATGGCGACTCCTGTAGCAGCCCGTCAAGAATAGAAATGGCCTGCAGGTATGTTGTTTCGGAGTCATCCCATCTTTCTAGTCTTCGCAGTACGTGCGCAAGCTGGATCAGGCAATCCGAGCTTTCCCATCGTATGGTCTTGTTCGGTTCTAGTTCGCTGAGCCATGCGACAGCTCGACGTAGATCAATTTCCGCTTGAGTCCACAAGCCTAACTCCGTATGGATAAACGAGACTCTCAGCGATGCCTGTGCGGCCTCTAGTTTGATGGCTGGGTCTCGAGTGTTTTTGGACAAAAACTCCTCGTAATACGTAACCGCGTCCTCGAACGCGCGGCGGCGAAGCTGGTCCATGCCGGGTTCATTTTCAAGTTTTAGACCGAATTGAGTCCAGCGTCCGACTAGCTCCCGGGCTTTCTTTAGGCTGGTTTCGTAAGCGGCTTCGGCCTCCGTAGCTCGCGCGAGTTGACGAGCTTCGTACGCATCCCTTTGACGCGTGTTCTGCGCCATTTTTTCCTGTTGCCACAATAAAATGGCAATCGAACCTGCTGTAACCACGAAAATCGCAGCCACCAAGGTTGCAACCTCGGGGTGTCTACAGACAATTCGAATGGCTCGCTCCGCAATGGATACGCGTCTCGCTGCGATCGGTCGGTGATCAAGAAATCGAGACAAATCATCGGACAAGGCTGCTGCGGATGGGTATCGGTTTGTCGGCTTCTTACGAAGGCACTTGAGGCAAATGGTTTCGAGGTCGCGCGGGACGCGCGGTGTTAGCAAGCGCGGCGCCGGCGGGTCGTTGTCCGCCAACTGGCGCAAAACGTCCGTCAGCGTCTCACCTTGAAACGGCGGACGGCCCTGTCAGCAGATGGTAGAGAATTGCGCCGAGCGAATAAACATCGCTGCGCTTGCCCACGGTACCACGTTTGGCCGCTGCCTGCTCCGGCGACACGTAGTTCGGCGAGCCGAGCAATTGGCCGCTGAGGGTCAGTTCCGTCTCGCTTTCAAGTCGTTTGGCCAGGCCGAAATCCGTCACCCGCGGCTGATCGGTCGCGGAATCAATGAGCACGTTCGAGGGCTTGAGATCCCGATGCAGCACATTCCGCTCGTGGGCAAAGTGGATCGCCTCAGCAATGGCTTTGAGATACGTGGCCGCCTGCCGGGCTGACAGCGGGCCTTTGGCGACGAGTTGCGCCAGGGTCAGTCCCTCGACGTAATCCATCGCGAAGAAGTGCTGCCCCTCGGCGAAACCGACCTCGTGAATCGCGACGATGTTCACGTGTTGCAGACTCGCGGCGGCGGCGGCTTCGGTGCGGAAGCGTTGG
>JANMNR010000543.1:0-12779 GCA_031368325.1 Pirellula sp.
CGTTAAAGAATCGCGAGAACTCCAGCGTAAAAAACGCCGTTGAAGAGAATTTAAAGCAAACGGCCGGCGAAGGTACCTCTACGGAAGAACTTGCTAGCAAAGTTTTGGGCGGACCTGACGCTTGGCTCAGTCCTAAGGGACTGTCGAGTTCACTCCAAATCCTGCTCCTGCTGACAATTTTGAGCCTTGCACCTGCGATTCTGCTGATGACCACTTGCTATGTTCGGATCATTGTCGTCTTTGGCCTGCTAAAACAAGCGCTTGGTGCTCAACAATTGCCACCTAGTCAAGTTATTACTTCGATTGCGCTGTTCATCACGATCTTTGTGATGAGTCCTGTTTGGACCCAGGTCTACAACCAAGCGATCGAACCGTACACGCAGGAGGGCAGCCAAATGACCGCTGTCGAGGCTTGGGAAAAGGGAGCGGAGCCGATTCGGGTTTTCATGTCGCGGCAAATAGACATGGCCGGCAACCACGACGATGTGCACCTTTTCTACAGTCGTTACGCACCGGGAAGTCCTGAGCCGAAGTCCTTTGAAGAAGTGCCGCTCCAGGTGCTCCTGCCGGCTTACATGTTAAGTGAACTAAAAACAGCATTCTTAATGGGTTTCAAAATCTACCTTCCGTTTTTGATTCTGGACATTGTGATCGCATCGGTAACTGTTTCGATGGGCATGATGATGTTGCCACCGGCCATGATCTCTATGCCATTCAAATTGCTACTTTTCGTTCTGGTCGATGGATGGCGACTGGTGGTTCAAATGTTGCTAGACAGCTTTGGAACAATTTCAGGATGATGGTCAATCGAACAAGGAATGAAACACGATGACACCCAACGAAGCCATAGATTTGGTCCGTGATGCGATCCTGATGTCGCTCATTGTTGGTGCGCCGTTGCTCATGGTCGGCATGATTGTCGGCTTGGCAATCGGATTGATCCAAGCGCTTACTCAAATCCAAGACCAAACCGTTAGTACAGTTCCAAAGCTCGTCGCAATGACGCTGGCGATCATCGTTTGCCTGCCTTGGTTAACCGATCGCATGATGGACTACTCGCGAAACGTACTTCGAGAACTCCCGCCGCACCTGTCAGAACGCTAGGCAGGTTTTTGCGATGCCCAGTGGCGATTTTATTTCCAGTTTGTTGTACGGTCCGATGTGGACATTTCTCTGCGTGCTTGGGCGCACTGGGCCGTTGCTGGCGATGATGCCACCTATCCAAGGATCGGCTATTCCCAATCGAGTTAAGGTGCTGCTGACCCTTATGATTGGCTTGTCGGTCACGCCGATGGTTATGGCGAACTCGACTCCGTTGCCACCACACTTAGCCGGGATTGTCATCGGGCTAGCAAAAGAGCTCTTGCTCGGATTGCTATTCGGAACGGCCGTCCTGATGATCATCACGAGCTTGCAGATAGGCGGCCAAGTCATCAGCTCTCTAGCGAGCATGGACGTTGCGCAGGCGGCCGATCCAACCACCCAAGAGACGGTGACTGTGGTCAGCCAAATGCTATCTTGGGTTGCGATGGCATTGTTTCTGACTCTTGGCGGGCATCGGATTGTTTTGGGCGCTTGCCTTGACAGTTTCATCGTCTACCCCGCCGGCGGCATTATTACTGAGGAGCATTGGTTAATGCATTTGCATGATTTGTTGAGGCATAGTGTTTCGATTGGAATGCGAGCAGCGGCGCCACCAGCGATGGCTTTGTTGCTGGCTAACTTTGTCACCGCCTTGATTGGACGCACGCTGCCTCAATTAAACATCATGGCGATTGGCTTCAACATCAATGTCACCATCATGATTTTGATTCTGACTTTGTCGATGGCGAGCATCGGCTGGGTTTTTCAAAATGAATTGGTCGAATGGATTGAGATGACAACGAGTATGTTTTCGAAGCCAGCGTCACAAGTTTCGTTTGCGTTCCCTCCGCGTGAGGTGACGCGTGGCGGATAGTGGCGGCGACAAAAAACATGATCCGACCGACTATCGGCGTCAAAAGGCGCGCGAGGAAGGAAACGTCGTTCGCAGCCCCGACTTGACATCGGCTGTGTTACTTTTGGCCGGGGTCATACTACTGGACTTTACAGGGCCAGAAGTCTTTCGCATGTGCGTCGATTTGATCAACGAAGAACTCACCAGCCCGCTCGAGTGGCGAACCAACTCTCGCGAGGCCGTGTTGCAAGTCATCAAGTTGATTGCCAAAGGGAGCTTGGCCATGATTCCACTGTTGGGTGGCGTTGTTCTTACGTCTCTCGTCGTTCACTTTGCTCAAGTTGGACCACTCTGGTTGCCTGACAAACTTGGCATGGACTTCACCCGCATCAATCCAGTTCAGGGCTTTCAGCGTCTCTTTACCATTGTGAACGCTTCGAAGTTGGGGTTCGGCTTATTCAAAATCGGACTAGTCTCGGGTCTTCTGTTAATGGGGGTTTGGTCACGTTGGGATTCTGTTATGTCGCTTGGGGCTGGCAGTATCGAAACGGTTGGCCAGTTTGTTTGGACGACAATGATCGACTTGTGTCGCAACGTTGCTGCTGCATTGCTCGTTTTATCCGTGATTGACTATGGATTTCAGTGGTGGAAATACGAGCAGGATCTACGCATGACCGATGAGGAACTGCGAGAGGAATTGAAGATGATGCAGGGAGATCCGCAAGTCAAACAACGTCGCCGTCGTATCCAGCGCGATCTCGCAGCACAGCGACTGACCGCCGACGTTCCAAAAGCGGATGTTGTCGTTACCAATCCGACGGAGTTGGCCATTGCGCTTCGATATGATCCGCTTACAATGAAGGCGCCGATTGTGGTGGCAAAGGGTGCGAGTCTCGTCGCGGCCAAAATACGTAAAATTGCGTTAGAACATGGGATACCCATCGTGGAACGAAAGCCTTTAGCGCAAGCTTTGTTCAAACACGTCGAGGTCGGACAAGCGATCCCATTAAGCGAGTATGCTGCCGTTGCAGAAGTCCTCAAGTACGTCTACCAAGTCCAAGGACGCTCCATTTCCGACCTAACCAAGGCGTTGAAGTAATATTGCTACTCGGATTAAGTATGTCGGCGGAGGGCGATTGCTGTAGGAGAATGTTTGTTCGCTGCAATTAGTTTCGGAGGACCGACTCCTAGAACTTTGCCGCCGCTCGCTCCGCCCCCTGGCCCCACATCGATTACCCAATCGCAACACCGAATCACATCCATATGGTGCTCGACAACGATGACCGTGTTTCCCTTTTCGACCAAGTCTTGCAATACTCCTATCAGTCGAACTACGTCATCCATATGGAGGCCAGTTGTCGGCTCGTCTAGCAAGTATAGGGTCTTTCCGGTTCCAGGTTTGGCCAGTTCACTCGCTAACTTGATTCGTTGCGATTCACCTCCGCTAAATGTATTCGAGGGTTGCCCCAACGCAATATAGCCTAGACCTACTTGGACTAAGCATTGCAGCGGAACTCGAAGTTTTGGGATCGCTTCAAAGAAATCAGCGGCCTCGGCGATGCTCATCTCCAGACAGTCGGCAATCGACTTCCCCTTGAAGTGGACTGCCAGAGTCGAACGATTGAATCTTTTACCGCGGCACTGCGGGCATGGCACGAATACATCCGCTAAGAAACTCATCTCGAGTTTCTGCCGTCCTTGACCTCCACAGGCTTCGCATCGTCCAGCCCCAGCATTAAAGCTGAATCTCGCCGCATTAAAACCACGTTGTTTTGCGTCCTTCGTTTTTGCATAGACTGCACGAATCTCGTCCCAAAATCCGCAGTAGGTAGCCGGTATGCTTCGAGGCGACCGACCGATAGGTGATTGATCTATTTCAATCAGCTTGTCGATTCCATCAATGCCTTCCACCTTTCGAATGTGTGTTGGTAACGCGTGTCCGCTCAGAAGTCGCTGAACGGCGATCGAAAGAGAATCATGAACCAAGGTGCTTTTGCCGCTGCCGCTAACTCCCACAACGCCCACGAATCGCCCCAATGGAAACTCCACTCGGATATCCGCCAAATTGTGCATCGTGACGCCAGACAAAATCAATGCTGGATGTGTTTCCCCAATCACCCATTCCCTGCTCGACGGCATCGGCACCGTGCGTTGGAGATATCTCGCAGTGAGCGAATGTGTACATTGCAAAAATTTTTCCGGCTGCCCGAGTGCGATCACTTCTCCACCCAGACGCCCCGCACCTGGACCGATGTCTACCAACAGGTCTGCCGCGCGCATGACTTCTTCGTCATGCTCGACCACCACGACTGTGTTGCCGCGTTGCTGCAGTGCTCGCAGCGAGGCAATCAGCCGTTCCGTATCCTGAGGATGCAAGCCGACGGACGGCTCGTCGAGCACATAGCAAACGCCAGTAAGTCCCGTCCCAATGCTTGTCGCCAATCGAACTCGCTGCAACTCGCCGCCGCTCAAGGACTCAGCTGCGCGATCCAAGGTCAAATAGCTGAGCCCCACTTCCGTCAGGAATGCAAGCCGCTGTAATATCTCGCGAAGAATGGGCTGACCAATCTTGGCATGTCGCTCACTTAACTTCAACGCTTGAAACCAGGAAATCACCGAATCGAGGGACAGACTTGTTATCTGGGCGATGGACAAACCGTCGAGCCGAATCGCTAGCGACTCCTTTCGCAATCGCTGTCCTGCACACGCAGTGCATTTCAATTCGGGTTTTTCTGGCATGTGCCCAAATCCTTGACAGGTTGGACAGGCGCCATACGGACTATTGAAGCTGAAGGTACGTGGCTCTATTTCAAGCAAGCTCACACCACACGCAACGCAAGCAAACCGAGTCGAGTACATGCGATCCTGAGCACTCGCTTGTTCGGGAAGAACCGCCGAGCTCTCAACCAAACCGTTGCTGAGTCGCAGCGCAACCGCGATCGCTTGCTCGATTCGCTCACGACCGTCCTCCCGAACCACGATTCGGTCCACGATTGCGGAGATCGAATGCTCTTTTCTCACCGCAAGTGTTGGCAACGACTCGATTTCATAAAGCTCGCCATCGATTCGCACACGAAGCAGACCTGCTTTCGAGATGCGCTCAAAGACATCGGCATGCCCACCTTTTCTACCAACCACCATTGGAGCCAGCACAGTCAGCTTGGTGCCGACCGGCAGTTCACATATAGAATCCACGATCTGGCTAGGAGGCTGGCGATCGATAGGTTGTCCGCATAGGTGACATGCAGGCGTCGCGACCCTCGCCATCAGCAATCGCAGATAGTCGTAGATTTCAGTTACGGTGCCTACGGTGCTGCGCGGGCTCAGTATCCCCTGCTGTTGATCAATGCAGAGCGCGGGCTGTAAACCGCGGATGGAATCCACGTCAGGCCGTTCCATTTGATCGAGGAACTGACGTGCGTAGCTGGACAAGCTCTCGATGTACTGGCGTTGCCCCTCCGCAAACAACGTATCGAAAGCCAGCGAACTCTTGCCACTGCCACTAACGCCTGTGATGACCGTCAGCTTGCCCCGCGGAATATCGAGGTCCACATTCTTGAGATTATGCGTCCGAGCGCCTCGGATCTCAATGTTACGAACGCTTGGTGCTGTCACTGAAACGCCCGTTCCGGAACGCCCCTTTTTCATTTCGCCAGCCCATATTCGTATAACATGTACAATTTGGGTTCGAACAGCGAGTTGACCGGCGATGGAAGCCTGCCATTGTCGAGTGCAAAAATCTGCGACGCTTCCAAAATTTCGTCCGACAAATACTTTCGAGGGACGTTTGCCAGTTTGATTTCAGTCAAGTCTGTGTCGTCGATTGACTTGACCGCGATTTGAAATCCCCATTCGCCAAATGAGTTAAGGTGCGTTCGGAATGGAAGCACGCGGAAATCGGCAGCTTGGATGGTCGCTTCGATGCACCAAAAGGCCTCGCGGGTAATGACCGGGGAACTGCTTTGCGTTACGAATGCTCCATCATCGCTCATGATGCGATGCAGCAATTTGTAAAATTCTATGCAATACAACTTGTTGAGCACTTCACTGTGTGGGTCCGGCAGATCGACAATAATCCGATCGTACCACCGGCCACTCTCCTTGAGTCTCGCGTATGCTTGCTGAACGTAATTGAACGCATCCGCATGAATGATCTGGACACGTGGGTCGACGAGACTGTCCAAGTTGAGTTTTCGAATGGCATCAAAGCGTTTGCTAAGCTCCGTCATGCTGGGGTCTATATCCACAAGTTCAATCGACTCGACCGATTCGAATTTGAGAATCTCGCGGATAGCAAGTCCATCACCGCCTCCGAGCACCAGAATTTTCTTCGGTGGTTTACCGATACTCATCACAGGATGAACGAGTGATTCGTGATAGCGGTGTTCGTCTAAGGCTGCGAATTGCAAGTGGCCATCCAGGTAGAGACGGACCTCGCCGTTTCGCGGGTGGCTCGTCAATACGATCCGTTGATATTGAGTTTGTTCCGTGTAAATCATTTCGTCGGCAAAGAGCTGACCCTCTGCAAACTGGGTGATCCATCCGGACGCGAACATGCCAAGCAGCAGTATGCCAATCACCAGAATGGCGTACTTCCAATACGCTCGAACCTTAGGGTGCGAGCTATTGAACATCGTCAAAGCGATCGCCGCAACGGAAATGTTCAGTAGGCCAATGGCGAATGCCGATCGAAAAAGCCCCAAACTTGGAAGCAACAAAAGCGGGAAACTCACCGAACCAATGAGTGCGCCAATGTAGTCAATGCTGAGAACGTGTGCGAGCGACTCGGAAAAACTAGCCGACCGGGAGAGGATTCGGGTCAAAAGCGGAATTTCAAGCCCAACTAAAGTGCCGATCAGCAGAATGAGTCCATACATTACGGGTTTGTACAACGCGTAGTAGGGGAAAACCAAGAACAACATGGCCGCAGACAGGCCACCGACCAAGGCGACAGCGATTTCAATCTGGATAAAGCGTTCAACCAGATGCGAATGAATGAACTTGGTCAGATACGAACCTATGCCCATCGCAAACATAAACAGTCCGATGGTGATCGAGAACTGCGCTACGCTGTTCCCGAGTAGATAACTTGAAACCGCTGCGATGATGAGTTCGTATGCGATACCGCATAGGGCCACGATCAAAACCGACAGCAGTAGCCATCCGGTTTGATGTGGAGTTAATGCCCTTGGACTACTTTCCAAAACTGAAGCCTTTGGAACCAGTGCGAGCGCGAGCCGCAGAACTCGTGCTGCTAGAAACGCGGCTGCTTCGGACGGAGCTTACTGCGGACTTATGGTAGTTGGCCGGGCTCATCGGTGTATTGGAAAAACCGGGTTTGGCCGAAGACATCGCACCGGAATAAAAGCTGTTTTGTCGCCCCATCATCGAACCTAACATATAGCCCATCATCATTCCGCTGGGACTGAAACCATAACCATGAGGTCTGTGGTAACCATGATTGTCGGATGCCACGAGACGGTTGTTTGCGATGTCGATCGTAACCGTGAATTCCTTGTCCTCACCCATGTCCTGGACCATGTTTTGGTTCGGATCCTGGAATCCGACGATTTCGCCACCGGGGCTCATGCTAACACCAACCGGCGAACTCATCGCTTTCATTTCATTTAGTTTCGCGGCGTATTTTTTTAGGAACTCGGACTCTTTGGCAGGATCTTGTTTCTCGGGTTCGATCGCTTGGATCTCGGCGGTGCTGCTGACCTCGGCATTCCCGTCTGCCGCTATTATTGCTGCCTGTCCCGCCTCTTCGATGGCGGCATTCTTGGCCACCTTTCCTTCATCCAAGACAGCGACCAACGCGTCCACGACTTTGTTTAGATCGACAACGTCAACGCTTTGATCGGTACATCCAACCGAAAAAGCAAGTAATGTTACGAGTGGAACGATAGCCTGGAATGAAAGTTTCATGGGATGAACTCCGAATGACCGTTCTTCAGTGCGGGAAAATTGGATTGTATTCGACTTGCAACACGTCGACTCCAAATCATACCGAATTAGCCCGTCTTTTGCAAAAGTAATGGGGATCTTTGGGCGTCTATAGGATCCTGGGCTGAAAACCGTGAGCTAACAGATTCCGGTACTTTTTCCTTTGGTTTATCGACTCTAAGACTACTGGACAGACTGCCCATCCAGCAACATGCCACCCCCCTGCTGAAAGCCATGCGAGAAAAATAGTCCCCGGCGGTGGGGGCCGATCGCATGCTCGAAGTCGCGTCGAAACATTTCCGGTCCATTACCCCAAGGCACTTTGACTGTGATCGGCGACTCAAAAATCATGTAGGTCTGGCGATTAGCGTTTGGGACTAGGACATAATGCGCAGGAGACATTTGGCCCGCTGCGATGTTCTCTGCAGTATCCCGATTGGGGCACCGCATGATTCTAGGTTGACGGAGCTGCGGTTCGGAGGCTTTTTCTAACGCCGACCCGATCTCAACGGACTCGCCTAAATTCTTTTCTTCAATGAAAGGCAAAACCTCGATGCTCCAGCCACCGAATTTTCCAGGAAGTGATCGAGGAGGGAGTTTTTTGTGGATCTCAAAGTAATGAGCAATGCCGAGATTGATCTGGTGCACATTGTTTTTACAAACAGTTTCGCGTGCACGCTCTCGAACCGCCTGGACAGCCGGCAGGAGCAATGCCAGCAGGATGCCAATTATTGACAGGACAATCATCAGCTCGACCACGGTAACGCCTGCTAGCTTCCGTCGAGTTCGTTTTTGGACCATAACTAGCGCTTTCTCAGGGCTGCACTCAAATCAGCCCTTTGGTTTCCAACTGTCAAGAAATTCAAGTACCTTGGTTTCATTGTAACCCTTACCCTCCTCAAGCTCGCCGGTATCCTGCGAGTGCAAAAGTTTGCCTTCTGCGTCGAGCACAAAAAGATGCGGGTATCCCTTGATTTTTGGGTACTTCGAGAGGAACGCTTCGTTAGGTTGCTTCTGAGTGTAAGTTACCTTCATAAGAAGATAGTTTTGCTCCAGCAACGTTCGGACAGAGTTGTTTTTTTCAATGAACCCAGTTAGCAGTTTGCACCAACCACACCATTCGCCGCCGACTTGCAGGATGATGCGTTTCTTTTCGGTGGCGGCTCTAACCATAGTGGCCGAAAGATCCTCGTCCGCATTGCGATCATCGCCGTAGTGTTCGACCGTGTAGAATCCGAGACCGCTGGTTGTTTGTGTTGCAGCCGGTGCAGGAACGCTCGAGGCAGTTGGGAGATTTTCTGCCTCTACCGATGGGGCCGTTGGCGTCGTGGGTGGCAAATTAGCCTCGACTTGAGACGACGCTGGCAGCATGGATACGTCCGCTGGTCGATCGCAGCCTGAAGCGTACAGCATGCAGCCTAACAAAAAGAAACAACGTTGACGCTTATCAGGGTGAAACATTGATTGGAGCTCGCTATTCAAAGTGATTACGTGACATTTCAATTGGCATTTGGTTCAATCGCTACGACCTTGCACGGGAATCAGACCGTTTCACTTTTCGTCGTTGGCAAATTCTGCAATGGTCTTCGCTAACCCGTCTACTACTTGAGCATAGCGAACAAACTCAATCTTATCGACCGTATCCGTTTGCTCATGGTAATGAGGATATCGAAAAAGTGCAGTGTCGGTCACCATTACCCCAGCATAACCCTCTTGCCAAAACGACCAGTGGTCCGACCAACCGACCCCCTGCAGGTCTCCGGGCAACGAAGCGCTCTGAACATCCACCTCACAGTTCCTCTTCAAACGCTTCGCAACTTGCATCAACAACGGCCGGGATTTTATGTCGGATACGACACCGATAAAGTTACCAGTGCTCGGATAAAGGGCTGCCAACAATGGCGGATACTTTTGGCTATTCGGCTCATCCGTAAAATAGCCCATAGTTTCCAGGCTCAAAACTACCTTGAGATTATCCTTGTTGGTCCTACACCGTTTTGCGTACACCCATGAGCCCATCTGCCCATCTCGCTGAAAATAAGGTGGTTCCTCGTTCGCAAACAATGCAAAACGAATCGATCTCGAAAACTGCTTGCCCTGCATCTGACGGGCGATCTCAAGCAACGCGGCCACGCCGGTTCCGTTGTCATTGGCACCAGGCGTACCTCGGGCACTGTCATAGTGTGCTCCGACCAACACGATTTCAGTGGGTTTGTCTTTTCCCTGAACCTCAGTACTGAGGTTGTGGCATTCAATTGCGGAAACCTCAAATGTTTGGCGCTCGACTTGGTAGCTCATCGATTCCAACGACTCCGTCAGATACGCGACCGATTCGCTTATCCTCCTTGGTTTTGTCGTATTTCTTTCACCAATGGTCTGGCAAAGATGCTCCAGTGTCTTTCGAAGTCTCTCGGCGGTAGTCGGTTGCACATCATTACCGCCCCCTGGGACCTCGTCCGAAGCGATTGAGACGGCTGTGAGCTCAGTGACCTCTGCTACTTGTGCCTTCAGCAATGTGGTGGACAAAGTAGCCTCGACTTGGGCTGCCGTTACTGACTTGGATGCGTCAACTGTACAATCACAGCCTGGCGCGTAGGTCAAACAGGTTAGTAAAATGGCGGAAAGGCGACGCTTGTGTTGGGCTGGCATCATACGAGCTCGCACTTAATAGAGTTCAGGACACGTTTCCACTTGCATTAGTTTATCAGAATGAGCGCACGTGGAAGCAAGTGGGATGGAGATCGAAGCATACTCAGTGATTCGAACACTGCAGCGCCTTACGTAAGGACAAAAGGGACAATCTTCGGCCGGGGCAAGCCCTGCCTTTTCTATACGCTGGCTTATCTCAGCCCCGCACACTCGAGGTTTTCCCCACGGGGAAATCATCACTCGGGTTCCTTTTCGTCTTCGACTAGCGAAGCGATAGACTCGGAGAGCACTCGGCTCAATTCGTCATGCATTGGCATCAAAGGGCGATTGGCTTTGTTCGCATCGTCCTTGAAGTGGAAACTCTTGCCCTTACAGCAGCTTTTGTACTGTTTTCCGCTTCCGAACGGAAAAGTCCGTTGCGCGAAAACCCTGGTGAATTCACAGGTTGACTAATACAGGACGGTCCGATTCTTGAGGCGAATTTGTCCAATATGTCGCGGGGGGGATTAGTTTTTTGGTGAAACTGTTACGCTATACAGCATGCTCGAAACGGACGTTTCGTCCATGCGGATTTTGCTTAGTTTACTCGTTGGTTGGATGCGAAGATGAAGTCATATAAATTTGTTTCTTATTCCTGGGACGACAACAAAGCCGCCAGCTACGATCCTGTCGGTCGACTGATCTATCGCTCTAATCTGCTTGGCTCCGATCAACGTATTACAAACACTGGTGGCGGAAACACCTCGGCCAAAATCTCTGAAGTGGATCCGCTAACGGGAATGGCAACCGAAGTGCTATGGGTCAAGGGGTCCGGCGGCGATCTCCGGACCTCCACAAGAGAAAATTTTTCTTCCTTGTATCAGCAAAAATTGCTCGATCTCCAGCAACTCTATGCCAGCCGGCCCGATAAAGGATACAAGGGCCAAGCGGAAGACGACATGGTCGCCATGTATACGCACACAACATTCAACTTGAACCCACGCGCTTCCTCCATCGACACGCCATTACATAGCTTTTTGCCTGGAAAACATGTCGATCACATGCACCCCAACGCGATCATCTCGATCGCTGCAAGTCATCGGTGCGAGGAACTAACCAAGGAGATCTTTGGTGGCGCGATGGCCTATGTTCCATGGATGCGCCCTGGATTCGAACTTGGATTGGCGATGCAAGAGATTTCCCGAAAGACCCCAAAACTCCAAGCCATCATGATGGGCCAGCATGGGTTTATCTCCTGGGACGACGACGAAAAGAAATGCTACACCCTGACCTTGGACATGATCGAGACCGCTGCAGCATACATTGATGCAAAGTACCAAGCCAAAGGAGGGGACAAAACCGCGTTCGGTGGCCTGAAGTATCAAACACTCGAACAATCCGCCCGGCATTTAACGCTGGCGAGCATCTTGCCATGGCTGCGAGGGCAAGTCAGCGCGAAACGAAGATTCGTTGGCACGGTCCAAGACGATGCCACCATCATGCGGTTCGTCAACTCGCATGATGCGCCTCGTTTGGCAGAGTTAGGAACCAGCTGCCCCGATCATTTCCTCCGTACAAAAATCAAGCCATTGTACGTTGATTGGAATCCACAAACGGAAACGGTCGCTTCGCTCAAAGCCAAACTAACATTAGGGCTCGAAAAATACCGCCAGGACTATGCAGCCTACTACGAAACTTGCAAACGTCCGAACTCGCCCGCAATGCGCGACCCAAACCCAACGGTCATGTTGATTCCGGGACTGGGTATGATCGCTTGGGGCAAAGATAAATCCGAATCGCGAGTGACAGCGGAATTCTATAACTGTGCCGTCGAAGTGATGCGAGGCGCCGAAGCGATTGACCGCTACATCGCTTTGCCGTTGCAAGAAGCGTTCGATATCGAATACTGGTTGCTCGAGGAAGCGAAACTGAAACGCATGCCCGCTGAAAAAGAGCTTGCTCGTCAAGTCATTGTCGTCATCGGTGCAGGATCCGGGATCGGTAAAGAGACGGCGCATCGCTTGGTACGCGAGGGTGCCCATATCGTTTGTGTGGATTTGAATGCGGAGTCAGCTAACGCAACTGCCAAAGAAATAACCGACAAACACGGCCATGGGATCGGCGTCGCGGGCAGCGGCATCTCAGGCTGTGGACCCGCCGTCGGAATCGCATGCGACATAACCAAACGCGATAGCATCCGGGTCATGTTGGACCAAGTAAGCTTGGCGTACGGAGGCTTCGACTCTATTTGCGTGACAGCCGGTATCTT
>JANMNR010000567.1:0-8034 GCA_031368325.1 Pirellula sp.
ACGCCCGCCCCCACCGACGACAGCAACTCGGATCGTATCGTTCGGTCCAACCTTGGGGGACTTGTCATCATCCGCCATAGATTGGCTTACATATCGTGACTGCAACGCCATCGTTGCAGCGGTCGCAAGCATACTTTGTTCGAGGAAATGGCGACGTGTTGAGCGATTCATTTCAGGCCTCTTAGGAGAGTTTTAAGAAACAGAAAAATACACTTTACCTAATTTAGGCGAAACAATGGAATTCCACCGAAGAAAAAAGGACGCTTCGTCAGTGATTGACCGTGGGACATTGGCAGTTTAGTATCGTGGCTTGTGTTCATGTAAATTTAATTCTCTCCCCACCCCCAGGGATTCCTCCCATGCCAATTACAAAGTCGCGATGCCTTATAGGGCTAGTCGCCTCGCTAAGTAGTTTTGCCTTCGTTCAGACAACCTCTTACGCCGAATCGACCAACTCCTTGACGCGTCCTGAAACGCTGAGCGGGTGGCAGCTGCTGTTTGATGGAAAATCCACAGAGGGTTGGCGCAACTACAAAAAGGAAACGGTTTCAGACGGCTGGAAAGTCTCCGATGGTGTACTGTCTCGAGAAGGCAAAGGTGCTGGCGACATCATCACCAAGAGCAAGTTCAAGTACTTCGAACTGATGTTGGACTATAAGATTTCCGAGGGTGGAAACAGCGGTTTAATGTTTCATGTGACGGAAGAGAATCCGAATCCGTGGCAAAGCGGTCCTGAAATTCAAATCCAAGACAACGTGGCCGGCCACGATCCTCAAAAATCTGGTTGGCTCTACCAAATGTATAAGCCGGTTGCACCCAACTGGGTCAAGGAGTCAGGAACACTCGACGCCACTCGGCCAGCAGGCGAATGGAATCAACTGTTCGTACGCATCGCCCCCAATCAATGTGAGGTATCGATGAACGGCGCTCTATATTATCGATTCAAACTCGGTGACAAACAGTGGAAAGAACTGGTCGACAAAAGCAAGTTCGCAGCCTTCCCTGGATTCGGTGCGGCTGGCGAGGGGCATATCTGTTTGCAGGATCACGGCAATCTGGTCTCATTCCGCAACATCAAGATACGAGAGCTTCCGACCGATCGACCCGTAGCACAACCTGTTGATGGCGTACTTGGTATAAAGAGCACACCGGCCTTTCCAAAACTGAAATGGGCTGGCTGGGAACCGGTCGACGAAGATGGAAATGCAAACAAGCCCCTTCGTATCCTTGAACTTACCTATGCTAAGGGAGATGCAAAGCGGTTGTTTGCAGTCGATCAGCGAGGCTGGGTTTTCAATTTCGAAAACAACCCGAACGTCGAACAGTCCAACTTGGTGCTCGATATTTCAACCAAAGTAAACCGCTGGTTTGATTCCGGCGCAAACGAACAGGGGTTGCTTGGGTTGGCGTTGCATCCAAAGTTTATGGAAAACGGCGAGCTCTACGTTTACTACACCAAGCGCGAGAATAACCATTCGATTATCTCCCGATTCCGAATGATGAAAGACAATCCGAACAAAGCGGATCCAAATTCTGAGGAAATCTTGCTGGATGTTGACCAGCCGTTTCAGAACCATAATGGCGGATCGATTGAGTTTGGGCCTGATGGTTTTCTTTACGTCGGCTTTGGCGACGGTGGATCCCGAAACGATCCGAATGCAACCGGTCAAGACAGAAGTCAACTGCTCGGCTCCATCATCCGTATCAATGTCGATACAAAGTCCGAAGGAATGAAGTACGGAATTCCAGCGGACAATCCATTTGTGGGCATGAAAAACGTGCGGCCTGAAATCTTTGCGCACGGTCTCCGAAATCCTTGGCGTATTGCGTTTGACAAGAAGACCGGTCGACTATGGTGTGGCGACGTCGGGCAGGAGTTGTACGAAGAGGTAAACGTAATTGACAAGGGTGGCAACTACGGTTGGAGTAGCCGCGAGGGAACACACTCCTTCGGTAATCGACCCAACGTCGAAGGCGTTTCGGCACCCATCGATCCTGTCTGGGAATACGATCATACCGCTGGCAAATCCATAACCGGTGGTCGCGTCTATAATTCGCAACGCATTCCGCAACTCAACGGCAAGTATCTATACGCCGACTATGTCAGCGGCAGCATTTGGGCGCTGACATACGATAGCAGCAAAGGCAAAGCTGTTCGAAATGAACAAGTGATCGAAAAGGGAATACCGGTATTGGCATTTGGTGAAGATCAAAATGGTGAAATCTATTTCATGAAGGACACGCCGCGGGCCGATAGCATTCAACGTTTTGAGAAAAGCGAGTAAGTTGTCATTCCTTTCATTGGCATGCTGAATCGAACTGGTTTGTGATTCGGATAACTCAATGCGTTCTGCCAAGCTGGAGGCTGATTCTCCACTTGGCTTGGGCTCTGTGGTGGGGCGGTATTTTCTTTTACGCTGCTATTGCTGTCCCAATCGGAACCGCATCCATTGGTAGCATCGAGCAGGGCTTCATCACCCAGAAGGTAAGCTTAGTCCACAACAGTTTGGCAAGCGCGTTTGTATTTTGCTTGGCCGTTGAAACAGTGCGGACTCGAAACGCGCTGCTTGGCCTTTTAACTGCTCTTTTGACAGTCAACGTGCTTTTCTTGATTAGATGGCATTCGCATCTCACAAGCCTAATGGACTTTCAGGGCCACGGGGTTTCTCAGGGATTCTATGGACAACACGCCATCTACCTTTGGTTGATATCCTTTGAGTGGGTACAAGGAATCATTGTCCCACTGGTTCTCTTTCCATTCAGTGCTAAACGGGAATCGGCCTGACATCCGGAAAGAAGGGCAGTTCCGTCGCGTCGAGTTCGTAACGACCGCCAACCAGCCGGTAGACTCGAAGAGGTTTCGAACTTAGGCATGGCATGACTCCTATTTCAGGGTAATGATTCCAGTCAATTCCGTTCTAGGGTGAGCGGTACCATGGCTTTTGCCGGGAGAGTCTCCGGCTGAACTTAGATTTCATCCTGCCGCTCGCCTAACAGCGCGAGTCTGGTAAATGCACCAGAAGAATGGGCTGCAGATTGGGCTCTTAGCCAGCGTGGTTTGGCGGTAATCTGCGACCCAACCCACTGGGCATCGCCCTCGTCGAAAAATCTTTTGAAACTGCCGATGACAAAAAGCCGCGTCTCCCTACAATACTGCTAAATAGTTTGTGAAACTTTTCACAAAGTCGCTGTCCGCAGGATTTGGCCGTGGCAAATTACTTACCGATTCTCATTTATCTGATCGCTGTCGTTGGCTTTGCAGCGGTATCGCTGATCCTTCCTCACCTCGTCGCTCCAAAGAAGCGAACCAAGGTCAAGGGAGCTCCTTACGAATCGGGAATGGATCCCGTTGGCGACGCGCGAAAACCATTCGACATCAAGTTTTACCTGATTGCAATCCTGTTTCTGGTCTTCGACGTCGAGCTTCTCTTCGTTTATCCCTGGGCAGTATCGTTGCTCGCTCCAGACGGAATTCCTTTCGCGTTCCGTACGGCAGTTCTTGCAGTCCTTATCGTTTTGATGGCGACCTTGGCTCTGGCCTATGTGGTCGCATATCGCAAAGGAGTCTTTGATTGGCGACGCAAATAAACAAACAGCTTGGCGACAATATCTTCCTGACGACGCTCGATGCAGCGGCATCCTGGGGTAGGGCGCATAGTCTCTGGCCAATGCCTTTTGCTACAGCTTGCTGCGGCATAGAGCTGATGAGCACGGCTGCAAGCAAGCACGACTTGTCCCGGTTTGGCAGTGAGGTCATGCGTTTTTCGCCGCGTCAGTGCGACTTGATGATCGTGGCTGGTCGCGTTGTGATGAAGATGTTGCCAGTCTTGCAGCGCATTTGGTTGCAAATGCCGGAACCGAAATGGTGTATCTCCATGGGTGCTTGTGCGTGCACGGGTGGAGTATTTGATACTTATGCGGTTGTTCAAGGGATTGATCGGTTTATGCCGGTCGATGTTTACGTTCCTGGTTGTCCACCGCGACCGGAGCAGCTCATTCGCTCGATCATCGACCTCCAGGAAAAGATTCAGTCGGGCGGAACTATCAATGCTCGAGAATTTAAGCTGCGAATTTTGCCGGAGGGGCCCTCTCGTTTTGATGAGGATGAGTTGATTCGAATCCGCGAACGCAATGGGTTCAAGCTCGAAGATCAAAAGTACGATCCAGTTCACTAGACCATCAATTGGCTGCGTCAGAATATGTCAAACGAAACATGCGGTTCAAATACGAGCGAAGTAGAAGCGTTGAAGTCGCGATTGGCGGATTCGCTGTCGGGCGTCACGCTTGAATGGTCAGAGTTCCGCGAGCAGGTGCGAGTTGTTTGTCCGGCGAACGAATTGCTGAAGTGCTTGAGTGCGTTTAAGGCTTCAGGTTTCGATCAGTTGACGGATTTGACTGCGGTGGACTTGCTGGAGTACGGCAACGTGAATGACCGTTTTGAGGTGGTTTACTGTTTGCTCAATATCGACACTGGCATGCGTTTGATTGCAAAGACTTATTTGAACGAGCCTGATTTGACGATTCCATCAGCCACTTCGGTTTGGTTTGGTGCGGATTGGCTTGAACGCGAAGTTTACGATATGTACGGAATCGTTTTCTCTGGCCATCCGAATTTCAAGCGGCTGTTGTTGCCTGATGATTTTCAGTCGTTTCCATTGCGAAAAGACTATCCGATCAAGGGCCGTGGTGAACGTCATAATTTCCCTGTGATCACTAGAGCAGAAAGCTAACCGGAGTTATTTAGCATGCCTTTAGAACTGCTTGAAAGCCCAGACTTAGACGCTGACAAACGCGAAGGGCTCTGGACTCTTAATTTCGGTCCGCAGCATCCGGCCACGCACACAACGTTGCGTTTGGTTTTGCAACTCGATGGCGAAATGGTGATCGATGCGGAACCCGATATTGGATTCTTACACAGCGGTTTCGAAAAGCTCGGCGAAGTGTTGGATTTCAACCAGTACGTGACCATCGTCAATAGGATGAACTATGTTTCGCCAATGGCCAATGAGATTGCTTGGCATCACGCAGTTGAAAAGTTGTTGGGGGTCGAGCTAACGCCACGCTGCAAATACATTCGTACCATTTTCGCTGAACTGATGCGAATGCACGATCACTTGCTCTGCTTGGGAACATGCGTGCTGGATTTGGGCGGCGCGACCGCATTTATGTATGCGTTCAATGAGCGCGAAGCGATTTACGAAATATGCGAGCGAGCTTCAGGCCAGCGTTTCCACACTTCCTATACGCGGGTTGGTGGCTTGCTGTACGACGTGACGGATGACTGGGTCAAGATGGTAAAGGACTTTGTTCGAAATTTCCCCAAGGCCTATCGCGATTTCAGTGGTCTTGTCATGAAGAATCGAATCTTTGTCGAGCGAACCCGGGATGTTGGGGTTTTGTCTCGCGAAGAGGCGATTGAGGGTGGAGCCACAGGGCCAACTGCTAGAGCAAGCGGAGTGGCGCGAGATTTGCGCCGCGACGAACCTTACCTGGCTTATGACGATTTTGATTTCGACATTTGTGCAAGCCAAGGTGGCGATTGCTATGCTCGCTTTCAAGTGCGAATGATGGAGCTGCTTGAAAGCGTTAAGATCATTGAGCAAGCGATCGACAAGCTTCCAAAGGGACCTGTGTTCGCTGGCGAATCGGGCAAAACGGGGATGCCGGACAAGAAAGAAGTTTATCGCAGCATCGAGGGGCTTATTCACCATTTCGAAAGCGTGATGCCGAATCGGCAGATGCCTTGCCCCAAGGAATCGATCTATGCGGCTACCGAGTCTCCGAATGGCGAACTCGGGTACTACATAGTTGGTGATGGAACGTTCCGAGCGTATCGAGCTAGGACACGTCCACCGTCGATTTTGCATTTTGCGTTGTTTTCGAAACTGATACGAGGCTGCATGTTGAGCGATGTGGCGGCTGTACTGGGAAGTATTAACATAATCGCTGCGGAGTTAGATCGATGAGCGAATTGAGTAGCAACGCAAAGAAAGTGATCGAGGATCATCTTGGTCGCTACCCAAGCAAACAGGCTGTTACCCTGCCCGCTTTGCATGTCGTCCAAGAAGAAAAGGGCTGCGTGAGCCGCAAGGCAATTAAAGAGATCGCGGATATCCTTGAGCTTTCTCCCGCACAAATCAACGATACGCTTTCCTTTTACGGTTTCTTTCGAACCGAGGAAGATCCACTCGGCAAGAAGCGGGTTTGGATCTGTCGATCGCTTCCCTGCATGTTGCGAGGTGGCGAAGAGTTGTTGGCTGAGTTATGTGAACGATGGGGAATCCAACCTGGCCAAACAACGCCCGATGGCGAAGTTACTTTGGAGTTGGCGGAGTGTCTTGGCGCTTGCGATGGTGCTCCCTGTATGTTGGTAGATGACGAACTGAGTTTGTGCGTCACTGCGGATGATGTCGAAAAAATGGTGCGAGGTCGAGCATGAGCAACGAAGAATTCAAGCCGATCTTGCTAGGTCGAATGGGCAAGCCTAACAGTCACACTTTGGCAACTTACAAAGCGGACGGTGGCTACCAAGCGCTGGCCAAAGCTTTGTCGATGAAAAATACAGATGTCATCGATTTGGTGAAGGCGTCAGGCCTGCGGGGGCGTGGCGGCGCTGGCTTTCCGACCGGGCTCAAGTGGACATTTTTGCCCAAGGACGTTACCGGGCCAATCTATCTCTGCATCAACGGAGACGAAAGCGAACCTGGAACTTTCAATAATCGAGTGCTGATCGAAGAGGATCCGCACCAAGTGCTTGAAGGGATCGTGATCAGCAGTTTTGCAACACGGACGACGACTGCTTATTTCTATCTGAGATACGAATACGGGCGATGCTATCGTGTGCTCAAAGACGCGATAGATGAGATGTACGACAACAACTTGTTGGGTAAGAATATTCTTGGGTCTGGGTACGACCTGGATATCCACTTGCACCGCGGCGCGTGCGCTTATATTTGTGGTGAGGAGACTGGCCTGATCGAGAGCCTCGAGGGCAAGCGCGCTTGGCCGCGAATCAAGCCGCCGTTTCCCGCAATCGAGGGTGCGTTTCGACGGCCGACGGTGGTAAACAATGTCGAAACCATGGCATGCATCCCGCATATTCTAAGCAAGGGAGCCGAATGGTTTATGACCATGGGCATCCCAAAAGATCCGAACAATCCACGCGATGCTGGTTCTTATGGCCCAAAGCTTTATTGCATAAGTGGGCACGTGAACAAACCTGGTCTTGTCGAGCTACCGATGGGGATATCCGCTCGTGATTTGATCGAAAAACACGCTGGTGGTGTTTGGAAGGGGCGCAAGGCAAAGGCGGTTGTGCCTGGTGGAATTAGTATGGGTTTCATGAGCGAAAAAGAGCTCGATACGCCGCTTGATTTTGCAGGCCCGGGACGCGTCGGCTGCTTGGGGCTAGGTACAGCCGCTGTGATTGTGATCGACGATCATACGAGCATGATTGATGTACTTTACAACGCGTGCAGGTTCTTCGCGCATGAGTCCTGTGGCCAGTGTACACCTTGTCGAGAGGGAACCGCTTGGTCAACAAAGATCCTTGAGCGAATTCGCGAGGGGCGTGGCAAACTGAGTGATATTGACGTGTTGTTGGAAATTTCGTCGTCGATCGGAACGATTCCAGGAACAACGATTTGCGGCCTAGCTGACGGTGCCGCTTGGCCGATGAAGACCGCGATCAACAAATTCCGACCCGAGTTTGAGGAGTACATCAAAAGCGGCAAGAAGTGCGAAAGCACAACGTTGGCGGGAGCCCATTAGCGACAAAGTAGAGCAGTTATCCCAACTGCTCAAAGGAACAGAGAGTAGAGCGGTTGTCCCAACCGTTTTGAAATGACCTCGGAACGATTAACCATCGTTTTACCATGAATCACAACGATTGAGACAATCGTTTTACAATCAACACCAATCCGGAAACGACACAAGTGGCAAAGGTAATCGTTAACGATATCGAAGTCGATGCAGATGCGAAGGACAATTGCATCCTTGCGGCTCGTAAAGCCGGCGTCGAAATCCCGCATTACT
>JANMNR010000580.1:0-2993 GCA_031368325.1 Pirellula sp.
AGTCGATCGATGTCCTTGGAATTCGGAGCATCAATTGGTTCGAGTCGGTTTGCAAGCGAAAAAGCTCGAAACCGACAAACGCGTCAAGGCTAATATCGTCTTCTTGCTCGATGTCTCCGGTTCGATGAACGAGCCGAACAAGTTGCCGCTGGTGAAAAAAGCCCTCTCGATGATGGTGAATCAACTTACGGAAAACGATCGGGTCGCCATCGTCGTCTATGCCGGCGAAGCAGGATGCATTCTACCCAGCATCTGCGGGGCGGAAAAGCAAGCGATTCTCTCCTCGCTCGACCACCTCAACGCTGGTGGCTCGACCAACGGAGGACAAGGAATCCAATTAGCGTACTCAATAGCCAAGGAACATTTTATTCCAGGTGGAGCGAACCGAGTGGTGCTCTGCACCGATGGCGACTTCAACGTGGGCGTCACTGGTGACGATGCGCTGGTGGCCATGATGCAGGAAAATGCCAAGAGCAATATCTTCCTAACATGCTTGGGCTTCGGAGCTGGCAACTACAACGACACGATGATGGAAAAGATCTCCAACAAGGGGAACGGTATCTATGGCATGATCGACAACGAGCTGGAAGCACGACGCATGATGGTCGAGCAACTGAGCGGCACGTTGGTGACCGTCGCTAAAGACGTCAAGATCCAAGTGGACTTCAATCCGGCCAAGGTGGCTGGCTATCGACTGATCGGTTACGAAGATCGACGGCTGGCGAACAAGGACTTTGCCAACGACCAAAAGGACGCAGGCGAAATCGGTGCTGGCCATCGTGTGACGGCACTATACGAAGTGATCCCGGCTGGCAAATGGGTTGGTGTTGTGCCACCGTCGGATAGCGAGTCGTCCAAGTACTTGCAAAAGCAGAAGACGGATCCCAAGTTTGAGACGCCGGCAGCAGGAGAATTCTCGGCTGAGGTGCTCACGCTCAAGGTACGCTACAAAGAGCCTGAAGGCAGCGTCAGCAGCTTGCAAGAGTTTGTGCTAAAGGACACAGAACGAGACGACAAGCCGCTAGTGGATAGAGACATGCAATGGGCGACTTCGGTTGCCGAGTTTGGATTGTTGCTGCGTCGCAGCCAGATGGCACCGCAGGCGGACTGGACGGAGATGCTTGAGCGGGCATCAAGTGCCGCCGGCGGCGACCCCTATCGGCTCGAATGCTTGTCAATGATGCGAAAAGCAAAGAGCTTGATCCAGTAAGCAATCTGAATCGATCCTCGCTGATCGCGGCAAACCGTTTAACCGATCGAAGCGATCAGCTCAGATCGCTAGCGTGAGGATCCCCGCCGGATCCCCCCAAATGCCAGACGCAAAAAACATGCTGCAGTTTTGCAATCGCCTGACTGACGATTCACTCTGCAGCCCACTTTTTCGTCCTGATTTTCTCCTGCCTAATCCGAGTACGCCAACATTTAAACACGATTTTTGAGGCAAAAGAATAGGGCACAGGAATAGTGGGAAATGACAACACAGGAGGACTTTGGCTCCGTATTCCGTGCCGATACCCTGCCGACGTTAAAAGGATCGCTCCTGCCGACAATGGCCGCTCGAGGCTTCACCGGTGAAACATCCGTCTCGGTCGCATACGTAAAACGGAGGAATTTCCTCGAAATCCACCAACTCCCAACTTTTCCTGTCTGGACGATAGTTGTTCAGACGACTATCATTCAACAGGGTAGTGGATGCCTGGGAAATGGATCTTGGAGAAAAAATCGATGATTCAATCGGTAAATGCCTGCGATGTGATTGTGATTGGGGGTGGTCCGTCCGGTTCTGCAACCGCGACTCTGCTAGCCCAGCGTGGTTTTAGCGTTACGCTGTACGAGCGAGAGCATTTCCCTCGATTCCATATTGGGGAGTCTTTGATTCCGTACTGTTTCCCGATAATCCAGCGGCTTGGGATGCTGGACAGAATGAAAAGTAGCCCATTTACGAAGAAATACGGCGTTCAGTTTATCAACGAACAGGGCAAATTGTCCGAGCCATTTCGATTTAGCCAGTATGACCCGCATGAGCGTTCGCAATCCTGGCAGGTCACTCGAAGCGATTTTGACCTTATGTTGCTAGACAACGCTCGTGAACATGGCGTAGTCGTTCACGAGGGCGCTCGTGTTCTTGATGTGTTGTTGGACGGCGAGCGCGTCGTGGGCGTCAAAGTCAAACTGGAAGGGGAGCAAGAAAAAGAAGTTCGATCGCAAGTTGTTGTTGACGCAAGCGGCCAATCCTCAATTGTGATGGATCGGATGGATTTGCGAGAGTGGGATCCCGTACTGAAAAAAGCGGCCATTTGGACATACTGGAAAGGCGCGAAACGCGAGCCAGGGATAGACGCGGGCGGAACCATCGTCATGCAAACCCAAGAGAAAAAGGGATGGTTTTGGTATATCCCTCTGAAGGACGATGTCGTGAGTGTTGGTGTCGTGGCCGGCTTCGACTACCTGTTCAAGAACCGATCGACCAAGGATCTTGAAACGCTCTACATGGAGGAAGTAGCACGATGTCCAGGGGTGCAGCCCCGTATAGCGGGCGCAATACGGGAAGGCGACTACAAGGCGCAGAAAGAGTACTCATACAAAGCCAAAAAGGCTGCTGGCGACGGTTGGGTGTTGGTTGGCGATGCATTCGGATTCCTAGACCCGTTGTATTCATCCGGCGTCATGCTCGCGTTGACCTCGGCCTCGATGGCCGCAGATTCGATTGCCAGTGCTCTAGATGCAAACGACCCGAGCGAAAAGCGATTGCGGAGCTGGGAGCCAGAGTACGTTAAGGCGATGGATCGCATGCGAAACTTAGTCTGTGCCTTTTATGATGGCCTTAATTTTCTAATTGCCGTTTTAGTTCACTTTGTTACCAGCCTTACTAAAGTCCTGTTAAACGGGTTAGACAAATGTCTATATCATAACAATGATGAGAGAATCAGAGCAAGAGGAGTGGTGAATTTATTTGGATTTGGTATGCGTGAAGTAAGTTTGGTATGTAATAA
>JANMNR010000595.1:0-8768 GCA_031368325.1 Pirellula sp.
GCGTTATGGAAACGTCCTTACGTCGAGCCAACGCCATCGCGGCCCGTTCTCGAACCACTGGCGACCAACTGCCCATTCGCTCGAAAAGTTGATCTGTGCTGAGCTTGTCGTATCCGCTGTTGCGGTCTTTATTGTCCCATCCGCGACCATCTAGAATGAGCGACTGGGCATCGCTGCCATCAAGCTGTGACGCGACTCCTGGCAGTTTTCCGGTAAGCACAGTTTTCTTAAGAGGCATTGCGTAAGCTAATAAATAAGCGCCGGTACCATCCCAGCCTGCGTAGCTATCGTCCTCAGGTTCCGGGGGGCCTTGGTGAACAAAGGTCCCGTCCCACCGGCGTGCCAGGTCAAAGTACCATGAGCCAAACTCGTTCATCCAAGCTCCGGTGGCATTCGGACCGGACTGCGCAACGCCCGGAATCGCCCAAAGAATGTTAAAGAAGTTTCCTGTGTGTCCGCAGTCACGCTCCGGTCCGTGACTAGCGATGCTCATGCGTGAAAAGAACTCCGCACCTTTCTTTTCGTTAAGTAGGTTGAAGAGTACGGCAGCCATCCCGCACTTGCCATTATCATCATGGGTCTCAATCCAGGGGTGATGGTCACCGTAGGGGACGGCACCTTTTCCAATGTAGAATCGGATCAGACGTGCACTGAGTTCGATGGCCTGCGCAACCTCTGGGTCCTTCACACCGGCCGATCGTGCCAACGCCAAAGAGATGGTAAGCGTCAGGCCGGGCGAGTTCATCATTCCGTAGCCGCCGAGTCGTCCATCGGGTATCGCAAAACGATGGCCCCACGAGCCGACAGCGCTCTGGCCTTTCGCGGAGTCCAACGCAAGTCGCCGAAGACCAGGGATGACCGACTCATCACCGGTCGCAATCACATATTCGGAGAGAAATAGCATCACGTACCCGTAATACCAAGTTTGAAAACCATCCTCTTTGAACTCCGCTGCCCATTGAGCTTCCTTCTTGACGAGCGGTAGGTAAGTTGGATTTCCGCTGGCTAACAAAGCGAGTGCATTGAGGGAACGTGTGATTGGGTCCTGGTTACGCCTCACACTGTATTTCGGATCAGCAATGCGGTCAGCCAATGCCTTGCAACCCGCTTCGAGAATACGATTCGATTTTGTGCAATCGTACGGCGCCGTTGGGCTATAGCTGCCTTGAACGGGAACTTTGAGAACGACCTCGTCGACCTTGCCCGTCCGCCAACGCGTGATTTTCAGTTCTCCACCCGCACCGTCTGTTTCAGCGACCGTGATCGCTCGTCCAAATTCAGTACGTGGGTCATAAGTAAACAACTTGCCGCTGACACCCAAAATGACATCGCCCACGGCCAAGATTCCATCCGCAGGGGACCCTTTATCGACCATGGTAATAGCGATTTGGCGGGCGTCGGTTGTCACCATCTTGTCACAAAACATCCAGCCGCGTAGCCCCGTCGGACCGAGGTTCCAATCATGCTTGGCAGCCCGAGGGATCCGATAGCCTTTGGTCAGGTCAGGTACAGAAACAGCATCCTCCGCCATGACTCGACTCACAGCAACAAAACCGCAAAGTGACGGTAAAACTAGGATAAAAGTCACTGTCAGGATGGATAGGTAGTGCTTCATAGTGGGTAGCTTCTTAACGGTCGTAATTCCCATGGGTCCCGCCGCCGATCGCGGCGAAATGGTCCCCATGCATGCAAGATACTCAGGTGAAAACAAACAAGATCCGGATGGATTTTGTAACAATCACTTTTTGAGTTGCTTTAGTTCGGCCATAGCTTCTGCCAAACCTTTGCCGATACCGCCAAGAATTTTTGCGGAGCCAAGATAATGAAACTCCTGGTTCGAGATCCCTTTTTCGATCACCAACCGCTCGCGCTCGGTGAGTCCCTCCGTGCGCATTTTTTCTTGCAATGCCCTCTCCGCATCGGGTTTCATCTTTCCATCTGTCGCAAGCTTCTTGGCTTTTTGTTTGACTTCGTTCTCCTTGGTTTTTGCAACGGTGAGCTCGCGATCCCAGTACTTCTCGGCCAACACCGTTGCAAGATTTCCTTGGAACTCTTTCAGCTTGGCAGGGGCGGCCATGGCTGCTCGGAAGTTGTCGTGCGTGGCCCTGTAGCGTAGCTGGTCGGGAGCATACTCTGAGGTGGGTCCGCCGACACCAAGAACACCGATGACAAACGGAAGCTTAGGGGCGTTTAGGTCTCGTCTCACATCGCGAATAAAATGAGCCATCGCAACGCTGTACGCATCGTAACCACCTGGCATGTCGCGATTTGGATACGTGCTGCTGTCCACCATATCGTTCCAACCTTGAAACCACACAAAGCCAGCGAGTTCGAATCCCTTTGAAGCATCGTATGTCGGTACTACTCGCTTGATATCGGTCAGCACGCTCTTTGCATGCTCAATCATCAGCCGATAGTTGACTCCAGTCGCTTGCTCCTTTTCTGCCCGGATGGCTGCGATGTCCTTGCCTTGCTTTTGAAACGCAGCAAGCTGAGACTCGTTGAACACATATGGCCCGGCGCTTGGAGGTCGGAAGTCGGTGTTCAGACTCTTTCCGCCCCAAGACGTCTTGATCAGCAGAATGGGCCCCGCAATAAACTTCTCGATGGTGATTCCAAAAGTGTACTCTGGTCCAATCTTCGGTCCATTCTGGCTGGCGCCGAAACCTGTGGTTAGCTTGCCAGTTTGTTCTGTATCCGCACAGCCAATCGAGGAGATCCAGACCCGATCAAGGACCCTGGGTGAGCCGTCGGCGTTCTGCATCTCTGCAAGCAACGGTTTTGTGGCAGGGTCCATACCAATATGCTCAAACGTCCGCACGTGGGCATGCCCCTGCATGTTCGATTGTCCAGCCAGGATAAAGACTTGCAAGGGCTGGGACTGTGCAATGGAAGGCAAAAGAGCACATAAGACTACGAGAGCAAAACTGAAGTGTTTCATGGTTTGACTGCCTTGGGATTGAAATCTAACGAAGATGCTGAAGTCATGGGCGCGGACAAGTGAATAACGGACTGCTGAATTGATTTTGAAAAAGTGTTCTTTTGTCCCTGCTTTTTGTCGTGTCTCTCGCGGCTCATTAGCGAGGGCCAGCCTGGAGATGCTCGAGGAGATATCGGATGATCAACATTCTAACGTGTACCAACGTTCCCGCACCCTCGCGTAGACCGTGATCGCGATTGGGATAAACCATGTAGTCGAATGGCTTTCCCAGTTCGATTAGCCGATCAACCAGCCCTTCGATGATTTGAATATGCGTATTCGTTTCTCCTGAGCCTGTAATGATGAGCAGTTTCCCCTTTAATCCGTCCGCGTAATTGATTGCAGCCGCGCGCTCGTAGCCTTCGGGATTGACCTCACGCGTTCGCATGAAAATTTCTTGAAACCAGGCGTTGTAGAGATGTGGCTGCGGCTTGGGCACCACAGCGATTCCGACGTGATACGAGTCCGGTTTACGAAACATGGCGTTGAGCGTGTTCGACCCTCCGCCACTCCATCCCCAAATTCCTACGCGAGATAAATCAACATAGGGTCGCATTCGCGCCAGTTCCTTGAGTCCAGCCTCCTGCTCCTCGGTAGAAAGTGGGCCAAGGCTTCCGAAGATCGATCGCCGCCATGCAGCGCCCTTCGGTGCAGGTGTTCCTCGGTTGTCGATTGATACCACCAAATAGCCAAGGTCCGCAACGACGCGATGAAAGTCGATTTGATTTACGCCCCATTCGTCCAACACCGTTTGCGCATGGGGCTCACCATAAACATAAATGAACACCGGGTACTTCTTCGACTCATCAAAGTCTCGCGGCTTGAGCAGCCAAGCGTCCATGGATATTCCATTGCCTATGTCGAGTTGCAGAAACTCCGTTGGATGCGAAAGTACGTTTTTCATCGACTCGCGAATTTTGCTGTTGTCTTCAAGTACTCGAACAACTCGGTGCGTTGCAAGCTCGACCAAATCAATGCGAGGCGGCGAATCCAGGGTTGAATAGGTGTGAAACGCCCATTTGTGATCGGGCGAGAAATCATATGCATGCGTGCCTGGCTGATCTTTGGGCGTGATACGCTCCAACTTGCCGGAGCCATCCAGTGGCACACGATACAGATACTTCTGCGTACCGTTGGAGGGTGACGCATAGAAGTAATACCATCCACCTTCTTCGTCGACGGCCCCTCGATCTATAACGTCGTATTCACCGGGAGTCAGCACGGAAAGCTCTTTGCCCTCGCGTGACCAGTGAAACGCATGCCGCCATCCATCTTTTTCACTTACGACGATGAACTCTTTGCCGCCTCGAACCCATGTCAGCCCGGCGTTCTTTCCTTGACTCGATTCCGCCCAAGCTGCATTGGTTTCTTGAAAGATCTGTTTCAATTCACCATTCGTCCTGGCGAGAAAAAACGAACGCTGATCTCGGAATCGACTAAATCTCTCAACGAGTACTTCGTCTGAGTTTCCTGCCCAAGCCACCTGCCCCAAATAGATCCCCTCGTCAGGTGATTCGATCGGCAGCCAAACCATATTCTCTCCATTGGCGTCCACCACACCGACACGAAGGGACTCGATTTTTTCGCCGACTCTCGCAAACCTATTGTTTTGCACACCTGGATAAGAGGGATCCTCGGGGATCAAGATTGCTCTCTGACGCACGTTCGTTACGTCCGACTCCACGAACGCGACACGTTTTCCATCGGGACTCCAAACGGGATCGCGAAACCGGACATCGCGGTCTTCGGATCGCTTAGTCAATTGCGTTCGTTGACCGCTTTCGAGATTCTTGACAAAAAGATCGCGATCTCGAAATTCGATAACCCGTGAGCCGTACGGCGAAAGCATTGGAGCACGTTCCGATCGCTTTTCCTTTTCCGACTTTGAATCCAGTCGTTCGCCGGTGGCAACACGGTAAGTTGCCTGGACCATCTTTTCCGACTTTGGATCACGTTCCTGAATCGAGTATCCTGAACTATCCGCGAGCCAGTTTGCCTGAAACTTTTGAGGACGAAACTCACCCCGATCGTAGATCGCCTTTAGCCGTGACTCTGTTTCTTTTTGCCAGGATGGATCGCGAGAAAGTTGTGCTTGAACCTGGTCGGCTCCCATTGCGAGAGAAAGTGCAAATGACAGGAGCACGGAGGACTTGGTCGAGAATGGATTCATTCGTTTTTGATTCGCTGTTTCGTTGTTCAATATGTCCAGTTTTGGACGGTTTTCAATGAGGATAGTCTACTTCAAAACAAAGCCGAAGTGTTGGCTGTCCGCCTTCGTTGCTGGCTAAGACGAAAGCACTCGCTCCTGATTGATCCGTGCCACGATTCCAGCCTGCCTTTGCTTTGCGGCTTGGCGATGAATTGGGCTGACTGCGACAATGTCGTCGTCAAGCATCATGAATGTCAAGCGTCGATGCCTTCCAAAGCGTGTCCGATTTCTCGAAAGCCTTCTCGGCTTGCTCCATCACCCTAGCGAACTACTGATGGAAATGCATTGGTTTGGTGCGGAAGAACGATGGCAGCTTTCTTTTCCGCTGCGAATTTTCTACGTGAATTGGTCGTGGAAATCTCACTGGCAAAACGTCATTTTAAGCTGCTCAGCGGAAACTACACTTCTTAATGGAGCAAGACAATCACTTAATCGAATTGCGAATCTTAAATGTATCGTAGGTTTGCATTGATGATCCGTTGGTCACTGCAATGATTACGTCGACTGAATCTTGTTTAAAGTTCTCAGGGACCTTCCAAGTGAGTTTCCCAGTTGCGGAAATTTCCATCTTTTCCGGACCGCTAGCGAGCTCGAATTTCAACTTGTTTTTGTTGGACTCAACGACGACTTGATAGCGGAACGTTTTACCAATATCAAACGTCTGAGCTGGTAAGGACGAAACCACAAGAAAATCAACTCCAGATTTCGATATTTCCTTCTTGAAGTCGAAATCCTGGATAACTATCGAGTCATTCGTGAAAGGTATCGACACTAAACGATTCAGCGACATGTTAAGGTAAGCACGTTTATCGACGGAGAAGTCATGCGTTGCCCAACTGTCGCTGTCCTGTTTCGGGTTATTCAATTCAAGGTCTGGCAATTCAACGAGAGTTGACTCGGATCCTATCTCATGAAAACCTGCACGAACTCCCTTGTGTAAGTCCGAGGGTAGATTGACTTGGATTCCCGGTTTTGCAGGAACGGTGATATAAAAACGAGGGTGGGAGGTAGGTACTGAAGGGAGGTTTGTAGGACGATTTGAATCCTTGGAAAGGCTCTTCAAGTCGGCAGTGAAAACACCGTTCGCGCCTGAGAAAATATTTGCCCCGTTGGCGGACGGAACCACGTGGCCCACTGATGTGTGTTCGTATTTGACAATCATTTGGTTTCCGTTCAGTGCTATGGTTTGCATTCCTCCAGGGCTATGGCTCGTCGCCCACATTCCAAAGACTCGACCATCGGCAGAGGCGCGAACATGCACAGTGTCTCGAAAGCTGGAATAGTGTCCCGTATTCTGGCCAGCAACCTGAGTCTCCTTGAAGTTGTTCAGATCAACGACGATAAAGCTGGCGTTGTCGAGTGCCCCGCTCCCGACGGACTTGTGTATAAGTATCGGGCCTTGCGACGCGCATCCCGATGTAATGGATTTGATTATTCCAGCAAATGGAGGTTTCACCGCTAACTCGCGTTTGAAGCCTTTGATGGAATAACGCTCAATAATGTTTTGTCCCCTATCAACGATTACGATATGGTCCATCGTGCCCGCAACAATCACATTATCAGATGACAAAGGAAGAACTTTCGTAATTGAAGCGGTGGCTAAGTCAATGACGACAAGTTTCTTTTCGGCTCCAAGCTTTGCCAACAAGAGATCGCCACCGCGAGCATAAACCACATCGGTTATGATCCCCGGCACTGGGATTTTGGATTTCGAATTCTCCAAAGGTGTTTTCCGGCGAGAACCCAATCCGAGAATCGCGGAATCGTTACTTTCTGATGAAGACTCTTCCGTACCATCTCCCATTTCTTTGCCAGAAGAAGATCGATACACCTCTTTTTCTGCACTCTTTACGACAACCATATGTGAAATCGATTCACTTTCCACTTCCGCGATTTCCAGCCGGCTCGCCATTGCTAGATTGATGACTACCGGGTAATTGCCAAGATCAATATTGATCGTAGGCAACTCTTTGGCCGAAAGCTTGCTCGATTCGCCATCGGCAAAGAGTATTTTCGCTTCGCTATTCTCGGACTCCTGAGGAACTTCGATGGAACGAATCTCGGAGAGATACATCGCCCTAGTGCCAAACATCAATTTGTCATTAACGATCTTGGTTTCTATTTTTCCACTAGCAAATTCGATTTGACCATCAAGTAGTTTCTTAATATCCCCATCTTTCGCTTGAACCATCCCGAGATAACGGTTTCCATCCGCCTTTGGTATGGCAAACTTCTGGGGTTGTTCCTTTCCTTTTCGAAGCCAAAATTCGACGCTAGCGTCCTTGAGTTCTCCAATCAACGGTGTGACAACGACTTCCACTTCTTTCGGTTGGTCAAAGTTAGCTTCGTTAAAAGCAGGTACTTTCATTTCGACATCGGGTGTGAGTAGGAAGTGATTTAACTTCTCGACGGGAATCGCAAAGTTGACTCCTGTTTTGGCGACTCCAAAACTGACAACACCGATTACTTCTCCAGTTTCATCTAGGACTGCTCCTCCGGAGTTTCCAGGGTTCAACGTCGCATCCAATTGCACCAATTGTGTTTCCTTTTTCTCGCGGCGGACTGCAGTAATCTTGCCTACGCTAACACTAATCGATGGGAAATCGTCTTCTTTCAAGGCTAGGCCAACACCAAATGGAAAACCAAAAGCTGTGACATTCATGGTTTCGAAAACGTTAGGATTCTGCGAAAGTTTCAAGGTGGTGTATTCCGTATCGTTGCCAACGCTTTTAAGCAGCGCCAGGTCGGATTTCGAATCTCTCCGAATCAGCCTTGCCTCAATCGTTTTTTGTTCGTCGGTTCCCGAATGCATCACCAAATTTACAGATTCGCCAATGTCCAAAGAGTCTACAACGTGGTTGTTGGTTACGAATATCCCCGATGACTGAATGCAAAATGCTGTGGCATAGCTTTTCTTGCCGGAAAGCTCAACCAAGAAGCTTGCCGACTTCCCCATCTCGACCATTTTTCGGTCTTGAGCATAAGTCGAACCCATTAGAAAGGCAGACACCAATAGGAATGCATTGAGGGCTCGAAATTGGCTCATGAAGACTCCAGGAGATCAAAAAGATTCAAGGTTTTCGAATTGCTCGAGACTGACCACTCGGCGACAGAGCTTATTGTTGCAGAAACCTATGAACAATTGGAGGAGGGGAAAAAGGATTGGCAGGGAATTGATTTAGGCTCATCCGGTGTTTCGGGGAGCCTTCGGGAATTGCGAACCGTAATCGGTGCAAACGCAATGCACTTGGATATGCGTTTGTCCTTTTCGGTCAACAACGAAGATAACGCCGCGGAGCAAGCGACGAGGGATTGGCGGTGCAAGCTACCCTTGTTTCATTCCAGCGAGCAGGCCTTTGGTGTAGCCAATCGATTCCGCCAAGCCTGGGACAGGGTCCTCGCCATCCTTCTCGTATTCAAATCCTACTAAGCCTTGATACTTGATCTTGAGCAATGCCGAAAGTATGGCTTTCGAATCGAGAATACCCCGTCCTGCTTCCACTGGAGTGTTCTTGTCACCCATGGCCGAGATGTCCTTCATATGAACATCGTAAAGGCGCTCTTGGCACTTGAGAATCG
>JANMNR010000598.1:0-6540 GCA_031368325.1 Pirellula sp.
CTCGTCTCTCGCCAAGTCTCTGTCGCTCATAACCTGACGGTCTCTCGCCAAAGCCATTTCGAAGCCAAAAAAGCCCGTTTTGGCCCAAAGTCTCTCGACTCTCTGATGGCGAAAAACCTGGGTTATGATCAAGGTCTCTAATCGATCATAACCCCACGGTTTTTCGTGCAGCTTGTTCCCGGGTTATGAGGTTAGAGACTCTTTGACGAAAACGACCAGCGGAAAGTCGTTCAGCCACAAAGACAACACGCTGGCTGATTCCATCCGGACTTATTGGAGGCCAATTGTCCTCGCCACAATAAAGCGATTCAAAGCCTCTGTCGAAGTGTAAATACTTCGGCCCCCCAGCCGGACGGCTTCGAGCTTGACGCCACCCACGCCTCGTGTGATCCAACGCCATAGAGTCGCTTTGTCGGGTCGGTGACCGGTAACCTTCTCAAGTTCTTTGCGTGCTTCAGACAACGACAAGATGTTCTCCGTCAATATCCGACTAACAACTGTTTCAGCACGCTCCTGCACTGTCTTCGATTTCATGTCTTTCTTTCCTCGCGAATTTGAAAATATCCCGCAGCCGAATTGGTTGCGGCAATACGGTATATTTCAAGCAAAGATTTCGCCCGAATGTGCAGACATGGGCAAGTCTTTCACTCAAATAATCAGACGATCAGCAAGGAGGGACCAATTGAAATGAAGTTCCAGAATCGGGACGATCGAGGCGAAACCATTTCGGAGACGAAGGATAAGAAGACCGAAAAGCAATGCCAACCCGCTTGTCCGGCCTGTGGCGGATCGCTGATCGAGATCCGCGCGAAGTTTCAATGCTCCAGATGCCATCGGATTTGCGAAACTTGCTGTGAAGGTGGCCGTGGATAGGAACTGTACGCTATCCCAGGACGAGTCTAGCAAGCGACCAGCAATCCATCTTCGACAACAAGTTCCATCGACTGCGCGTTTGCTTTTGGCTGATTCAGCTCACCGCGTAGAATTTTGACATTGGATGGTGCAACGATCCCGAGAGAGATTCGGTCGCCTTGGATTTTGACAACTTCCACAGTGATGTTGCCGTCGATAACCAACTTGTCTCCAACTTTGCGACTTAGAACTAGCATTTTGATTCTTCCTTGAGTTCGATTGTTGCGGCCGTGCGGGATTTGTTGGTCTGCCGCATCCCAACTGGCGAATTGATTTGAGATCGCAAATCGCTGAATTAAGAATACGATTCATTCCTCGGTGTATGCTGTGTGGACAATCTAAACAATCTCGAAGGCCGCATGGTCTTCTTACCGTGGCAAGGCAATTAGCTTAATGAATTCTGAACGACACCTTTTGCTCGGACTGTTGGCATTTCAAAATGGATTCATCACGCAAGCACAACTGTTAGTTGCATTCGGAACGTGGGTTTCCGATAAGTCACGAGGACTGGCCGACTACCTAACCGAACAAAAAGCATTATCTACGGATGTTGTGACTGCGCTGGAGCGAATGGTCGACTTGCACCTCGTACGTTTTGGCGGCGACCCCGAAAAGTCGCTGGCAAGTTTAAGTTTTACAGGGAGCTCATTGCGTAGGGAATTGGAGCAAATGGCTAAGGGCGATAACCAAGCTTTGCATACGGTCTCTTTCCTTGCCCCAGTGAGCACCAGAACATCGTCTCCGAATCAAGACGAGTATCGCACGGTAGATGTCGGACGCTCCCTCCCGTCAGGCAGCAATCAAGAGAGCCCACAAAGCCGTGGAACAGAAAACCAACGGTTTCGGATCGTCCACGAGCATGCGAAAGGTGGATTGGGCGTTGTTTTCGTTGCCGAGGATCAGCAACTGCATCGAGAGGTAGCCATCAAGCAAATTCGCGAAGATCGAGCTGATGTGGAGCAGTACCGCGCCAAATTCGAGCAAGAGGCTCAGATTACCGGACAACTCGAACATCCGGGCATCGTTCCTATCTACGCATTGGGTACCAATGAAGCGGGGCGCCCCTACTACGCAATGCGATTCATCCGTGGCGAAGATTTACAATCTCGCATCCGCAAGTTTCATGCCGATCGCAAAGATCTAAAACGGCCTTTCGATGGCCCCGAATTGCGCGGACTATTGCGCCGGTTTGTCGACGTCTGCAATGCGATTGACTATGCCCATGATCGAGGTGTTCTTCATCGAGACTTGAAGCCAGGTAATGTTATGCTAGGTAAGCACGGCGAAACTTTGGTCGTCGATTGGGGGCTCGCGAAGGCGATGTCCGCGAAACCAGAAATAGACCCGTATTCGACTATTGGAGTTACGAGCGAATTACCCATCTTGAAGGCGGAGTCGGGGACGGGCTCCGAAACGCGTTACGGGCAGTTTATCGGAACACCCGCGTATGCGCCTCCAGAACAAATGCTTGGGCAACTGGAAAGGCTAGGGCCCGCCTCAGATGTCTATTCACTCGGCGCAATTCTGTACGAATTGTTAACCGGTAAGGTGCCGATCAATGGGACGACACTTGAGGAGCTAATCAGAAAGTCAACGACAGCAGACTACCAGAATTCTCGAATGTTGATTGGCGAAGTACCTCGCCCTCTCGACGCCATCTGCTGCAAAGCCATGTCGGTAAGAATTGAGGATCGATACCAATCAGCAAAGCTATTGCGACAGGAAGTCGAACGTTGGCTGAACGACGAGCCTGTTGATACCTATTCGGAGTCAATATTCGAACGGGGATCGCGATTGTCCAAGCGACACAAATCTGCGACTCTGGTTGGAGCTATTGGCTTAGGTTTGCTTTCGCTGTTTCTCGCGTTTGGGATTTGGATTTCTCAGCAACAAGCGGAGGCACTTCGTCTTGAGTCTGCCAAGACAACTCTTGAGGCAGCAAAGAACTCCCTCGAAGTTGCCAAGACCTCGATGCAGCTTGCCAAGTCCTACCAAGACGCAGGAAACCCATTCGATGCGGCGAAAGAAATAAAAAGAGCGATGGAATTTTCAAGTGCCGACAAGGACGCGTTGCCTGGCAAAGAGATTCTTCTGTTTGACCGCCTAACTCAGGGCGGGCGATCTCAATGCCCTCCAATTGCAGTCGATTCCATCAAACTCATCGAGTTTAATCCCAATGGAGAAATCCTGGCAACTTCTGGAGCTACAACGCGTTTTTGGGATGTGGCTAGCGGCCTCCCACTTGGGGATCCAATCCTTGTTGGCAATGTCCGAAAGAGTACATTTAGTAGAGACGGGTCCATTTTTGCCGTTGCAGCCGACAAAAAACTTTCGCTTTACAATGTTAAAGATGGAGTATTGCGATGTGATTATGTCCACGAGAATTTGGTCGATGACTTTGTATTCTGTTCAGACGGGAAACGTGTTGTCACGGTTGCTGGGGACTCAATTTGTGAGCTAGAATTCAAACACGATTTTGCGTTGCAGAAGCAGATGCGATTCGAGAGCAAAGTACCTGGACTCGCGGAGCCAGATTGGCCTGATTGGTTGATTCAAAAGCTGTTCAAGAGCCAATTGAACTCAACTGGCGATGTACTAACCACTACGGCTCCCGATGGCTCCGTTCGAGTTTGGAAAGTTGCAACCGGGGCACGAATCGGATCTCCTATTTTGCATTCTAGGGCGGCCACAACCGTTACAGGAACATTCAACGAATTCAAGTGGTCGCAAGTACCTGTGGATATCGATTTTAGTCCAAGCGGAGATCAATTCTTCACTAAGTCACACTGGCCGACCGTGTGGGATTCTCATTCTGGAAACGATAGTGGCATTGCATATTCGCAAAAGCATGTATTACCAATTTCGCATGGCATTTTTGGTGCGGGGCAATCGGCGATTAGCCCAGATGATCGATTTATTTTGACTACTGGGACGTCATCCTTGTTTGTTTGGAAGTTGCCCATTTGGGAGCTACATTGCGAGATCGGAAAAGACCTTTTCGATATTCGGGACGCCGCCTTTAGCCCCGATGGTAAATTCCTCGCCGTTGCACATCATAAGAATTGTTCGATATGGGATGTATCAACAGGACTATCGTATGGCCCCCCCATTCTTCACGAGACTGCCGTAGAAAAATTGAAGTTTAGTCCCACAGGTACCCATTTGGCGACGATTTGTGATGACCGAAGTGTCCATATTTGGCGAACTACAGCAGAAACCGCCCACTTCCAAGCCGTTGCCGCCAATATGAGCGATCCACGTCGTTATCACGGTTCGTTCCAAAGGCTCTTGCAAATCCCTCGTTCAAATCGATTTGCGACACTACATGGTGCTGGGGTCGGTAGTAGCAGTCGCTTTAGCGGCGAAGCAGGAATTGCGAGTCAGTTCGCAAAATATGCTGACCGAGTCGATGTTTGGAACGGAATGAAAAGTGCAACCGGTTCCCTCTTGTTCGGTATTGAATCGACAGTTGGAGAGAATTGGATTCAATTTCAGACTAAAATTGAAGCGATGGCCTGTAGCCCCGACGGTAAGTTACTTGCGATTGGCATCAAAGGGGAGGGAGTGAAACTGTTGGATGCGGTTACCGGTGAACTGGTTTGTGGTCCGCTAACTGAAGTCGAGAGCGATCGTAAAAACATCAACTGTATTGCATTCCATCCAGATAGTAAGAAAATCGTGGTTGTGACATCCGATCAGACAGCAAAAGTGTGGGATGATTTGTCTGGAAAGCCTGTAGTAAGTGGATTTAAGGCTCCAAACTTACCGGGATCAGGCCAAATAAACTATTGGGTCGAATACAGCCAAGATGGTCGCTTGATCGCAATTGCATCCATGCAAGGAGTTCAATTCTATGACTCAACAACTTTCCAGTTGGTTGAGAAACCCGTTTTGCATGGCGATCCAATGGAAAGATTTGCATTTAGCCCAGACGGAACAAGCATCGTTACCTTTGGCACAGGCGTTGCAAGATTTTGGGATGCAAAAAATGGAGAACCACTAGGAGTCGTCTTGAAACACCCAGGCATGAAAAGTGTTGCCTTCGACCAGAAGGGAGTCCGGGTCGCAACTGTAGGCAGCGACAAAATTCGGTTCTGGGAATCCAAATCCGGAGATCGTATCGGAACCGAGGTTCTCGCAGACGGAATTGCGGGGATTTTATTCCTGGAAAATGGCACAGGACTCCTTGCGAATTTTGGTGACCGAATCGAAGCTTGGGAACTCACCGATGGTCCATTGCCAAGGAATAAGAAGGACTGGATTGCTCTCTATGGTGCCGACTCATCGAAACCGAAACTCAAGACCGACGAGATTAAGTGGGAAGCCGACCCCACGTACGCTCGCTTGAACAGCGATTCCCAGTGGGTTGAATCACGGCGAGATGTGTTAAAGAAGGCCGTGCAACGAGACACTCGAAAGGCAGCAACGGACGCAGAGAAGAAAAATCAGTGGTTTGCTGCCTTGGTTCACCTCAGAAACCTGAAGAAGTGGTTTCCAAACGAAAGCGAGCTAAACGATCGGATAGACATTGCGACTAAATATTTGCCTGAATGGGCGACCGACGCAAGTGCTTTGACGGCCGAGTCCGACAAAGATTGGACAACCGCTGTTCCATTGCTTGAGACACTATCAAGAAAATTCACCGACGATGAGCCAATCTCGAAGAGATTGAAAACTGCGAGAACTCAACAAGCACTTAGCGAAATACCAAAATTAGTAAGCGAATCTAAATTCACACGACTTGTTGAAATACGAAGAGAATCCTTTCGGAACTCAGTCAACGAAAAGGGCTTTGGTGATTTCGATGAAATGTTGCGATTCGCAACTTCGCTTGTTGCGCTAGGCACTACGGAGTCTGTCCAAGAGGCGAACGGACTTCTTTTGCGTAACATCGGCCCCGATAACAAACTTTGGAGAATTACAACTGCCAATTGTATTGCCAAGACTCCAAAAGAAAGCTGCAGTGATTCGCTGTCCCTCTTCGACGCGTTATCCGAAGATGTCCAATCAATGAACCAGTGGGTCAAGGGTTGGATCTTAGCGCAATGTGGTAGGTACGAAGAAGCACTTCCGCTGTTAGCAGACCGAACGGATTTTGCTAGTCGGTACTTTCGAACGGTAGCTCACAAGGTTGGCGATAAGATTGAGCAAGCGAGAATTGAGCAGCGACTAGCCATGCTTGAGTTCGACAAAGAATGGAGTAGCGAGGTGAACGATCCGAAATCCAAGTGGGAGAGTAAACACGCGGCGACGTCGATTTTGAAGCAATTGGAATCTTTGTTTCCCGATGACGTCGACAACTGGAAGATAGACAAGGACGCGGCGATTTGGGAGAAGCTGCTTGAATGGAAAGCAGCGTTGCCTTTACTTGAAAAGCTCGGCATGTCCTATCCAACCGATTCGTCGATTAAGGAACGAATTACTTCCGCCAAGAAGAATCTGCAAAACGAATGATTGGTCTTCGATCGAAGCAAAGATTTCCGCATTCTGAAAGCAACCACACCCTACGGCGTCGCCTTGTGCAATAGTTAGGACTTGATCTGACATTCAGAATTGGATAATAGGATACGCACGGTTGTTTGCTAGCGACACGAAGTGAGCGCAGCGAACGGAGTGTTGCTAGCAAAC
>JANMNR010000655.1:0-13906 GCA_031368325.1 Pirellula sp.
AAGATTTGGATCCCTTGTTGGATACCGAGAATGAGATTGGTGTGCTGTTGGCGAACTGTACGTTGGATGATCCCACCTCTTTTCGGACGCGGCCCCCTCGCAATCCTCGTAAGTCGAGCGATGATCCATACGACGATGAAGTCGCACTCGGCCCTCCTTCACATCCGGAGATGCTCGGTAGGTTGGGGCGTTATGAAATCGAGCGCAAGATTGGTTCGGGAGGAATGGGGGTGGTGTTCAAAGCCATTGATACCGATCTTAATCGACCCGTTGCCATAAAAGTCTTAGCGCCTTATTTGGCTCGCAACGGTGCCGCCCGCCAACGATTCGGACGAGAGTCTCGCGCTGCGGCCGCAGTCGTTCATGAGCATGTGGTCGGAATTTACAACGTCGAGTCGGACGGCGAAACGCCCTTTATTGTAATGCAGTATGTTTCAGGTGAATCGTTGCAGGCGCGTGTGCAGCGTCAAGGCCCGCTGAGCACCGAGGAGATCTTGAGAATCGGTATCCAAACGGCGAGTGGCTTGGCTGCGGCTCACGAGCAAGGCATCGTTCATCGAGACATTAAGCCCGAAAACATACTGCTTGAGAATACTGTCGAACGCGTGCTTCTGACCGATTTTGGATTGGCGAGAATTGTTGACGACGCCAGCCTAACCCATACGGGAGTGATCGCCGGTACGCCAAATTATATGTCGCCGGAACAAGCAAATGGCGACCATGTAGATCATCGAACTGACCTCTTTAGTTTTGGATCTGTACTTTACTTCATTGCGACGGGGCATCCGCCATTCCGCGCTGAACGAGCGATGGGTGTATTGCATCGCATTTGCCACGCGCCGCATCGCCCCGTCTGGCAAGTGAATCCGACGGTGCCGACGGAACTTTCCGAAATCATCGATACGTTGCTGGAAAAGAACCCTTCGAAACGATTTGGATCTGCCAATGGCGTGCGCGATGCGCTGACACGACTCTTATCGAAGATTCAAAATGGAAAACCACCTGTTACGTCGCGAGTACGTTCCTGGATTCGTCGTCGTCGCCGTTTGGCGGGAATTTTTGCCGTGGCTATCATGGCAAGCTTCCTGTTCGCAGGGATATGGCTGAATTCACTATTGTGGAACAAGAACGCCGCAAACACTTTTTCGCCGACGTCAGTAAAGACCGATTTGATTGGTGAAAGTGAAATGATCGACTCCACGCGAGCATCTGAAACATCTTCGACAGAGCAGGGAACGCCTACGCATAATAGGATGCCAATCATCGTTGAACTTGCTCCGGCGGAACGAGCCGAATTTGATCAAAGTCTGCAGCAACTTCACGGACAACTGAATCGCTTGGAATACTCTCCTTCCGATCCGAGTGACGGAACTCAGAGTGAGAATTGGAAAGATGAGTTGCGTTCGATCGAACGCGTTCTGAGTCGAATTGGTAGAAACTAACGGATCACAGATAGCCCCCAAAAAGGAGAAATGAAAATGAAGGTCGCCTTCAATCTAGCCTTGTCAGCACTGCTTGTGACGAACGCTTGGAATCAGGTGTTTTCACAGGAATCGAGCACTCTTACGCCTGGCATGACCAACGCACGCCCTAAAGGTGCAAAGTCACTCGATGACATTCGGGCGGCTTCGCAAACAAATCAAAATAGAATTGGGCCGTCCGTGGGCGGTCCGGGGCCTGGTGTAATGAGCGCAAGTGGAATGAGCGAGGCGGGGGGAGGTGGATACAGTTCGGGCGGCATGGGACCGGGTGGTATGGGAATGGGTATGCCTGGAGGTATGAGTGGCATGGACGAAACCGGCGGAGTTCAAGATGGTGAAAAGCAAATGTTGATCCAGCTGATCGAGCAATTGCGGGGGCGGCTAAAGTCAAAGACTCACAACCGCGTCGAGGTAGAAAAGATGCTCCGCAGTGTACTAGCCGATTACTTCATGTTGGACTTGGCCGAGCGGGTCAAAGAACTCGACAAAGTCAAAGCTCGCGTTGTCGAAATGGAAACGAAGTTGCAACGCCGGTTGGATAGCGAGCAAGAAATCATCCAACTGCAGGCGTTGCAAATGCTACACAAAGCGGATGGCTTGGAGTTTTCTATCCCAAGCGGAGGTGGCGACTTTGGAGGTGGCAGCATGGAATCGGGTGGAGGTATGGGAATGGGGATGGCTGGATACGGAGGGGAGGGTAGTACTGGAATGAGTTCATTTAACGGGGGCGGCATGGGGATGGGGACAGTTGGATACGGAGTCAGTGCTGTCGAGGCAATCGAAACGAAAATAGGCTACGACATCGGTTTGGGCGTCACCAAATACCTCCGAACGGACAGCAAAACATCAGATCCGCTCGATCCCCTGACCAGCTACCGGACCATGAAACCCGCCCAACCCATCGACTCAAATACAGATGAAGCAAAGATGAAAAGCATAATGAGTGCAATGCATCAATTTGAACGGATCTTTCATCACTTACCGTGCTCAGCCAATAGGCTCATTAAAGGTCAACCGCCGCACAGTTGGCGCATTGCACTTCTCCCATTATTGGGACACGCGAGCCTGTACAGTCAATATCGATTTGACGAATCGTGGGATAGTCCGAACAACTCAAAACTCATCGCACAGATGCCCGCCGTATTTGCAGCAACTTCTGGCGACGGAACGAAGAATGCCTATTTTATGATGGTCGGAGAGGGGGCAGCATTCACAACAGGCCGCCCGACCACGTTCGCGGACATTACGGATGGCTCGTCGAACACGATTGGAATCGTGAAAGCCAATCGCGACATTCCATGGACAAAGCCCGAAGACATCGCTTACACCATTGATGGCATCTTGCCCGAGGATCTAGCACCGAATCAATTTTTGATAGGGCTCTTGGATGGCGTTGTAGTAAAGGGGCCAAAGAAACTGAAAGCTAGAGACTTCCATGCACTTATAACCCGCTCGGGAGGAGAAACGGTCCCGAGCAACGAATTGTTAGGGGAACGATAATAGCGTGGACTGCGTTCGCCACGCGAATTTCGGCCTTGTGTTGGACTGATCTAAAACTGGTATCACGTCGGTATTCGCTTTGCGAATTTTTTACACCCTTCGGGATGGAATACAAAAGAATGGCTACAGGATCAAATCAGGCGAGAATATCGCGAACGATTTTTCCATGGACGTCCGTTAATCGGTAGTCCCGACCGCCGTGACGGAAGGTCAGCTTCGTGTGGTCCATACCAAGTAGGTGCAGTATGGTCGCGTGAAAATCATGTACGTGCACTTTGTTCTCCGCAACCGTCGCACCGATTTCGTCCGTAGATCCATAAGAAATGCCCGGCTTTACACCTGCGCCCGCTAACCACGAACTGAAACAGGCGCTATGGTGCCCGCGCCCCTTGTCTCCGTCGACACCTGGCGTGCGACCAAACTCGGTCGTCCATACCACCAACGTATCATCGAGCATCCCGCGACGCTTCAGGTCCTGCAACAATCCAGCAATCGGTTGGTCGATCACTTTGGCATGCTCTGCGTGCTCCGCCATGTTTCCATGTTGGTCCCAGTTGCGGCTGGAACTGCCATCGATCAGTTCGATAAAACGAACACCACGTTCTGCAAGTCGACGGGCGACCAAGCACTTCCAACCAAAGCCGTTCGACTCGCCAGACTTGAGGCCGTACAGGTCCAGCGTCTCCTGGGTTTCTCCAGACAAATCAAAGACTTCCTTGGCCTCACTCTGCATCTTGAACGCCGTCTCAAATGTTCTGATCCTCGCTGCCAATTCCTGCTCACCTGCTCGCTCCGCCAAATGCCGTTGATTAAAGGAAGCCGCAAATTCAAGCTCCAGTTGCTGTATATCCATCCGACTTGTACGACGATCTAGGTTGGGAATCGGCTCGGCACCGGGAACCACTCGAACCCCTTGATGATACGCTGGCAAAAAGTCATTCGCATAGACCTGAGTGCCCGCATAAGGGAGCTCCTTGGCTAGAACAACGAACGAAGGCAAATTGCTGTTGACCGTCCCGAGACCGTAACTGATCCACGAGCCAATGCTAGGCCGCGAGAAAAAGAAGGAGCCGGTGTGTATCGCGAGCGTCGCTTGATAATGTTCATTGTCATCGGACTTCATCGACTTGATTAGGCACATATCATCCATCCGTTCTCTCAAATAGGGGAACAGATCGCTCACGAGCGTGCCGCACTTGCCACCAGGTTTGAAGTCCCAGAGAGGCTTGAGCAACACCCGTTCTTGATTGGAGAGCCCGCCACCAACGCCTTTCTTCTTGCCATCGGCTTTAAAGAGATCGGGCTTGTGATCGAACGTATCCATATGGGACACGCCACCGTTCGAAAAGATAAAGATTACCCGTTTGGCTTTTGCCGGGAAGTGCGACGACTTGGGTGCGAGCGGATCGGCGGAAACAGCCGAGGCACCACGTTCATCCGCAAGCAGTTGAGCGATCAAGCCGGGCATGAGCAGGGAACCGCCGACCAAGCTCTGGATGACTCTGCGCCTTTGCATGATTATCTCCGTCCCGTCGTTTTTTAGTCTAAGTATACGAATTCATTGAAGCGAAACATCGATCTCAACAACGATTGCCAAGACTGGCTTTCTGCGTCATTGGGTTTCATACTCAAAGAGTCAAGGGCCGTCTCGATTGAGTCCAAGAGACGAGTCGAAGACTCAAGTTCGGCAGTAGAAGGGAATCGACCTAGGGCCAGCCGATACGCATAACGCATACGTTCGTCGCGATCCTGGCTGTGTGCAAGTACTCGTTCCGCAAATCCAGCGGCCTGTTTGTGAACGAATGGATCGTTCATAAAGTATAGCGCTTGCAACGGGGTTGTACTGACTGGCCGCATGGGCGTACTGACCGCCGGATCGGCACCATCAAAAATGGCTAAGAACGGATGCCTTTGAATGCGCTGCGTCATTAGGTAAACGCTTCGATGATTCGATTCGTAAACCGCTTTGAACGGATTGTGTTGTGTGAATTTCCATTGGGTTTGCGGTGGAAAGGGGTGCGCTGGTCCACGCGTCGCATCGAGATTACCACCAAGCAGGAGCAAGGTGTCGCGAATAGATTCGGCATCCATCCGCAATCGAGGAAAATGGCTAAGGAAGGTGTTAGACGGATCGGACTCGAGGGCTTGCGGTGATGGGATGCTGTTCATGCGGTACACTCGAGACAGCATGATCTCCCGGTGCATCGCTTTTATGGACCATCCGGAATCCAAAAAACGAAAAGCCAACCAATCGAGCAATGCTGGGTGCGATGGTGGTTTCCCTTGACGTCCGAAATCATTTGGTGTCGGCACAATGCCTCGACCGAAATGGTAAAGCCAAATGCGATTGACCATGACGCGGGCGGTCAGCGGATTTTGGCTGTCCGTGATCCATTGGGCCAGTTGCATGCGACCACTCGTCCGATCGTTATCCGCGACACGCTGTCCCCCGAGGACCGTTAGGAAATGCCGTGGAACAAGCTCGCCAACTTTATTGGGGTCCCCTTTGATTTGGATTGGAACATCGGAAATCTTCTTTGCTTCGGAGATCGCGTATGCCAGTTCGAAGGGCAGTGGTTTCTTTGCGTTGCCTTCCGCTTTTTCGCGAGCTTTTTTAATAAGCTCCTCTAGTTGCTTTTTATCCGCCTCGGGTGCGTCTTTGCCAAGTTCCTTCTTCTGCTTCTCAAGCGATTTCACTTCCTCATCGAGAGGCTTTTGATCCGCGTCACGCTGTAGTTGGGCCTGTTCGGCTTCTGACTTTGATACCAAAGGGACCAGATCGCGTTGTTTCTGGTCCAGCTCGATTCCTGGCCATGGATATCGCGTGCTATTGAAGATTCCGTACAGGGCATAATAGTCATCGGCCGTAACCGGATCAAATTTGTGATCATGGCAACGGGCGCAGTTGATGGTCGTCGCCAAAAAAGTGCGCCCTACGTTGTCGAGCGTATCCTCAATCGTCAAATGGGTTGGGTAATCGTCAACGCGTGATCCGAACCTCCGTGCGTTAGCGACGTAGCCGGTCGCGATCCATTTTCGATGGGATTCTTCGATCGATTTGCTTGGCATAAGGTCGCCAGCCAGCTGCACATGGATGAACCGATCGTACGGCATGTCTTCCTGAAAGGCATCGAGTACCCAGTCACGATACTTGGCCATTTGTGGAATAGGAAAATCGGAGTTATCGCCGGCAGTGTCGGAGTATCGGACGACGTCCAGCCAATGCCGGCCCCAGCGCTCGCCATATTCGTTCGACGCTAGCAACCGTTCCACAACCGTCGCATGAGCGTTATCGCTTGCATCGGAAACGAAAGCATCAATTTGTTCTGGAGTCGGCGGCAGGCCCGTCAAATCATAAGTGGCTCGGCGGATCCATGCTTCACGGCCAGCGTCCTCGCTCGGAGTAAGCCCATTTTGACGCATGCCATCTAGAACGAATCGATCGATCTCATTCCATGCCCAACGGTCGTCTGAAATCAACGGTACATTTGGACGGACTAGCGGTCGCAACGACCAAAATTCGCGAGCCTTGTCCCAGTCGATTGCCTTCTTGGCCTTCATAGTCGCAACCGTATTCTCGATGCGAGGGTCGGGTGCGCCCATTTCAATCCAAGCTCTGATGTTTTGAATTTGATATTCTGCGAGCTTGCCGGAGGGGGGCATTTGCAAATCTGGCTTGTTGTATTTAATCGCCGTCATGAGCAAGCTGCTGTCTGGATCCATCGGAACAATAGACGGCGAGGTGTCGCCCCCCTTGACGATTCCTTGCTGCGAATCGAGCAGGAGTCCACCACCGAGATCGGACGCATTAGCGCTATGGCATTCATAACAGTGGTCCACCAGGATCGGTCGAATCTTGGCTTCGAAGAAAGTCAACTGTTCCTCCGATGGCGAGCGATTGAATTCGACACGAAGTGGATCTGGGATTTCGCCGACGGAGCTCCATAATTCGATACCCGACAAATTGGCGGCCCCGCCTTTCGCGGACAATTTGATCGAGCCCTCGTTGGCTGTTGCCGCCCAGGGCCCCAGTCGTCTCCATTGCCCCGCTGAGCCGCTCGTGAAACGGTCTACGACCATTTTATCGTTGACGAGGATTTGAAATGTCTCAGGCGAGTTGTCTTCCCAAGTGTAAAGAAAAATCCGGTATTCACCTGGCTCAATGTTGTTTAGCTCGACATCGATTGCTCGGCCCCATCGGCTGCTGCGAATCATGGCTTCTCGCTGTTTGTCGGTCTTCGGCTTCAGGACGATGCTTGCGCTTTCGATTGCGGAGCCATTGCATTTAAAATCGGACGAGTCGTTGCCTTGCCACGGGTTGCCGTCGATTTCGATGGCTGGGCCGTTAAGGTTGAGGCCTCGAACGAAGGTCGCTTTTGCAGGTGTATGCTCCTGACTATTGACGAAGCTAGAAAGGAGTACAAATAGTGACAAAGCAAACATGTGGCAGAGGCGTCCAGAATTTGGTTCTCGATTCACAGGCTGAACACTTACGCAATTTGGGTACGTCGTACGGCAAATCGGGAAGGATAGTGTTGCTTTCATGGGAGGGATGACGCTCGGATTACAAACGTGCAAGCAACTCGGTTTTCTTGACCACGAACTCGTCTTCGGTGAGAGCTCCGCCGTCACGCAGTTTTGCGAGCCGTTCAATCATGAGAAATATGTCTTCTACGGAATTGGCACTTCGTCCAGAACCTACATTTTCGCTACCTTGCGATGGAGACGCAAGCATTGGCTGAAGTTTGGGAACTTCCAATGCGTCATCGATTGGCGTCGTGTACGTTGAGGTGGCCAAGGCTTGGACTGGCTCAGGTTCCACAACAGGAGCTTGGACGGGTAGCGGTGGCTGGAGCGTTTCGCCCACCGCGATTCCGCTTACCAAGGGCAGGGTGCGCAGATCGACGTTGCCGTATTGGCTCGTAAAGCCGACCCCAACGGTGCCCCCTTGTTGTTGTGAAACGCCGCCGATGCTGTGGTCGAGCGTATCGTAAACTGTAACGTTTTGGCCATCGGTGATAGCAAGTCTCCGCATGCCTGCGAAATAAGCATATCGATATTGGTTTTGGCTACCGCTCGTATTTGGAGATCCGAGTTCGGAAGGCCACCATTGGCCCCAATTCGTGGAAACTTGTCCTGCCGATCCCGGTTTTCGAGGAGGCGGTGTTGGGACAACTTGCATGTTTTGGTCGACCAAAGCGAAGGACAATTCCCCACAGATCCCGTCCACTTTCGATTTTAGTTGGTGATTGAACAGGTCACCGACCATGGTCATCCCACCTCGCATCCATTGGCCGCAGCCCCCTAGTTCATAGATATTGAACTGGGCCATGGTCCCGTTTCCACGCAAGATCGAATCCAACATGAGAGACACCGCTTCGTGGCTGGCTCCGTAACGGTTTGCTACATCATTTACGAGTCTCTCGCCTTGTTCTGTCCAACGTGCCATCAATTATCTCTTGTATGTTTGCGCGAAAAAAGATTCGAACACAACTATACGCGAAATTTCTTGGGATAAGAAGCATGAAGTTGGATAGCAAGTCGTTTTCGGACGACGACTTTTCGCATGACCAAGGGTTTTCATGAAGCTCTATTCGAGAAGGGCTACATGTTTTAGAAGGATACGAATTATTCGAAGGAAATATTCGGAACCGCTTGGCTCACCTCCTTCATTACAAATCATTTATAGGCGTCTTGCATCGTGATCACATTTGCTTTGGGGAGAAATCTTAGCCTCCGTATTCGCAACGCCCCCCTGCAAAGTCTCGAAAGAAGCACGAACCCGCCCGGCTTTACAGGCGGGCGGGCCCATGTTTTCGCATTAGAAACTAAGCGGCGCGGAAAGGGGGCCTAATGGACGCGCCCCACCACCAACAGGGACAAACCCCACCGCTCGGACGCGAAACTGCTTACCAGATAGCGTCGCAGTTGCAAAGCTGAATATTGGGGAGACTTCGCCTTCCGAAGGGCAATACGCTGCATTAAAACAGATTCGAGTGAAGTTCACGCCATCCAGCGTGAATTCATACGTTGCTGCACCCGGCACTGCATTCCAACTAATCAACGTCGTATCAGGGGACGCTGCGAGTCGTGAATGAACGTTCAGAGGTGCCGTTAGTGTAATCGTTCGCGGATCAGGGGGAATGCGAGACGAGAATCGAGTTCCCGCAGACGTGACGGGCTGGAGATTTCTACTGACGCGAACCAGTTCAAACACATAGTCGCTGTTGGGCAATAGTCCGTGAATTGTTACCGAAGAACCCGGCAGGCTAACATACCAGCTCGACCCAAAAGCAGGAGGTGGCGGAAGCGGTCCACTGATATAGCGAGCTGTCACCTCGAAACCATAATTAATCGGGTTCTCCGACACCGAGACCACAAAGTTGGTCGCTCCTAGCACCTGCACGCTAACTGCAGGTGGCGCTGGTACCGTTGGCACCACGACAGTTCCTGGTGGATTCCCTTTTTTCTGGCCAAAGGCGGTTGTTGCAGACAATCCTATGACGAGCAAGGTAATCACAACGCACAGATTGCTACCCAATTCTCCAGATGTGAACATATACTTCCCCTTAAAAAATGATACCTCAATCAACTTGAAACCGGCCTGAATGGATTCCGAATTTGCACATTGATCTTCTGAATTGCAGGACGAAATACGACGTCCTTCCTGCGTAACTTTTGGTATCGCATCTCCAGGTGGTAAACGAATCTGTGAGATATCTCACAGAGAAAATTTGGGCTCATCCGGTATTAAATCACTTGCAATCTCAGTTCGTAGATTGTCATACTGCAAGCAATTGAACACGATTCGCAATGGACTTGAGGGGGCGAAAATGGCTGGCTGGGGATTAACATTCATCATCATTGGGCTTGGCTCGTTCTTACTAAACATGATAGGGGTAGAGTTTGCGATTTTGATGTGGGTGGATCACTGGGGTGCCACAGTGGGTAGCCTCATCCGCATCGGCTTCGCGGCCCTGGGGGCGGTGATGATGATCATGCCACGATTGTTGAATAGAAAGTAAGCTTCACTATGTCGCAGTTTGACCCGCAGAATCCTGTGAATCCGTACGGTATTCCGGTTACAACCAACAGCCCAGCTAGCAGCGGACTCGAAGGTGCCAATAAGGGAGACGCCACGGGCGGAATCATCCCGTACAAGAATCCAAAAGCTCTCATAGCCTACTACCTAGGCATTCTAAGCGGACTTCCACTCATCGGCCTGCCCCTCGGAATCGCAGCCTTTCTTCTCGGGATCATGGGCTTACAAGATCGCAAGCGAAATCCTGCAATCAAGGGCAGCATTCACGCGGGGATCGGAATTGGATGCGGTCTGATATTCACGTTGCTTTGGGGCGGAATCATCATTCTGGGAATCGTCGTCGCCTTGACCGGTGCCGCAAGCAGAACATAAAGCTTGAGTGGTCGCTTAGCTAGCACTGAGTCACAGTGCGCCCGTTGGATCAACTAAGCCGCTCGTCGCAGTTCTACCGAAGCAGAGGCTCCGCTGATCGAGCAGAATTGGGCTACGGTGCAGGATTTTTCAAGTGTTCCCGAAGGACTGTAAAGCTTGATCTGCCCTTCCTCTTGAAACCACACTACGCTGAATCCGCCCAAGGAAAATCGGCGACCGCAGAAGGTACCGTTTCGAATGAGGGTGGTTTCTATAATGTTTGCTGACGAATCGACCGTCCCTCGTTGCGATGCAACGCTTTTCAAAGAGCTTCGAATGGACTCGGCAATGTTGGTCGACATAAAGGCAAATGTTTCCGTATTGGTTTTCGGCGATGTAACCGGACTATCGGCATCATCGCCCCAACCCTTCTGGCAATTTTCGCTAGACGGTACAGATTCACTCGTGTAACGATGTTGTGTTGCCATCAAAACGATAGCAATTGTCTCTAAACGCTCGACCCAGCCAATAAAAATCGCTGGAGTTTTTTTGCGAACTTCGCCTTCTTCCGAGGTCTTTGAGTTTCCGCAACAAGAACCCTTAGACCGCAATAACGCAGGTCTGGCCAAGCGTTGCTGGTCTTCCCTCCCAAGCCGAATGAGGCCTCATCAAGCTCAGTGTCCGCCGACTTGAGCCATTTTCAACATTTTCGTTCAAATGTTAGAAAATGAATGTCTAACTTTTCGGTTGGATGCGACCGATGTCATTGATTGTCGAGTAACTCTCTCGCTATGGGCAAGCCGCCCGATGAGGGGGGCCAACTGAATCCTCGCCACTGGGAGACCTTGTTGAATGCAATCGTACCTATCTGCCGTCTCCTGCAAGTCCGGAGTTGTTGCCACTGCTGGGACGGAGCGTTTCTTCCACAGTTGGACGCCTGACTCCGTCGCCCCGTGGGCTTCGCTCACGCTGGTTCATGGGTTTGGCGATCACGGCGGGCGATTTGCCGGGATTGGAACATCGCTGGCTAGTTTTGGAATAGCAGTTCAAGCTATCGACTTGATCGGACACGGACGAAGCCCTGGCCGACGGGGATGCATCGATTCGTACGATCAGTTACTGGACGACGTTTTGGCTAGCGTCGAGTACGCTCGAGAGACTTCGCCGCGGATGCCGCAATTTTTGTATGGGCATAGCATGGGTGGCAACTTGGTTCTGAATCTTGCACTTCGACGGCCTGTCGAATCAAGATCGCTAACTGGCTTGATTGTCAGTTCGCCCATGTTGCGAGCGACGGAGATGCCCCAAGAACGGATTATGGATGCCGGACGATGGCTGGCCTCCAAGATTCCAAATTGGCGTATCAAGGCTCCATTAAATGCTACAAAGCTAAGCCACGATCGGCGTGCCCAGGACGCATACCTGCGTGATCGATGGGTGCACCGAAACATGTCCTTGCGACTGGCGGCCAACTTGGTCGATAGCGGGCTTTGGGCACTGGAAAACGCAAGTCTTTTGCAATCCAAGACCTTGTTGATGCATGGCTCGGACGACACCTTGACATCGCCGCATGCAACCCAATCGTTTGCAGAATTGACGAACGGAATGTCAACATTCAAGATGTGGCACGGCTGTCGCCACGATCTACACGATGAGCTACAACGCGAGCGAGTCTTTGACTACATGACGCGTTGGATGAAGCAACAGTGCGTCACTTCGTTCAAGATGACGCGGCCAGTGCTCGCCAGAGTCGCATAATGTGGCCTCAACGAGGAGATAGGGATTAGTCAATTAACAAGTTCCGATTTCTCCTTGGAGTATTGGTTCCACAGCTGATCTAGGCGCGAAGACAGCGTGCCTGAATCGCCGACGAGCAACCAGTAGCGAAAGCGATAAGTGGATTTTTCGCCCAACGCTACGTTATCTAAAGGGGCAACGTGCATACATGGTCCAGCGACCGGGTCGTCGCTGGAGCCTTTGCCGTGCGGTCCGAAATTCCAATCCGTCGTAGAGGACGGACTGAAAACCGCGATACCTTGTCCGTTCGCGGAAAAAAACGCCATCGATTTTCGGGGGGGACGCGTTTGGCCCCACGGTGGCCCGGGGGGATGCGATTCGTCGCGCCACCGTCCATCACCAAGATAACTCTTGGCGAATCCAAAATTTCTGGTGAAGTAGCATGCTGGGATTTCCTGGTGATGCGTCACGGCAGGTCCCAATCGATCGGAATGCTCGCGATGCGAGACAAATTCGCAACGAACCACAAGCACATTTGGCATTGATGGCTCGATGGCTGTCCATTGACGCATGATGGCAGACGCTTCTTCGTCTGGCATATCCCATAGTTTTGGAACGGTTTCGGAAAACAGCGTCCCGACTTCCAATCGCTTAAACTCCTTGACACGCGCCCAAGAACCTACGCCACCCCCTTGAATTGGATTCCAAGTCCATGGGCTCCATGATTTGCTTTGGCCGTCTGCTCTTCGGTCGATCGATTTGCCCGCGTAGTAAGACTGCTGAATGAGCCGGCCAGGATCGATCGAGTTGACGCAGTTCTTTGGGTAACTATTCCAAGAGAGCCATGTGATCGCTCCCCCCTTTTCTCGATCGATGCCGACCTTGACCGTCCCGTTTTCTAGGAAAAGCAAATCCTCTCCGAGAAGGACCGACGAGCAAATGAATAAAAGGGATACATTGAAAAGAGTGGTGAATCGAAACACTCGACTGAATCGCATTTGGTAAACCGATGGCTATGGTAAGCAGCAAGTTAAATTTTCATTTCTGGCGCTTTTCACACCTTAATGAGAAGGGTTGAGCTCAATCTGTACGACGGAGTGCAAGTCCGTCGTTTGGCGACGGACTAAAAGTCGGTCATACCCCAAAATTAGCTTTGACGAAGCGCTAGGCGTATTCTAGCCGCCGGTACCTGTCATTGTCTTGCGGATTGGGCCACAATGCTCACTCGATCAGCAACTTAGGCAAACTGTAGCCCATGAAATCCGACGAATCATAAGAAAAAACGGTAAAGCAAAACATGCTAAACGATCTGAACAAAGCGTTTGCAATTCCAGGTTTGAGTTTCCAGATGGGAAACGGCGGTCTGGTTCGAGCCGTGATCGATGCTGCGATTGCAAAAGGCGAACTCTATCTGCAAGGCGCGCATGTGACTTCGTGGACGCCGGTCGGTCAGCGTCCGGTACTGTGGTTAAGCGGGCAATCTAACTTTGAAGTTGGCAAGCCCATTCGAGGCGGAGTACCGATTTGCTTTCCGTGGTTTGGCCCGAATGCGAAAGATGCCACTCAGCCGGCGCATGGTTTTGCACGCACCGCCGATTGGCAGGTGACTGGATCGCGAACCACCCCGGATGGTGCAATCGAGTTACACCTCACAACGTCGATCGACTCCTTTAGTCTTGACTACTACGTCGAGTTCGGACGCGAGCTAAAAATGACCTTGCAAACGCACCTGTCCGCGGATGCAGCTTCGCCGAATACGTTCGAGGACGCGTTGCATACCTACTTTGCTGTGAGC
>JANMNR010000660.1:0-3835 GCA_031368325.1 Pirellula sp.
CCGGTCGTTTGTTTTTCAAACTTTTCGATTGCGGCCTCCAACTCGGCGAGTTCCGACATCGACAAAAACTCGGTTGGCGAAGCCGACTTGGGAGGCTTAGATAGTTTCGCGTTTCGGTCCTGATCGACATCTTCTAGCTGCCTAGATTTACGAATCGCCGAGTTCGCCGACGGTGCGCTCGTGAGGGCGGATGATTGGCCCGCAGCGGTTTGGACCGTAGGATACTGTGCGGGCATCGTCGTATCGGGTTTTTTAGAAAGTGCCAGCGATTTCACCCAGAAGTTAATCCTCTCAATCAAAACTCGCTCGTCCGCGCGCGACGGATTCAAGCTGGGATTCCGTTGGATTCCATGCGGCTTGGTCGCATAAGACAACAGTTGGCTATCTTCGATACGGTCGCGATCGATGTACCGCAGGACCTCATCTAGATCGCGGGCAAGTGTAATCGCAGCCTGTTCGCCCACGGGTTGGTAAATGTGGAAGTCCGATTTGCCGAGCATTCCGTGGCAGCCTGACTGCCCACACCTTGATACAAGCACGGGCAAAATCGAACTTTGGAACGTCTTCCGAATATAGCCAGGGATTTCATGCGCATTCGAATTCGCTTTTCCCTCCTTTTCCTGCCCAGCCTTACCTGGAACTGTCAACCTGCGCGGCGATTCGGAGTTGGCTTGAATAACGTCGCTTGACTCGGAAGGCTGGCCGGAGGAAGTCGAAGACTCGGTTGGTTTTGCTTTCAAGTGCACCGCTTGCTGGACAGTTTCTTCTGCTAGCAACGCTTGCCGAAGCATGTGTTCGAGTTGTTTGAAACGTGGAGAATCTGAGGCGGATTGCTTGAGGACCTCGTAGTGCTCAATAGCCCGGTCGATGAGTCCATGTTGGATGCACCACTGCGCTAATTGCCAGTGTTCCCCTGTCCCCCATTGTCGAACGCTCGATCTTTGGTGTTGATAAATGGACTCTAACGACGATCCGATAAAGGAAACTTGTTTCGATTCTACGTAGACAATCGAATTTCCATCCAATGCTACGGATACACGTTCCTTCTCAGCTCGAATTGTCCCTTTTAAGACATTCCCGTTTTTTAGGAGGAGATAGCTCGTTTCTGGACTACGAGCATTCGGAGTACCTGGAGGGTCAGCCGAGACGATTGAAAACGATAAAAGCGAACCGATAAGCAAGCTGGAAAAGGCAATTTCTCTGGATATCATGGCGGCTCGACCGATAAAACGAAGTGACCAAAAGATCATGTTCGCCTTGATTCGAAACCCGCAGGCACACGACCATGCGGGAGAGTATCAAATCGTGCTGCCCGAGAGCAAGACTACGCGGTAACGAATTTTTTGTCGTGCTTCTCGCGTTGTGCCAATTCCAAGTCGTGGTCTACCATGATCCTTGCAAGTTCTCGTACATCGGTTGCAGGAACCCAACCTAGCTTTGCTTTGGCTTTGCTTGCATCGCCCAAAAGCAGATCAACTTCAGCCGGTCGAAGATAGCGAGGATCGATCTCAACATATTTGTTCCAATCGAGATCGAGTCTGCCGAAAACCATATCCAAAAACTCGCGAATCGTCCTTGTTTCGCCAGTTGCAATGACGAAATCGTCTGGCTCGTTATGCTGCAACATGAGCCACATGGCTTCAACATAGTCTTTCGCGTAACCCCAATCCCGTTTCGAGTCCAGGTTGCCCAGGTATAGTTTTTCCTGTAATCCTAGCTTGATTCGCGTTGCTGCACGGGTGATCTTCCGAGTAACGAACGTTTCACCGCGTCGTGGCGATTCGTGATTAAAAAGAATTCCGTTGCACGCAAACATACCGTAACTGCGACGGTAGTTTACTGTTTGAAAGAACGCATAAACTTTAGCACATGCATATGGAGACTGCGGATTGAAGGGAGTCGTTTCTGTTTGAGGAGTTTCCAAAACCATTCCGTACATTTCGGAACTGCTCGCCTGGTAGACTCGAACCTCTTTACGCTTGTTCAACAATCGAGCGGCTTCCAAAACATTTAAGGAACCAACACCATCGCTCATCAATGTGTATACAGGTTGATCGAACGAAACACGCACGTGGCTCTGAGCACCCAAATTATAAATTTCGTCTGGCTCGACTTCCTGCACCAAATTGGTGAGTGATTGCCCATCGGTCAAATCGCCATAATGCAGAAGAAGCTTGGGCTTTTCATGGATGTCTCGATATAGATGGTCGATTCGACCGGTCGAAAAACTACTTGATCTGCGAACCAGCCCATGTACTGTATAACCCTTTTGAAGCAGCAATTCTGCGAGGTAGGAACCGTCTTGGCCGGTGATTCCGGTGATGAGAGCTGATCGTGACATGAGGGAATTCAGGGTTAGAGTTTGATTCAGTTGGAACGCCAGGTTTTCCAAAGAGTTTCTGGATCGGAACGTTGGAGTAGCCGCTAGTTTAACGAAACAGCCTCATTTTGACATAGGGCAGTTCGAGCTGGTTTATTACTAAGCATGATTGTGTTTCCAGGAAGGCCATTGTTAAACGAAAAAACCCTCGCACTTGGTAAGAGCGAGGGTTTTTAAATTGTGACCACGAAAGTAGGCTCACCGTAAATGCATTAGTTCAATGCAACTTTATTCGCATTAACGCTTTGGTCGAAATTAAACGTTAGTTCTAAGTCGTCGCCAGCAATCAAACGTATTGTTTTTTCCTTGGTGACACCCTCGTAAGTGACTTCGATTTTGTAGTCGTCCCAAGATTGACCGTCCTGCAATTGCTTGGTTCGAAACACGCGTGAGGCTCCCTCGCTTTTCGTGGAGTTTTGGGCCAAAACCACGCGAGCTTTCTCTGGAACGTTCAGTGTCAAAACGGTCTCGATCGGGGCTTCCGACTTTGCGAGGTCGAAGCTGATTTCTTCACCGCTCCCGCTTTCGACAACAACCGTCTTGTTCTGAACTAACTCCGTGCCGTCTTCCTTGGTCATGACTGCTTTGACTTCGAATCGATAAGCATCATTTGCTTTGAGGTCGCGGCTCACAAAATGTCGCTTTGACCCGGTGGATGTCGTCGCGTTTCCGTTTACAAAAACCTTGGCGGTTTCAGGCAGATTGACCGTCAAGTGGACTTCATTGGGAAGTACGGCCTGGCCAGATACTAGCTTGTTTGAAGCGACCGAATGGGACGATGCCACTGTGTCATATTGAGGAGTGGCCACTGAACCATAGCTGGTTCCATCTCCCATCATCAAAGGCGATTCGGACGAATAGCCTTCGTAGTTACCGTACTGTCGGCTAGAGCCTGTGCTGCCGCCGCCGAAAGTCGTCGAGTACGTTCCCGAAGAACCGCCGCCAGAATAGCTGCTTCCATAGTAGCTGCCGCCCGAAGAACCACCTCCCGACGAACCACCTCCGGATGAACCACTGTATCGAACTACATAGCCAACCTGGGAGCCACCGGAACTACCGTAAGAACCTGAGCTACCGTAAGACGCGCCGTAACCTCCGGACGAGCCATAGGACGCACGATATGCCATTTTCGCATGGACATGGTCATGGATTCGAGCTCCAAGCCGGCGAATTGGACCCACGTGCCCCCCAGACGAACCGCCGGACGAACCGCCATAGTATCCGCCGCTCGAGCCGTAACCACCACTCGAACCGCCGCCCGCAACGTATCCGCTGCTGCCACCTACGGATCCGTAACCCGCATTTACAGGGCTGCAAACCGCAAAAACCAACGCTACTACCGTTGAGGCAGAAAGCCATTTCTTCAGTGAATTTCTCATGACGCTCCTCCAAGTCCAGACAATTGACTACGTACCCTCGCAGTCCTATCAACAACCTAATGAGAATACCTGGAAC
>JANMNR010000256.1:0-2505 GCA_031368325.1 Pirellula sp.
ATGGGGCACAACACCGATCATCTCATCGATTTGGCACGGGAGGTCAACGAGGAGCCACCTGCACGTGAAATGGATATGTTGCTCAGCACGGGGGAGCAAGTCAGCGTGGCGCTCATGGCTATGGCAGTCCATCGATTTGGCCACAAAGCGGTTTCAATGACCGGCGCGCAAATGGGCATTCGCACCGACAACTCCTTTACGAAAGCTCGCATCAAGACGATTTCGACGGAGCGAATTCGGCGTTTGCTGGATGCCGGAAACATCGTGATCGCCGCTGGTTTCCAAGGTGTTGATGACGATCTCAACATCACGACGTTAGGCCGTGGCGGAAGCGACACAACGGCTGTTTCGTTGGCGGCAGTCTTGAGAGCTGACGCGTGTGAGATTTACACAGACGTGGACGGTGTCTACACAACGGATCCACGCTTGTTGCCAGAGGCCCGGCAAATGGGGCAGATCAGTTACGACGAGATGCTCGAATTGGCCAGTCTCGGTGCGGGGGTTATGCACAATCGTTCGATTGAGTTTGCAAAAAAATTTGACGTGCCGATTCGAGTGTGAAGCAGCTTTTCGGACGCACCAGGTTCGATGATCGTGTCCTCTCCGGAATCTGCCACCGTTCCAGTTTGCGGAGCGGCACTTACGAAAGACGAGGCACGGATCACGATTTTGGGAGTTCCGGATAAACCAGGTACCAGTTTCGAGATTTTCAAACGTTTAGCCGATCGCAAAGTCACGGTGGACATGATCGTTCAAAACATTGGACAGGGGGATTTAGCAGACATCTCGTTTACTGTTCCCAACGCTGAGCTAAAGGACGCGCTGAAAGCGGTCAACGAAGCGGCCAAGGTGGTCGGTGCTACGAGCATCACACACGACGATGCGGTCGCCAAAATCTCGGTCGTGGGTTTAGGGATGGCAGCGCAAACTGGGGTTGCGCAGCGGATGTTTGAATCGCTTGCCGATGCTGGCATCAATATCCAAATGATCACAACGAGCGAAATTAAGATTAGCGTTTTAGTGCAGCGTTCCGAAGCGACTGCTGCTTTGCGGGCCGTGCACCAAGCGTTTGCCTTGCATCTCAAGCCAGCTGACGCCAATCAATGGCAAATTGGTCAACAAAACACAAGCAAACTCAGCGCCAATGAGATCATTGAGCGATTACGCAACTCAAATATGGAGCAGTTGACGCTGCTCGACATCTCGATGGTTGGCGACCAAGCTCGCGTGACATTGTCAGGTGTTCCCGACACACCGGGCCTGGCTGAAAAAGTCTTCAAGCGAGTTGCCGAGGCGGGAGTTTTCGTGGACATGATCGTTCAGAGTTGTGACGGTTATCAAGGTGAAACGAGTATCAGCTTTACCGTTCCAGAAGATCAAATGGAACACTGCATCAAAGTATTAGAAACGATGGACTACAAGTTTCGGCGGATTAGTGGCTCGACAGAGATCGCCAAGCTATCCGTCAGCGGAATCGGACTGCGAAGTCATACAAGCGTCGCCATCGCTATGTTCAAATCGCTGGCGGACTCGGGTATCAACGTTTTGATGATCAATACCAGCGAGCTGCGAGTCAATGTTGTCATCGACGGCAAGCAGGGCCAACTTGGTCTGGAGTGCCTTCAAAAGACCTTTGAAGCTTCGTTATTGTAAATGCAAAAGTGTATAGCAAGGCGTACCATGCTGTTTTGCGTGGTACAGCGCTACATTGGATTAGCAATTTGCATCCCCTTGGTTACACTAGGCCTACACCTTGCGGGATCGGTTTGCGGGTGCCCTTTGGTTTCGAAACTCCGTAATTTGTGACTTTTATGGTTTGGCAGCGAGTTTGCATTATCGGAGTTGGGTTGTTGGGTGGGTCGATTGGGCTGGCTTTGAAACGAAAAAGGTTGGCGCAATCGGTTGTTGGTGTCGGTCGAACCGTTTCCAAGCTAGACACGGCACTTGCTCGCGGGGCCATCGACGTTGCGACGGACGATATTTTGGCTGGAGCTCGGGAAGCGGATTTAATCATTGCTTGCACCCCTGTTCAGTCCATCGTGGATTCGTTACAGGTTGCCGCAAGCGTAGCCCAATCGGACGCGATACTGACCGATGTGGGAAGTACGAAACAGAGCATCATTCGGGCAGCACACGGCCGATTGTCCCCTCGTCAATTCATCGGGAGTCACCCCATCGCGGGCGGCCACCACAGCGGCGTGGAGCATGCCGTCGGAACTCTTTTGGACGGTGCACTCGTTGTTATTACTCCAGCTGAAGACACTTTGCCGGAATTAGTCACGCGAATGATCGGCTTTTGGGAGTCGATGGGCTCACGAACGTGCTGTCTTTCGCCACAAGATCATGATGAAGCGTTGGCGACGGCGAGTCATTTGCCACATATGGTCGCTTCGGCGCTAGCGACCTCCACTGCGCCGGAGATTCTACAATTTGTGGGGAAAGGGTGGATGGACTCAACCCGGATCGCGGCGAGTAACACCCAGATGTGGAGGCAGATCTTGGAAG
>JANMNR010000667.1:0-3037 GCA_031368325.1 Pirellula sp.
CGAGGTGCTGGAGATTGCCGAGTATATCGGTCTACCCGAAGCTGCAATCGAACTTGCCAGGGCCTCGACCGAGCCCAAAAGGTTTGGTGCTGTCTTGGTTCAAAGCTCTATGCTGCAGGACGCCCTAAGCTGGTACGCTCATACAATGCCAAAACCGCAAGTTGTTCAGTGGGCTTGTGCATGTGTCGAAGACATGATGCAAAGCGAAACTAGATCAGTGCAGCTTGCTGCTTACCGAGCGGCGGTACGATGGGGACGTGAACCGAGCGATGACAATCGCGAAGATGCGAAACAACTAGCCGAGATAGCGAAGCATGAAGGAGTAGGAGGAATCTTGGCTGCAGCGGCGGGATGGAGTGGTGGGAGTCTAGGGCCGAGCGACGTCCCCGAAATTCCGCCGGATGATCGACTCACTGCGCGGTGCGTATGCATCGCACTGACGATCGCGGACAGCCTAGGCGCACCTGTCGGGACAAAAGAACGTCTTATGGGTTTCATCGAGCGATTGCGTAAAACCCAACCCAATCAACCCTTACGTTAGACGTTTCCGCTGGTATGCCCAAACAAGTAAATAAGCCTGTCGCCATTCGAGATTCATGGCGACCAGATTCCGCGAATGCAGAGAAACTTGCCAATAGACATCGCGCCGTTTGGCGTTGGATGATTACGGCCTTTTTGGCTATCTCAATGGCGACGTTTGGCTACTTGTTGTTTAGCCCTCTTTTTCATCCGACCTTGCGATTGTATTACCTTACTGCTGGGGAGTACGACGTTGAGGACTTGAAGCCGATGCCTTTTTATCAGGAGGATGCGATTCGCTTTCTGTCGATGGATGGAAGCTTTCGGAAGGAAGATGCTGCCAATGAATTCTCGATTATGGATTCGCCCGAGGGTGTGCGCAAATATCTACAGCGCATCGTCGATTCCAGCTCTCAAAAGTCGGATGTTGCGATTTTGCAAATTAGCGCGCATCCAATGCTGGATGGCGACCGCCCGTTTTTAAAATGCTCCAACTTCACTAGTGAGGCTGTAGAAAACGGATCCGTTTCCATCGAGGATTTGTTGAATTTGCTTGATCGAATGACGGTAGGCGTAACGTTGGTATGCTTGAGTCTTGGCCCCTCGGATTCTCAAAGCACCGGAGATTCGGTTCGCGACGATTTCCTCTACAGTCTTCGCGATCTAATGAAGTCAAGAAACAACCCCTACCAATGGGTGTTGGTGTCAAACTCGCCTCAAGAGAGCGCATATGCGTCCATAGAACTTCGCTCCAATGTCTTTTCTTATGCAATCACCAAGGCGTTGCAAGGATCTGCGGATTTGAATAAAGATGCGGCTATTGATCTGGATGAGTTCACTCGCTTTGTGATTGGCTTTACGGAGTCGCAAATACAACGCGAGTCGGGCGGTAACACACGGCAGACCCCTATGTTGTTCTCGACAGGGGCAAATTCCAATTCCTCTCTTGGTTTGATTGCGATCGCTAGTGTCCCAAGTCAACAATCTACTTTTTCATTGTGGGGTAGTCTTTCGAGTCTTTGGAGCTCAAGCACCGGAAAAGAGGAAACCGAGGTAGAGGCGAAGGACAAGATGGCTGAGAAAGTTCAAAAAGAAAAGAATTGGCTCACAGAGTATTTGGAAAGAAAAACAGCTCGAATTCAAGACCTAGCGATGGATGAAATTAAGGACAACGTTGATTCTCTTCCACGAGTCGTCAGAGAAAAAATCAAGAAAACGATCGGGTTAGAAGACGCCCCAGGGGAGTCGAATTATGCGAATCCAAAATCTGCAGATGTTGGACAGGAAGCCGCTGCGATTAGTGAGAATCCAGGAGCGATAAACGACGAGATATTACCCGAGTCGGAACGTGTCCAGAACCTTCGAAATCCAATTCCGGATATTTCTCGATTGGCAGATCCTAAGACATCTAATTTGCAATTATTGCAGCTTGCATGGCAGTTTTGCGAGTATTTGGAGCTATCACCGGAGGGCTTAATGCGTCCAGTCGATGTAGCGCCCCATGCTTGGAATGAATTCACTTCCCACCTTCATGGAATCGAAGAGCGTCTACGAACGGATTCGTTGCTGGATTCGAAAACAACTCGATTGCATCTGACCTCGGAAATCTTGGGGGCCTATCAATTTGCAACGACTGGCCATGCACAGGTTGGTACCCTTGCTAAACGAGTGTCAGACCAAATGCCGACGCTTGCTATTCCCAATGCAGTTTTGCCTAGCCTCGGATTGATGGAGCGGCTCGCCGAGTATGGTGGATCTCCGATTCCAAATGCAATAACCATTCAAATGCGACAACTCGATACTGCCATCGAAATGGACACGCGGGAATTGTTTGACAAATGGTATGGTCAACTGCCAAACGATTTATCCTCACAATACGTTGAGTTTTTTTGGGCCAAGCAGTTTGCTTCCAGACCAACGACACCGTGGAGTATTGCACGACGTGCGATTGGCCTTTGGCGGCAATATGAGCGATTGGCATACGATCCAATGACATCCAATGTCAGCACCCAGCTAAGTTTAGCGCTAGCACAGCGCTCGCTTTTAGAAGGGACGCGATTGGCACACGATCAGATTGGGGTGAACTGGATCGATCGCTGTCGTGCGAATTTAGACAAAGCCGAGCGGGCGTTGACTGATTCGTCCGACAAACGCAATCAATTGCGCAACGCTCTGCAATTCCGCAATCAAACGTTGGCGGAACTGCGATCCATGCTTCGTTGGCGAAAAATAGCCGCTACCCAACTTGGAAGTGAGCAATTAGACGAGGATCTTGAAAAGACAGTAAAAAGTCTCAGTAAATTTTGCCAGCTACTCCAGGATCGTGAGAATTGTGACCTAGGTGAAGTCGTACGCATCCACGACAGCGTAAAGGCGTACATCGGACGGATACAAGGGTATTGGACCGAAGAGTTCAATGGTTTGAACGCGGGGAAATCTAAGCAATCGGTATCTACCAGCTGGGTCGTGGATTCTCTGCTTGCAACCCCATTCATCCGGACTCCGGTTCGCAACCGTT
>JANMNR010000669.1:0-1982 GCA_031368325.1 Pirellula sp.
TGTGTTTGTCAAGCAGAGATGGAAACGCGATGGGTTACCTCGGTTCTTGAGCCCATTAGAGGTGCGAAAAATGACCATTCAAGTCGCACCGGTCACCCAAACGTCACCCAAACCGGAGCGCGTTCGTGCCAGATCAGCGGTTTCCCACATCACCTCAGTTTTGAGTCGGTTTTTTACCGATTCATAGAGCGATGCCATTAGGAAAAGTCTCTCCGACGGTGCTGGAAACGCCCCCGCCTCTGGGCCACCCGGAATCGATCGTCCAGTAGCTAAAAAAGACTACTCAGTGGCTTTCGCCACCAGCAGTCTTTTTACGGGCAGCCCTTATTGGGTCGCCGTTGCCAAACAGCTAAAGAAAAGCTAGCGGGGCCCGGAGGCCCTGCTAGCTTGCTTAGGCTATTTTTAGTCTTCCGACCCTTTGTCGCCTCGTGATATTTTTGCCGCGTCTGTTATTGCCTTCGCGATGGTGTCTACCACGTATCTCCCGCTCAGAAATACAAATAACAAGGCAAACGCGACAAACATCCAGTTAAAGCCGAAGTAAGTCGATATGCCCGCGACAATAACTATGAACCCCACAAGGTATCCGAAGCTTTCCAACACCTTCTCTACAATATCAATCCCGTCACTCATCACTGCACCTACCCAATTAAAGCTCACGCCAAGCTGCCGGCTTGTTCGGGGAATCGTAAGTCGCTTCCATTTAATATGACCCTAAAATGGGCTGGATTTAGCTGTTGGGCAGAACGATCAGGCACGAAGAGCGAGACTAGGGCTTAGTCCCCAATAGCTAAAAAAGAACATCCCGCGGCTAACGCCACAGAATGATCTTTTGCAACTCGAAAAGCTGCTTGCTGCCAGATGGAAACGGACGATTAACTCGTCCTGCTTGAGGCACGGTCCGGGTCGAGGCGACCTTTACAGCTCTACCAGCCGCTCGTCGATAGTGTGCCACGCCAGATCTCGAAGGAAGTGATAGTCTGGCAGGTCCTGAGCGGGGTACAGCCGTTTGCGGTGACGTGAATGCCGATGTCAGATGCGAGTTTCCGAATCGGTCTGTCTAAAAAGGCGTTCGCAAACTTGCGAAATGCGTGGAGTACTGTTTTGGGGATAAACATGGTTTTGATTTCGTTAGTTGGAAGATAATGAATTGGACGAGCGGGCATGGTTTGCGTCGCTCGGTAGTAAATTGACGCAAGAACGGGGCTTTGCAGTACCGTGACCTGGTTAAGAAGCTCGCAGATCGTCTGGCAATGACTCGGCAAAGCTAAATCGCTTGCCATTTGTCCCGATGATCAGATGGTCATGTAGTGGAACACCCAAGACTTTGCCGGCGTTGGCGAGAGACCGTGTTACAGCCCTGTCCTGGATACTTGGTTGTATGTCACCCGATGGGTGGTTATGGCCAATGATGATTGATGCAACCCCTTGCATGATCGCGAAGCGGAATACTTCGCGGGGATGCACAAGGCTTGCGTCGAGGGTGCCAATCGTGACCACCTCGACATACTTTACGACCATCTTTGTATCCAAACCGATGGACCAAATGTGCTCTTTGTCTCGGTCTGTTTTGCATCGTCTGCGAAGCCAAAACTGCAATGCGACGGCTACCTTGTCAACGCCATTAAGGGGACCTTCTATTTTGGATCGAACTAGCATGCTTGGTTTCAATCGATTGTTGGAGTAATGGAGGAACGTAAGAACGCGTAAGAATGAACAGACAAGCGGGCAGTGACTTGAAGCCACCGCCCGCGAGTGTTTGGTGATTCCGGCACTGCCGGCTAGTCGGTCAGCTCGTCGATAAAGCGAGCCAAGAGATACGGCTCGGCACTGTCCCAATCAATTACCTGGGGCGGATGCAAATCATCAGGCTCTAACTCGAACGCCGCTCGAGTTAACATCGAAAAGCCGCAACGACGAATCGTGCTGACCGTATCACCCGTGGCTGCTGCAACTTCTGCGTCAAATTCAGAAATGGACAT
>JANMNR010000692.1:0-26927 GCA_031368325.1 Pirellula sp.
GAGCGTCTCCTCGTGATTCAGAGAGAACTGACAGTGCTGACGACTGATCGATGGGTGGTCAATACAGACTTGGCAGGAAGCGTCTCGGCCAACAACACCCGGTGGCTTCAAAGTCCAAGTGGATTGATGGAGATCCTCGACTTGATTCTGAAGTATGAGTTGATAGTACATGATGCATCGTGATGAGAGGGAAGAGGTAGGAAAAGACGATTGAAAAGTTTTCGGCTGGCAACCCTATGTTTTTGAATCCTCTCACTATTCTAAACTGGGCAGGATTGCAAAATGGCATAACGCGAACAAAACCACACAATAAATCGCAAACCACATTGCGACGTACTTTGGCAAACGCGACGAGTGTCGCAACTCTGAAATGGTGGTGCTCGGAGAAAAGTGTACAATTCAATGCTCAGTTTCGTACTTGTATCCTCAAGCGGTTCCTTTTATTGCTGGCTCCATTTCGAAAAGTGCCCCGTTGGTTTCTAAGCTTTTGATTGTGCCGACTCAGTTTGAGTTGGAGTGTTTATCGAACTCGTTTCGCGAGCAAATCCGTCGGTCGGATTGGCAACTGGAGCTTTGCGGATTTGGTATCGTCGTGTCGGGGCTACGCACCTGTGAATTGATCACGCAGTATTCTCCGAAGCAGGTCCTGTTGATCGGAATTGCAGGAACCCTCAGCAACCGTTTTCTGGTCGGCCAGGCCGTTGAGTTCGACGAGGTGGCATGCTTTGGGATTGGTGCTGGTTCTGGCGACCAATTCTTGTCCGCCCACGAAATGGGTTGGCAGCAGTGGCCGCACTCGCCAGAAGTATCTGATTGCTTTTCAATCCGGCAACCATCCGTCGCGGGCTTGGCGAACCAAACTGCCAAGTTGTTGACCTGCTGCTCCGCGTCCGCGACCGAACAGGAAGTCGAAATGAAACTCAGGAAATATCCAAATGCAGTAGCCGAGGACATGGAGGGATTTTCGGTTGCAGCCGCATGCCGATTTGCGGACATCCCATTAACCATTGTTCGCGGCATCTCCAATCGCGCTGGCGATCGGAACAAAGAGAATTGGCGCGTTCGCGAAGCGATGTTGGCTGTCGAGCAACAAGTCTACAGGTTGTTGAGTTTATGACGCGTAAAATACGATTAGGGATTTCGACTTGCCCCAATGACACGTTCGCTTTCCATGCGTTGATGCACAAGAAAGTTGATTGGCGAGGACTAGATTTTCAAGTCGAGTTACTTGATATCCAACAATTGAACGACCGTGCTTTTCATGGCAACCTCGACATCGCCAAGGTCAGCTTCCACGCAGCCCTTTTGCTCGCGGATCGATTTTTAGTTTTACCCAGTGGCTCAGCCTTGGGATTTGGCGTCGGGCCACTGCTATTGTCCGCAAACCAAAATGGTCAGCCTACAGACTCTTCGCAGCGAACTCTTTGCCCAGGTGCACACACCACTGCAACGCTTTTGTTCAAGTTGTTTTATCCAACAACGACTCAACTCGAGCAAGTTGTCTTTTCCGAGATTATGCCACATCTAAAGAATGGCAAGGCTGACTTTGGCGTTTGTATTCATGAGGGGCGGTTCACTTGGCAAAACGAAGGACTATTCTTGGTAGAGGATTTGGGTGCGCGCTGGGAATCTGAGACGCATTGCCCTCTGCCATTAGGCGGGATCGTTGGCGCCCGAGCCCTTGGTCCGGATTTGCTGCAAACGGTTCAAGCTGTCGTAAAGGATTCTGTGAGCTATGGAATCTTGCATCGCGAGGAGACGCTACCGACAATGCGTCACTACGCACAAGAGTTCGATGATACGGTGTTAATGCAGCATGTCGATTTGTACGTTAACGATTGGACCGTTGAGTTGGGGGATGTGGGCAATGCAGCGTTGCAAGAACTCTCTGATCGCTCTAAACAAATAGGTTTGATTGCGCATCATGCGATTGCACTAGATATACTTCGATGCGTTTGCTAGATCGACCAACGCGTCGAGGCTGGGTTCGCGAGCGGTTTCCACTTGCTCGCATCCTAGGTCGTGTAGTTTGGCTGTGATGGAGGGTGAGAGACTTAGCCAATTCTGATTACGGCTTCGTTCGCCGAGCAGCTTGACGGCATGGGTTGCGATGTTTTTGCTCGTCGCAGTGATCGCATGGATCTCGCCGGACTCGATACGCGATAGCCACTCAGCCGACAATGAGAGGGCAGGTAGCTGATGGTAGATATTCATGGTGACGACTAAGGCACCGGCTTCGGTGAGCCGGTCCATAGCTGACGTTTCGCCGTCCGGATTACGCACAAACAAAATGCGTTTTCCTTTGCATTGGTGAATCAACAGATCCGCCAGATATTCCACTCCCGCAATTTGCGGGACCATATCGCAGTGCATTGACTCTTTTGCAATCGCAGCCGCCGTTCCCGATCCAACCGCGGCTAACTTGCATCGGTGCAAGCATCGACCGTCTTTGCCAAGCATTCTCAATCGGGAGAAAAATCCCTCGACGCCAAAGACGTTGCTGAAGACAATCCAATCTGTTTGGTCTAAAGATCCGAGCATTGCATCGACCAGTTGCCAATCAGCAGGCGGAACGACGGTCATGACAGGAATCTGAATCACTTCCGCTCCTTGTTCGACGAACTTTTGACCTAAAATTTTTGCGGTGTGCGTTGGACTTGTAACCCAGATGCGTTTTCCAAACCACGGTCTCTCTGTAAACCAGTCCATTGCTTTTGCCATCCGAATGACTTCGCCCACGATACTGATGATCGGTGGACGCAGGCCTGGCATGGAGTCCAGCGTCTTGGCAACGGACCCTAAATCGCATCGGATCACTTGCTGGTCTGGCCAAGAGCAACGTCGCACCATTGCCACTGGCGTGGCCGGGGGTTTGCCGGCTTCCATGAGTTTGCTGCTCCAGTGCGCAGCCGTCGTTACTCCCATATACAAAACGAGTGTTCCGGGGAACTTCGCGAGTGCATTCCAGTCGAGCGATTCCTCTGCTTCATCGCTCCCGTCGGCTGGTTGCAATCTGCCCGTGATGAGTGCGACCGCCGAGGACCAGTCGCGATGCGTAATCGGTATCCCCGCGAATGCGCTAGCGGCAAGGGCTGCGGTGATCCCAGGGACGATTTCGTAAGGAATGCCCTCCTCAATGAGTCGATCGACTTCTTCGGCCGTACGAGCAAAAATCGCGGTGTCTCCTCCCTTTAACCTGGCGACTGATTTTCCCATTTTGGCAAGACGAACTACTTCGTCGTCAATCTGGGATTGCCCCCACGTGCCTCCATGTCCATGCTTGCCAACGCAGATCATCTCTGCGTGGTTCGACGCATAGTTGAGCAACGCTTCATTGGCTAATCCATCGTATAGAATGGCATCTGCTCGACCGATGAGTTCAGCACCTCGCACCGTGATCAATCCAGGATCGCCAGGTCCTGCACCGATGAGATAGACCTTGGCCGGGCGGACACGGTTCATTTCTCCCCCCACGGCTTCATCGACTCTCGCGAGCGAATGACCAAGTTCCGAGGCTTGTCCAACCAGAACCTAACCTCGGGCAAGGAAATCGAAATATTGCGTAGCAAGTCGCTTGCGATCGCGTTCGTAGCAAGAACATGTGTCACGCTCGGTAACTCCTCCAGGTCTACCCAAAAATCCGGTGCAACCTTGGCCTCCTGCAGATCCAACAACGTTAAGTTTGGGAACAGCGCCAATGAATCGGAAAAAGTACTTGGAATGGAAACATTCCGTGCGACGACGATTCGAATGGCAGAACGACGATTGCTGGGCATTTTATGAAATGAACCCGTTGCGGTTGCATCGACTCCGGCTTGGTCCAAGACAACGAAGCCATCACTTGTGCAGGGCGTAATTAGTAAAAAGCTGTCCTCCTCCACCACATTCAACGCAACCACTGGCTGCGGCTTGAAGGCCGTGATGACCACAATTAAGAACAAGTAAGCCAGCAGCATGATGCCTAATGCAACTTGATGGACTCCTTCTTCGAAATTTCTACCACCTGAGACCACAATCGAACCGGAAGCGGTCATGGCTAACAGGGTTGTCACGACTGCAAGTGCAATCGCGACTTTGGTGATCGTTATGGAGCGACGCTTTCGTTTTCCCATGTAGTCCTAAGCTTCAGCCAGCTTTCGAAGGACCGTCGGCAGAATACCGCCATTGCGGTAATAGTCAATTTCTACGGGCGTGTCGATTCGAACCAATGCTTCAAACGATTGCTTGCTACCATCGACTTTCGTCGCAACCACTTTGACCTGACTACGGGGTAGAAGTTGATCGCTCAAGGACGGGATATCAATGGACTCTTCGCCTGTTAGGCCAAGACTTTGCGCTGACTGTCCCTCTAGGAACTGCAGCGGCAACACTCCCATACCGACCAGGTTGCTTCTGTGAATGCGTTCGTAGGAAGTCGCAATGACAGCTCGAATTCCAAGCAACAGCGTCCCCTTGGCGGCCCAGTCGCGAGACGAACCTGTGCCATACTCCGAACCGGCCAGGATGACTAACGGCGTCTTGTTTGCCTGGTACTTCATCGATGCGTCGTAGATGCTCATTTGCTCGCCGGTCGGCAAGTACTTGGTTACGCCACCCTCGATACCAGGTGTCATGGCATTGCGAATGCGAATGTTGGCAAACGTACCTCGAACCATGACTCGGTCATTGCCGCGTCGCGCTCCATAACTATTGAAATCCCGAGCGTGCACTCCGTTCTCTACTAAGAAGCGTCCTGCCGGCCCATCCTTTGCGATCGAACCAGCTGGTGAAATATGGTCCGTGGTCACGGAGTCGCCAAGCACTGCCAGGACGCGTGCGCCGTGGATCGGTACGATCGAGCCTTCCTGCGTTGTGATGCCCTCCAAAAACGGTGGTCGCTGAATGTACGTGCTCTTTTCATCCCACTTGTAAAGTTCTCCCGGAGTGATTGGGATCGCATTCCAAGTTTCGTTGGAGGTGAAGGCGCTAGAATACAGGTTGACGAACATCTCCGGTTGAACACTTTGTTCGATGGTCGCTTGGATCTCGTCCTGCGTCGGCCAAATCTCACGGAAGAATACAGGTTCTCCATTGGAATCATGTCCGATCGGCTCGTTCTCGAAATCGATTTCGACAGTTCCCGCAATGGCATAGGCGACGACCAAGGCTGGGCTTGCGAGATAGTTGGCCCGCGTGTGTGGATTAACGCGTCCCTCGAAATTGCGATTGCCGCTGAGTACGGCTGCCGCAACAAGATTTCCCTCATTGATTGCGTTCGAAACCGATTCAGGCAGCGGGCCACTGTTGCCAATACATGTTGTGCAACCGTAACCGACGACATGAAACCCAAGTTGCTGCAACGGATGGAGCACGCCAGCTTTTTCAAGGTAGTCCGTAACAACGCGCGAGCCGGGCGCCAAGCTTGTTTTAACAAACGACTTTACCGTCAACCCTCGAGCCACTGCCTTCTTTGCAAGCAGTCCCGCACCGAGCATGACTGACGGATTGCTAGTGTTGGTACATGATGTGATCGCTGCAATCACGACCGAGCCGTGTCCGATCACTGAACTGTGGCCATTGTCTTGAACCTTGGCGGTCGAAGCCAGTTGTTCTGTCGAAAGTCCAAAGCCGCGTTCGGCAATCGGTGCCGAAAGCGCTTTGGCAAAGGATGTCTTCAACGATTTGAGAGGAACACGGTCTTGCGGACGCTTAGGACCAGCGAGCGAGGGCTCTACACTGCTTAAGTCCAGCGTAAGCACTTTGGTGTAATTTAAATCTGGGCTGCCGTCGACTCGGAATAAGCCCTGTTCTTTGCAGTATCGTTCGACGAGTTCGATTTCATTCGCGGTTCTCCCCGTACGTCGCATATACACAAGCGTTTCATTGTCGACTGGGAAGAAACCCATGGTCGCTCCATACTCTGGCGCCATGTTGGCGATGGTGGCTCGGTCGGCTAGCGACATTCGCGAGACGCCCTCTCCGAAGAACTCAACAAACTTGTTGACAACGCCCTCCTTGCGCAATATTTCAGTAACTCGAAGCACCAGGTCTGTCGCTGTTGCGCCTGGGGCCAGTTTGCCTAATAGTTTCATACCGACAACCTCAGGCATCAGCATATAAAGCGGTTGCCCAAGCATGGTCGCTTCTGCTTCGATACCGCCGACACCCCAACCCAAGACGCCAAGTCCATTGATCATTGTCGTATGTGAGTCGGTTCCGACTAATGTGTCTGGATACGCAACGGCGCCCGCATGGTCTTTGCCTGTGAAGACGACTTTGGCGAGGAACTCCAAGTTCACTTGATGAACGATGCCTGTGTTTGGAGGCACTACGCGGAAGTTATTGAAGGCCTGTTGGCCCCATCGAAGGAATTCATATCGTTCTTTGTTGCGTTCGAACTCGACCTCGACGTTTCGAGCGAGCGAGTCAGCCGCACCAAAATAGTCGACCTGGACCGAGTGATCGATGACTAAGTCCACTGGGATAAGTGGATTAATCTTGTTTGGATCTCCCCCCAGTGCTTTCATACCATCACGCATCGCAGCCAGATCCACCACAGCAGGCACACCGGTGAAGTCCTGTAAGACAACTCGAGCGGCTTTGAAGGGCACCTCTAGCTCGGCAGGCTTCACTGCATTCCACTTAGCCAAATTAATGACGTCTGCCTCAGCGACTTGGTAGCCATCGCAGTTCCGCAAAACCGCTTCGAGAAGGACGCGGATCGAGAAAGGGAGTTTTGAGACCGCTGCAATTCCATCTTTTTCGAGTTTTGCAAGTCGGTAGATTCCTAGTTGGCCTTGGGGCGAAAGAAAGGAATCACGTGCGCCAAACGGGTCGGTCAGTCTCTTTGAGGTTGTCATAGCAGGCATTGGAGGAATTGGAGGGAAGTTGTTTTGGGTAGGCTATTGTAGCTTGGCTACTCAAAAGAAAAACGGCCCGTGCAAGGATACCTCGCACGGGCCGTTTTAGATTTATCGAAGTTCTCGACCTATTTTGCTGTCGGCAAGCTCCCGAAGGCGTAGCGCCGCAAGCTCAACAAGCCGAATTCAATTACTTGCAACCGCAACCCGAAGCTGCTGGAGCTGGAGCTGCACATCCGCAACCGGACGATGCTGCTGGAGCTGCACATCCGCCACCACAAGCACTTCCGCTGATTGCAGCACCGCCGAAACCGGAGTTCGCTGGAACCGAAACAGGAACTGTCACGGTTTGTGGAACCATCTTGCAGACGGTTACAGCAACTTCTTCGGTAACTGTGTAAGGAACACAGACATTGTATGTCTCTGTCTTCTCTTCCTTAACAGCATCGTAGACAGTAACGTTGTAGGTGTTGGTGCGTTGTTCTGGAACCATAACCGTCGAAACAACGTCCTTGGTCACGGTCTGTGGAACCATGTTTACAACAGTCTTCATACGTGTCTTGGTTTCTGGCGTGCAGACAACCTTGCTCACAGTACGTGTCAATTGCTTTGCGACAACGCTTGGAACCTTGACGGTCATCGTGCGTTCTTCGCTCTTCATTACGCACTTGCTAACGTCGCGAGTACGTGTTTCCATTTCGGTCACAGTCTTGTTGACTGTGCGTTGACGAGTTTCTGTATTCCAAACAGTCTTAGCAACAGTTCGTTGACGAGTTTCTGCTTGCATTCGGCACTGCTTGACAGTCCTTTGACGAGCTTCTGTGACATAGCTAACCTTGTTAACGGCTCGCATCTTGGTCTCGGTCGTCATGCTGCACTTGCGGACCGTTCGCGTCTTGGTTTCCGTTGTGTAGCTAACCTTCTTGACCGTGATCTGACGAACTTCGTCGCGGAAAAGCGAAGCGGTGTAGGTGTAAGGCTCGTCAACCATTTGTCGTTGCATGGTTGTCACTGGCACTTCTTGCGTCACAACGTTTGGAACCCAAACTTTCTTGCAAACAGTACGAGTCGCCATAGCCGAAGCCGATGCCGATGCCGAAGCTGCACAACCGCAACCAGCATTGGCTGCTGGAGCTGCACAACCACAACCGGTCGAAGCCGCTGGTGCTGCACATCCGCAACCCGAAGCTGCTGGGGCTGCACAACCGCATCCGGAGGAAGCTGCAACTCCGCATCCGTTAGCAACTGGCACTTCTTCTGTTACGTTCTGGTACGAGCCCATATCCTTGGTAACGGTCTTCATGGTCGTTACAGGGAACGAACGGCAAACTTGGCGAGTGCCAGTCTTTTGTTCGGTGTAAGGAACCTTGACAGTCGTCGAAACAACTTCGTCGGTGTAAACCGGAACTTGAACGGTGTAAGGAACTTGTTCGTCTGTGTAGACAGGAACTTGTACCGTGTAAGGAACTTGTTCTTGTGTCGTCACAGGTACGGACACGTTGTAAGTCTGAACGACATCAACGTAGTGAGGAACTTGAACAGTGTAGTTAACGACTTCATTGACAGTCGTTGGAACTTGTACTGTGTAGTTCTGTACTTCTGGAACTGTCTTGCAGACAGCGACTTGGTAAGTCTGTTGTTCAACGACAGTTGTTGGAACCTGAACGGTATAGGTCTTAACGGTGTCGGTGTAGATGGTTTCGTTTACTGTGTACGGAACTTCTTCCGTAACTGTCTTCGAAACGTTTACTTGGTAGGTCTCTTCAACTTGGCTCGAAACTGGCACGTTCACTGTGGAAGTGACTTGCTTGGTTTCTTGCTTTGGAACCATCACGGTGGTCGTGCTGGTCTTGGTCTCAGTGCGTGGAACTTGTTTGGTCACTGTGTAGGTGCGGGTGCGTGCTTCCGTCTTGTTTGCGGTCTTGTTGACCGTTCGCATTTCGGTAACTTGCGTTGGGACCATGATGGTCTTTTCAACGTAGCTAACTTGCGCTGCGCAACCTGCATCGCCACCACCAACAACCATACCGCTTACAACACTGCCGGTCGCAGCTGCAGTTCCGCAACCGCAGTCACCTGCAAATACACTACTGGCCCCAAACAACGCTGTGGCCAGCCCTAGGGCAAATCCTGGGCGAAACTTCATTGTAGTCTCCTCGACGAATAAAAAATGTGGCCACACGGCCAGTAAACACACCACTTACTAATTCCACCACAAACAAGATGCAGGGATTGTAATTCAACGTTGCCGATCTAAGCAGAGTTGGATGTTCGCGGGTAATAGAAACCGGCGAACCGAAAAAAAGTCATTTTTCCTCATTCTCCACATCTGTGACCACGAGTTTAGCCCGCACAACGGGTTAGGGAAGATCCTTAGGCAGAAATTCGCCAAATTTCCTGCTTTCGCTAACTAGATCAAGTTCCGCCATCGGCTGGCACGCTACCTCGTGAGTAATGACCACATAAGATTCAAGGAATCACGTTCACTAATAAGTTTAAGGTATCTCGCAATCTCAAAAACGTTTTCTCTACTTCTCTCGAACGACAGGCTGAATCTCCAATGTCATGGTATTGCCGTCTCGCAATAACTTAATCGGGTATGAGCGATCTGCTGGAAGTTGTTCGACCAAACTCTTGAAATCCTCGGGCGTAAACACTTTCTGGCCCGCCAGCTCTAAGATCACGTCTCCAATCTCTAATCCCGCCTTGGTGGAGGGCGAATTTGCCGTCATTTTGATCAGCTGAACTCCACCTCGCACCGGTATCTTGAGTTCCTCCGCGAGATACTGAGGGATTACGTCCACTGTCGCACCCAGCCGTGATCGCCGTACCTCGCCGAATTCAAGAAGCTCTTTGGATATCCATTGAACCCGTCGCATTGGAATTGCAAAGCCGATCCCCTGGAATTGGCCAGTTGTCGTCGGGATCGCCGTATTGATTCCAACCAGCGCGCCATTCAAATCGAGCAACGCCCCTCCCGAATTCCCGGGATTGATGGTTGCATCCGTTTGTAAAAGCTGCCCCTCCAATAATCCTCGGATCGTGCGACCTTTGCTGCTGATGATTCCAACACTCACCGTTTGGTCCAAAGCAAACGGGCTTCCAATGGTCATGACCCAGTCGCCAATTGCTAACGCGTCCGAGTCTCCAATCGCGGCGGCCGATAACGCCACCTTAGTCTTAATACGAAACACAGCAATATCGCTTGAGGGATCAGAAAGCACATCCATTCCCAACAACTCCCGACCATCCGCCAATCGCACTCGAATACCCTTGCTCCCTTTGATGACATGGTGATTGGTTATACACAATCCATCCTCGGAAATAATCACGCCGGATCCAATGTTAAACGCCGACGAGTCATCCTCGAGCAAATCCAAAACGTCCAACGTTTCGTCCACGTCTGATCGCTTGGCAAGAACAGTCACCACGCTAGGCATCATCTTGGAAGCCGCCGATTGAAACGCCAACGCCAATCCGCGAGCTTGCTCCTTGGCCTCGATCAACCGTGCGGGGTCCGCATTCCCCTGTGCAAGAAGATTGCCCAATTCGGTTGGCAAAACAAAAACACTCGCAATGACGAATATACAAAACCGATGACCGGTCAATTTCAACATTATTCAAATCCTAGTTCGACTCGCACCGTTTATATCTAAAACCAAAAGAAGGCCCTGACAATCGGTTATCATACGATTTCTGCAACCCCCCAAGCACCCAACCAGTTTACTCCATTCATCCTAAATTAGTTGACCAAATCATGATTCCTGCCGTAGTCATTGCAAACAAAAGAGATCACCGCCCTTTATCCAGTGACGAAATCAAGTTCATGATCGACGGATACGCTCGTGGCACGATCCCGGATTACCAAATGTCCGCCTTGGCAATGGCCATTTATCTCAACGGCATGTCCGATCGAGAAATTTCCGACCTAACCGATTCCATGATTGCAAGCGGATCGAAATTGAGGAAGGTCGGTGATAATCCCCGAGTGGACAAACACTCAACTGGGGGATTGGGCGATAAGACCTCTCTCATCTTAGCACCGCTTCTTGCCTGCTGCGAACTGCATGTTCCCATGATCAGCGGTCGAGGACTCGGCATTACCGGCGGCACCCTTGATAAACTCGAAGCCATCGAAGGCTTTCGCACAAACCTGTCCGAAACCGAAATCGATCGCCAGTTAGATGCCATCGGCTGTGTCATCACTGGTGCTACCGATTCACTGGTCCCCGCGGACAAAAAACTTTATGGTCTGCGCGACGTTACTGCCACTGTTCCATCCATTCCACTGATTACAGCCAGCATTATGTCTAAGAAGATCGCTGAGTCGCTCGACGCGCTAGTGCTGGACGTAAAGTTCGGAAGCGGTGCCTTTCTCGGTACCGAAGCACTCGCAGCAGCACTCGCCGCATCCTTGATCCGCGTCGGCACTCTCGCCGGCGTACTGACGACAGCCCTCATCACCGACATGACCCAGCCGCTAGGTGACATGGTCGGCAACGCATGCGAAGTGGACGAATCGATCGCCGTTCTACAAGGAGGCGGCCCTATTGATGTGCGCGAACTGACCATCGAACTCGCTGCTCGACTACTCATCAGCACAAAACGCGAACGCCAACTCGATGAAGCCCGCAACCGACTCGGTAAACTCCTCGATAGCGGTGCCGCCATGGATCGCTTCGAACGCATGGTTCATGCCCAAGGCGGCTCGCTCACCGCCGCAAGACCCATCGGTCAAAGCAAAGACTATCTGGCCGTATCCGATGGATACCTCCATTCCATCAATGGACAACTTCTCGGACAAGCGATCATCGCTATGGGAGGAGGAAGAGTCGTCGCGGGACAAGCTATCGATTTTTCAGTCGGACTCCAGATGCACTGCAAGGTAGGATCATCACTAACTGCCAATCAACCCATCCTCACCGTCTTTTGCGATGATGAGTCTAAGTCACAACTGGCAATGAATTTGATCGATCAAGCCATCGTTGTTTCCAGCGAGCCATCAACGGCCCCACCACTTTGGCGAGATTTCGTCACAACCTAACCTGAAAGCCCAACGGGTCACTTCAGAAAACTACTTGATCTCCAAAAGTTCCGCTAACGTTGGTGGGAATCCCCAATCCACTCTGCTTGCAATATTATCGTCGATCAATTGCTGAATGTCTGTTGGCTGAGGCCATTCGCTAAAGCCATAGTTGTTCGGCCGGCGATATCTGTTGATTTCGGACCATTGGATTAGGATATGGGTGATGCCGTGCTGCTTGAGTGTTGCGATCTGTTCGGTTCGCGACTTTCCCTTTAAATACACTTCGCCTGGATTGAGATCAAAGCAAGTACTGTATTCAATTGGCATTAAAAACTCGAAAGCCCTCGCCTCACCAACCAAGAGGATGCGCACTCTACCATAGTCTAGGTGCCGATTGACCCAAGCGGTGGTTGGGAATATTCTCGGGATTTGGACTTTGTCTCCTACATCGTTTCGCAACGCATCAAGCGAAACAAAGTATCGGTTGTCAGTATTGACGGGAGACGAGTTCAAAACGCATCCGTAAGCCAGCCCAAGGACGATTATCGTCAGCGATAGGTATCGAGAAACGCTTTGGTATACCCACCAAAACCCTATTGAAGCAAGCCCAGCCCATAACCCGGTCGACGGAAACCAAAACCGATCGATGCGGTGCGTTGCAAACCACCATACCAAGCCGATCCAGCAAGACCAAGCAATCCACGCCATCCAGAGTTGGAAGTCGCGATTTTTTCGCATCAAGAGCACTGGACCGGCGCAAAGCAATAACCCATAGATCATTGCAGGCTGAACAAAGATCGATGTCAAAACCGGTTGGGCAGCGTGCGATAGGGCCGCCTTCATGGAGTTCGCGGCAATTGTGTTTGAGATTGGCCCAAAGTCCACCGCTGGCGTAAAGTTCGTTGCTTTGTGCGCCCGTTTCCACTGTGCGATTTTGTCAGCGCTCAACGTCTTCCCGCCAAATACATCTGCGACCAACGGATAAAACGGATTGCCGCTTACGTACCAGTTCTTTGCGTACCATGGGCCGCAAGTGACGGCTAACTCCATCGCAATTGTGCATGCGACAAGAACCGACTCTCGTTTACTCAAGACCGATCGGTATCTCCAAGCGGCCCATCCAAAGAAACCCAGCACGGGGAATACCGCGATAACCAAACCCGGATACTTTGCGGCTGCAGCGGCTCCGGACATGAGCGCAGCCAAACGCCAATGAATGAGAACCTTCGCATGCAAACCATCCTCTGCTGACCGTGAAGGCATGGCCTGAAGTGCATAGAAAGTAGCAATTGCTGAAGCGCAGACATAGGTGGCCAACGCGCCATCGATCAACCCAAACATTGCTACATATGCAATGCCTGGCGATGTCAACCATAAGCCTGCGGCGCACCATCCAAATAATTTCCCAATTCTGCGAGTCAAAAAAGAACCAAGCAACAAAGCTCCGATAAGGGAGATCGACGCTGTGATCGATTTACCAATCAAGCCACCAAGCCACGCATCGTCTTGATTCAAAAGCGTCATCACTGCCAAGCTATGCATCTCGGTACCCAGCGGCATGTTTGCGTAGATGTTGTGAGGCACAAATCCGATATGGCCTTGGAGAAAAAATTCCTTTGGCGCCTGGAGGTGATACTCAAGAACGTCGAATTCGCTCGGCGGTAGACAAGCTCCGAGCATCGTGACAACAGCAGCAAAGCAAGTCATCGCCACGATCGCGATCAAGAACAGCCGATCAATTATGGTGCGCGGAGGTTCGATGGCTTGCGGTGGAACAGCAGCGATGGTTGCAACGCTATCCGCTGAATTCCCATTTCTTTGGTGCGTTACGCAAAAAACCAAGATAACCAGTACCGCGATAGCGGCAGTTAACGGCAAGGCCTTAAGGCCACCCAGCAATCCAACCAACAGTGTCAGTGTCGACAGAAGCGCGAGTCCCGCGAGAATGGCAAATGCGAGGTGCTCAAGCCTTTCTGACAAAGAGCCATCGGGCGGGTACCCGCGTTTCATAAGTCTTACGCCAACAAGCGCCGCTAGTGCCAGCCAGGCACACGTGCCCAACACAATGGGAATGCGATCGCTCAACCGGATCGGCAATCGACCGCTATCGATCCATGTTGCAAGTCGTGTCTCCGGGTAGAGAAGGCTGATCATTATATAGCCGCCCCGACTGACCTGGCTACCGTCGTTTTCCACCAGCCCATTTCCAACGGGCTGTGCAAGGAAAAGATAGCTGTAGATCACGGCGAGAGTAATCAAGCCCGCGATCCACAAACGACGATTGGGCAAGGCGAACGTGTCAACGCTGTTCAACAGATCTGGCGGCGTTTCGTTCGATATCATGCTGGATTCAACGATCTATGGATGCGATCTCGGCTGCAGCTACATATTCAGCAAGTCGAGTTAGGTTCCGGCTGAACTGATCGCTTTCGATCAACTTTTTGCCTGAGACCCAACGCCCCTCGTTGTCCAACTCACGCAGGATTCGGTCCGCCTCTTGTCGCAAAGTCTTGAGAGTGGATTTACTGGATCTGTTGTTCGGAAGAGCCACGCGATCTGTGCTATTGTTGCGATCGGTTAAAGTTTGCGGTTGCCGGTTCATGAGGGCCTGGTATCGCGTTTCGAGTTTCAGAACATTGCATTGGGATTTGAAACTGTAGTGCGTTGGAAGATTCGAATCGTCATAGGTTAGCGCGTAATCATCCTTGGTCAAGTAAAGTGGTCGATTGGTTTCAAGTTCATAGAAACGAGCGATCTGTCCATCGGGCAACATAGAGCCTTTCAGCCAACGGATTGCGTTGGGAATTGGAGCGAGAAATCTTCGTTCGCCCGTCGTGTCCGTCAGATACAAAAGGGTTTCGATGGCATCTTCGGATTCACGACCGGAGACAGCTGGTGGTTCGAATTTGCGAGCCCAAATCGGTTGAAGCATATGATTGTATTGCTGAGCCCAGGCAGGCTGCGGTTCCGGCAGTTGAGCCAGGATGAGGAAGTCGCCAAACTTGAGCATCGCGTTTCTGAAACGTTCATCTTGGTAAGTTTCGTATGCCAGCTGAAGCGTTTTGGTGACGGTGCCCGCTAGGCCATCATTGAGCGTTTCGAAGTCCCAGTAGTTTTTGAATTTCCCTTCGGTTCGCCATTCGTATTTTGGGAAGGACGCTTTGACCGCGATTCCGGGTTCCACGGGTTTTTCCCATCCTTGCGGAAAGCCTCCGTTGGCGAACTGCGCCTTCAGGAGTGCTTCGAGTCCGAACATGACAGCTTCGTGGATCGCCTCATTTTTGAATTCATGCGCTCGGTCGACTTCCATTAGCAATCTCAAGGCGGATTGCGATTTGTCGTCGTCCAAGGTTGAGTAGTTTCGGCCTTTGGCGTTCCCCTGTTGATGGCGATAGCGGCCGGTATGCTTCCCCTTGGGGTCGAAATCCACTCGATCCGTCCAGCACCCGGACTCAAGTTGTCCGTAAATAAGGGCATTGGCACATTGGGTCGCGGCACTTAGGAACGCTTGTTCACCGGTAGCTTCGAATGCCCGGACATACGCGACTCCGACGGTTGGTGTTCCAGGCGGTTGAACCCAGACCTCGGTTTCCGTCGCGGCCCCCTCGCCACGCCTCGTCTTAAGGTCTAGCGTCACGTCGTAAACATAGCCGCCGTGTACGGCAACCCGTGACGTCATGAAAGCCATGGCTTTCTTCATGGCCTCAACGGTGTCCTGTACGTGAGCGGCGTCTTTTGAGACAGAACCGATTTCTTGGCTTATGGCCAATGTCCCCGCTCCCCATGATCCAACGCATTGCGTGATCGTGGCAAATACGACGTAGGCGATTCGATGGCGAAGTAGCGAAGTCATGGTCGGTCCCATTGGAATGTTTGCGGGAGGGTGTAAGCCATGCCGTTCTCGGTACCGTCGCACCGTTGCGAGAACTTGGCAACTATTTCTGAGGCGAAGCAAAGTATGTATGCAGCGACGTTCTCCGAAAGCTATACTACCTTAAACACTAAAGAAATGTTGCAATCTATATTGCCGTTTGAACAATCATTCTATTGGAGCACCTGCCTTATGTTCAAGATCCTGCTCGTTGATGATTCCGCTACCGATCGCCGACTGATTGAGGGGCTTTTAAAGAAAAGTCTTCACTTCGAGGTAGACACCGCCGCAGATGGACTGAAAGCGTTGGAAAGTCTCAAAGCCAAAGTCCCTGACGTAGTCGTTACGGACATGCAAATGCCCAATATGGATGGAATGCAGTTAGTTGAAAACGTGCGAAAACTTTATCCACTAGTGCCGGTGGTGTTAATCACTGCGGCAGGAAGTGAAGAACTTGCTTCCGCAGCGTTGAAACGCGGGGCAGCAGGCTATGTTCCTAAGGCTCGTTGCGACGAACTATTGAATGAGACATTGGATCACGTCCTCGAACTCACTCGGACGGAATCGAGTTTCGAACGCCTCCTTGAGTGCGCTACACTTACTCAATTTGAATTCGTCTTCGAAAACGACTTTGCACTGATCGCTCCGCTCATTGAGTTGGTTCAACGAATGACAGTCGGATTGGGGATTTGCGATGAGCCCGGTGCCGTTCAAGTTGGAGTGGCGCTTGAGCATGCGATACTCAACGCAATCTATCACGGCAACTTAGAAATCGGTGGCCCTTTGAACGGCGATCGCGCACTGATGGACCAGCGATTAACTCAATCGCCGTACAAGGATCGACGCGTCAAAATCGAAATTCGAGTCACAAGTGAAGAAACGAGATTGACGGTTCGCGACGAAGGACCTGGATTCAAGTATCAAGAATTGACCGCAACCGGTCGCAAAACGGCGCTGCTTGGCGAAGGGGGCCGCGGACTGTTTTTGATGTGGGCTTTTATGGACAGCGTGACTTTTGATCCATCGGGAAACACGGTTGTGATGGTAAAGCGCCGAGTGACGAATGCGCCTGAGTTAAAAAGAGAGACGGCCAAGGCGGAACCGAAAAAGCCGAAACTACCGGAAGTCCTTGGAACTCTAACGCCACGCGATGGTAGTCCTTCGATCGAACTCCGTAAAACGAAGATGACTGCGGGGCGTGATCCAAGTTGCGATATTGTGATCCGCTCGTCTTCGATCTCGTTGCACCATTGTTTGTTATATGTGTTCGAGGGGTGGTGGTATGTAAGAGATTTAAAGAGTACCAACGGAGTCAAAATCAATCATGTCTCGTTTCGTGAGCATTTGCTTCGCCCTGGTGTTCAACTCTCGATCGGCAAATTTGACTACAGGATTGACTACGAACCCACGGCATTAGGAGCTTTCGGCATGGATCCGCCCGCGGATCCGTTTTGATTAATTCAGATCGTCCACGGCCGCGACCAATTGCGACCGAAATGTTACCAAAGCAGATCGAAGTGATAGTAACGTCTCTGGAGCACACTCTAGAACACCCGTTTGCCCCATTTCTTCAAGACGTTCTGCAAGCACCTTTGCTGGAACATCTCCGAAGAGTCTGAGCGTGCCTTTAATCGTGTGACTCACTCGTCGAATGACGGCATGATCGTTGGCTAAGACAGCTGGCTCCAACTCAGCCAACAGCGAAGGATATTCGTCCAAAAATGCGGTGACAACATCTTTCAATAAATCGACGTCGCCGTCGGTGGCTTTTAATGCCAAAGCAAGATTGATGGTCTCCATAACACTTTTCTCCAGCAAAACGGTTTCGAGTGGAGCGGCTTTAGCCTATTGCTCGCCTTCGACCAAAGGACGCAGCGCGTCGTAAAGGGCTTGTTTCTTGAATGGCTTGGTAACATAGCCATCCATTCCAGCGGAAAGACACTTCTCTCGATCGCCTGCCATCGCGTGTGCCGTAACGGCCACAATGGGAATGTGGCGATTCGAACCTAACTCTTTATTGCGAATCAATTGTGTTGCCTCCAGTCCATCCATTATAGGCATTTGGACATCCATGAGGATAACGTCGAAGTGTCCAGCGGCCCAAGCATCGACCGCTTCAGAGCCATTCTCGACGACGGTGACTGAGTGTCCCCACCGCTTTAACAGGCCGACGGCCAATTTTTGGTTTGCGAGCCCGTCTTCCGCGAGTAGTACGTTTAGATGTCGGATAAACTCCGGAGCTGCGATTGGGGGAATCAAGAGAGGATTTACGTGTTGGGGACGCGTTGTGGATACTCCAACGGTATTGGCAATCGCGTTGAAAAGCTCTGACTGTTTGACCGGCTTGTACAGAAACGCAGAAACGTTGAGTTTTCCAAATTGGCTTTGGGCGACACCAACGCTGGAGCTGAGCACGATGATTTTCAGGTCCGCGAATTGTGTATCGCTTCGCACTTCTGAACATAACATGGCGCCGTCCATTTCGGGCATGTTGTAGTCCGTTATCAAGAGGGGTAATTGTGGTGGAGGCGTCGCTTTCAGCAATTCTCGCAAGTGAGCCAAGGCAGCCGTGCCGGACTCCAACGCATGCACGGAGAGTCCCCAAGCATTAAGCATCTCTACAAGAATTCGGCGATTCGTTGCGTTGTCATCGACCACAAGAATTGACGTGTCTTGAAACTGAGCTACATCCAAGCTAGAGCTTTTCGAATGGCTCGAGTCTTGCCCGAACTTGGCATGAAACCGAAATGTGCTTCCCTTTCCAAGAGCACTCTCAACGCTTATGTCCCCTCCCATCAGTTGTGCTAACCGACGGGCAATAGCAAGCCCCAAACCTGTGCCACCGTAGCGTCGCGTGGTAGATGAGTCAGCCTGTTGGAATGCGTCGAAGATCTTTGCATGGTTGGCCTCGTCGATTCCAATGCCACTGTCAATGACCAAGAATTCGAGTTCCGTCGAGCCATCGTCGCAATGTGTTTTGCGGACGCTCAGAAGAACTTCTCCATGGTTGGTGAACTTGATCGCATTGCCAACTAGGTTAAATAGTATTTGTCGAAGGCGTGTTGAGTCTCCGACGATCCAATCCGGTACGTCTTCCTGGCATTGCCAAATCAACTCGATGCCTTTTCGGAAGGCCCGTACACCTAGCGACTTGAGGGTCGTTCCCAGCATCTCGCGGAGTTCAAAGGGGTGCGTCTCCAGTTGCATTCGTCCCGCTTCGATCTTGGAGAAATCTAATATCTCGTTGATAATCGACAGAAGAGTCTCTCCCGCTTCCATAACGCTGGACAAATACTCGCGTTGGTCGGCTGTGAGTTGTGTTTCGAGGACGAGCTCCGTCATTCCTATTATTGCGTTCATTGGTGTTCGAATTTCATGGCTCATGTTTGCCAGGAACTCACTTTTGGCGACGTTGGCCTGTTCGGCAGCGATCTTGGCTTCGTTCAACGCGAGTTCCGCATTCTTGCGATCCGTTACGTCCCAGAAGATCGCTTGGGTTCCTATCACTGTTCCCAAAGAATCGACAACTTGTGTCTTCAGGACCTCGCAGTAGTGGCGGCCAGAGCCATCGATGTTTTCCTCGACATCTCGAAATAGCTCACCGCTCTCAGCAACGCGAAGATCATCGCGACGATACTTTTCGGCCATGTCCTTGGGATAGTGATCGAAATCCGTCGTGCCCTGAATCTCTGCAAGCGACTTCCGGAGCAATCGACAAAAGGCTTGGTTGGCAAATGTAAAGCGGCCTGCAAGATCCTTGCGCATCAGGTAGACCGGCAGATTCTCTACCAAGGACAAATACAACAGGTGCGAACTTTCGCGAGCGTGCTGCGCATCGCGAAGCGCATCTTCAGCCAATCGTAGTTTCGAGGCCACCGGTGAGGTCGGTTTTCTTCGGCCCAATAGAATTTGCGCTAACGCGATCATACCGATCAGGCCAAACGCAATGAAAACCAAAGCCAACGCGACAGGTCCAAAAAAAGCCCAATTGGATTCAAGAGCCATCATCGTTGCGTTCCCTCATTGAAGGCTAGTGTAGCACGGGACTCTGTGCGGTTTTTGCTTACAGAAAACGGCATGGAGTGCCTTGCCACACTTCCGGAAAATTAAGACTGCGTTGATTATTCTAACGCATTGCAGTCTCTCCATTTTCGAGTCGATAAATAAAAAATACCGCGCGATGCGCGGCATTCTTGTTTTACTGAAGTAGGGTTCTGGGAACCACTTGATCGTCGTTTACTTAAATGGATCGTCGTCAGCTGGAGGCACCGTTTCAGCTGGTTTTTCGGCTGGCGTATCGGATGTGATCGCTTCTGGTGTGACAGGCTCTTTGGCCATGGCTTTTGGATTTCCCTTGGTCATTCCCTCGTTAAAGGGATCGTTTGGAGCAAAAGGGCTTGGGGTTGGAGCAGCGTCCATTCGGGGTGGGACAGCCAATCCACCCTGAACTGAGCCATTCTGCATTCCTTCGTATCGGGATCGTTGCATCTCCAGCAAGCGAGCACGCGAGGCCAGTCTGGCCTTGGACCGCGACTTTTCGATGGCAATGCGAGATGGGCCTTGAATGCGCTCTAAGGCCTTGCCGACATTGACAACTTTTTTTCCTTCGATTTCAAGCTGGGCACCACGTTCGAAATCTGGATTGCTGACTTCCATTCCGGTCAACGGCTGGCAGAGACCACGAAAAAAATAGGCCCTCGGATCCATACTCCCCGCCTCGATGACTTCGGTGAGTAGTTCCTGTGCCCGCGTCGAATCGCCCCGGAAGTAGGAATGGACCGCTTGGCCGTACATCTCGTCGAGCGGATCCTGAGCTTGCGCAAAACTAGCAAAAGACAAAGAAACGACAGTAAAAAGACACGCAAAAGGTCGCGTTCGCATAAATCTGGCCCAATTTGTTAAGCGAAGTTCGTCAAATCCATCACCCCGCACGCAAAATGGCTGAGCGTTCGAAGTAGGGTTTGTTGATGGAGAATTCTCTAAATAGTACTCCCTGCTGCGCCGAGTGCAAATAAATACCTGGAATCCCGTTTTTTCGAATCCAACCAGGCAATTAAAAAACACAACTCGGACCGTTTCCAAGATGGTAGCGATCGAATCGAATTCTCAAAGCGAGCGAGAATCGCTATCTTGCGCGTCGCGTTAGGGCCTCAAAACCATAGGATCGCTAAGGAATCCAACCAAAATGCTCCGATGGATTCAATCCGCAACTACTTTTCTTTGGCGAACAGCAAGTCTAATTATTCTGCTGACGATTGCGGCCACGATTCCCGTGCTCCAGTTTGCAAGTTTTGGATATATGCTGGAGGTGTCGGCTCGTATTGCCCGAGGCCAGCCGGCGAGAAGCTGTTTTCCGGGTACCGATATTGCGGGCCGTTTGCTCGTTATCTTGATTTGCGTGTCGCTATCCTGGTTGCCTGTTTGGCTGATTACTGATTACACCTATACTGCCGAATTGATCGAGTTGGGCGGAGCGGCCGCAGGTCGACTTCGAGTTATAGCCCGAGTGCTATCGGTTTTGTGGATTCTTTGGGGGTTTTGGGCCATCTTTCGAGGGGGCAAGCTACGCCATTTTTTGTGGCCTGCGCCGGTATTGGCATTGAAGAGTCTTTTTCGCCCAAGTGTTTGGCGTGAGGCCGAGGATAGACTCTGGAACTTCATTATTTCGCTTCAATTGCCTAAGCTACTTTGGTTGGGATTGATGGCATCGATCGGAGCGATTGTTTGGTTGGTCTTGCCAGGCAGCTTTATCGCTATTGGACTCATCGAAAATGGAAACCCGGGCATGGGGCTGATCGGTTTGATTGGGGCGGCGCTGATGTGGTGGGTCTTGCTCAATCTTCCCTTCTTGCAAATCCAATTGGCTCGCGAGGGTCGGTTGTTATCGGTTTTCGATGTTCGGTCTGCGCGACGCGCATTTCGGCGCGCCCCTTGGTCCCCGTGTTTGGCGACGTGGGCAACCTTTGTCTTGGCGGCTCCGCTATACCTGCTGAGAATTGAACTGATTCCAGCAGAACTTTGGTGGATGCTCTCTTTCTTTTTTGTCGTTCTGATGTTTCCCGCTAAGTTGTGTACGGCCTGGGCACTGCGGCGGAGCAAATTTCATGATCTAGAAAATGGGGTTAGTGTGGTGCATTGGTTCTGGAGATACTGCGCTTGGATTCCTCAGTTGGCTGTTGTGCTGGTTTATCTTGGTTTGCTTTACGTCGCAAAATTATCGCTTTGGGAAGGCAGCGCGAGTCTCTATCTGCAACACGCGTTTTTGCCGCCGGTACCCTTTTTTGTGCGATGACGTGTGATAAGCTTTGTTCTGGTCTCGTTGTAACTATAGCCAATTGCACTGGTTCGAAATGTCGACTAATCCTTATTCAGACAATAACCAACCGTCGCCTTATTCATTCCAATCGCAAATCCCGTACGGTGACGGTGGCGACTCGTACAAAAAGCAGTTGCCCGTAATCGGCATACTGACGATCGTCCAAGCAAGCTTAGAATTGATAATGGGGGTAATGCTCGGATTTGCTGCAGTGATGATGGGTGTCATGCAAAACGATCCGAAACTGATGAATCAGCCAAACATGCCTCCCATATTTTGGATGGCCGTCGCTTATGGAGTTGTTGCGTCAGCGATTGGTATTATTTCATTACTTCGTTTGACCTCTGGAATCATGATCTTGAGACGACGAGGGCGCATGTTTTCGATTGTGATGTCGATATTGGGACTTGTTACGGTCTTTACCTGCTACTGCTCACTCACCTCAATTGGTCTTTGTGTTTACTCGTTGATCGTTTTAATTCAACCATCCGTTATTGCGGAGTATGAAAAGGCAAAGGCGAGCTAAGCCCAAATCTTGCGAGACGAAGAAACTCTAAATCAAAGTTAGGGACTTTCCGAGTAGCCATATCTGCTGCGAGTTCGCCGAGAACACTTGTAAATTTGAATCCGTGTCCAGACAAGCCGGCTACGAGAGTTATCTTTGGATGATTTGGCAGTGAGTCGATGATGAAGTTTTCGTCGGGACTCATCGTGTAATAGCATCCGGACCAACGCGTCATTCGCCGACTCACTTCGGGCAAGTTACTGGCAAGGAATGATTCCACGGAGGCTTGATCATTCGCATCTCGTGGGTGAACACCATCAATCCGAGAGTTGACTCGCTGGCCACCGGTGTGCTGCGCGATCTTTAGACCCAATGCATCCCGTGCTGGGAATCCATAAAAGCAACCTGATGGCGTTTCGTAGAAGAAACAAGGAAATCCTTCTTGTTCGCGATAGGCAGGGCTGGTCGTCTCGTACCAATAGAGATGTTTGTGTAAGACTTGCAAAGGGACGTGGAACTCGCGGAGCAGCTCACTTGCCCAGGGTCCGGCAGTGAGGATGAGCTGGTCTGCTCGAAGCACACGATCCTTCGTGCGTACGGTAACGCTATCGCCTTCTGATTGCCAGCTGACCACAGTTTGATCGACGGCTAACTCCGCACCAAGATCGAGTGCGCATTCGAGATGGGCTTGAACACAAGCCTCTACATTTAGGTAGCCCGCGTCCCGTTCAAAGAGTACAGACCACGATGGATCGCCGTGAAGGCCGGGGTAACGGTAGGTCGCTTCGGCCATCGTCATTTGCTCGATGGGTAAATCAAAAAGGGAGGCGCTCTTGAGGACTCCAGGAATGACCATTCCATCGGCGGCCCCTATTTCGAGTAAACCGGTGGGGACATAGAGTTGCTTGCCGGATCGCGATTCCAATTCTCGCCACAATTCATACGCGCGGCAAAGCAGCGGTACATATCCGGCATGCTCGAAATACGACTTGCGAATGATTCGAGTTTCGCCGTGAGAGCTGCCGATGTTGTGTGGCGGTGAAAACTGATCTATCCCAATAACGCGATGTCCGCGTTTTGCAAGTGCGTAGATAGCAGCGCTTCCGACGCCACCCAAGCCCACAACGATTGCTTCGTAAGACTCTGACATTTGGCGGCCGAACTTCGTTTCATCCGATGCTACGCGGCATTCGCTTTCGGTTGTCGGCGAGTGTGTCGCGGAGCAATCACATCGGACGCGAGTCCCAGTCTTTCGAGCAGCTTAATTTCATAGTAGCTGATGTCGATTTCCCACCATCGGTGTTGAACGCTGGCGGACGAGGGGTCTTCGTGGTGGTTGTTGTGCCAGCCTTCGCCGACGGTAAAGATCGCGACCAACCAATTGTTGCGGCTGTGTTCCCCAGTTTCGTAGTTACGGTAACCGAACATGTGGCTCAGCGAGTTAACGGACCAGGTAATGTGCCAAACCGCAATGATGCGCAAGTAAACGCCCCAGACGACCATGCTGAGCCCGAGTTGCAAAGCACTGGCTTGCCCCCAACCGATCCAACCAATCAAGTAGCCAGCGACGAAAAAGATGGGCAGTTGCGAAAGTCCAATGTAGAGATTGGTCAGCGGTCTCTTTTCCATGTGCATGTAGAACGGATCGCGCAACAGGTCCTTCGAAAACTTCTCGATGGCGGCGAGGGAGTGGGTCTCGCGATTGTTGACCATCAACCATCCGAAATGCGACCACAAAAAGTTGACTAGTGGCGAGTGCGGGTCAGGCTGATGGTCAGAGTGCACGTGGTGAATGCGGTGAATAGCTACCCACCGGGCCGGCGAGTCTTCGAGGCAACAAATCCCTAAGATGGCAAATGTGTGCTCGACCCATCTCGGTGTTTTGAAACTGCGATGAGTAAGCAAGCGGTGGTAGCCGATCGTGATACCCTGTCCAAAAACGTGGATACCGATGATCATCGCCGTGAACCCAACCCACGAAAAAAAATAGGGGATGAGTGCCATGAGTCCAAGCAAGTGGACGACCAAAATAGTCCCCAGGTAAAGCCTGTTGATGGTGAATGGCTTAACGGTTTCGGGGACGGCTATTGACATTTAGGATTCGCTCGAATGCATTGGGAAGTGGTCGGGTGCTAGGATTGTGTTTAAACATCGCGCAACCGCTAGTACTATTGTTCGAAAAGCGTCGTTTTTACGCAAGGCGATAAATTAGACTACCCGCATTGGGGGCTACGGACTAACAGATCTACATTATCGAAAAATAGTTTTCGACCGCGAAATCGAGATATTCACGTTTTAATTCGAGCGGAACAGTATTGAAGTAGCAATAAGATCGAACTTGGAGAAGCAAATCCCGCGGGTGGCAGTTGCGCATTGGGCGTCGGGTCGGTTTGTAGTGCCTGTCGATGAGGTAGTTGAGCATTTCACTGCGATAAGGGACTTTAACCACTTTGCACATGATTTCAAAGAGTTTTCGAAAGGCTTCCTCTGTTGGATCTGGTACTTCGATTTTGTAGGGAATTCTCCTGAGGAAGGCATCGTCAACGAGATCCTTGGGTTCGAGATTGGTGCTAAAGATGACCAACTGATCGAAGGGAACTTGCACTTTTTTTCCGCTGGAAACGGACAAATAATCGTATCGCTTCTCGAGTGGGACGATCCATCGGTTGAGCAATTCGTCGACACTCATGCGTTGTCTGCCGAAGTCATCGATGAGCAAAACGCCGCAGTTGCTCTTTAATTGGAGCGGTGAGTCGCTGACATTGGTGTGAGGATTGCGGTTAACCTCGAGCATGGCCATCGTGAGTTCGCCACCGGCGACGATGGTGGGCCGCCGAATTCGGACCCAGCGATGATCGATTTGGCTATCGCGGAGAAGGCCATCCGGTTTTTCATGGGGACATTCCTCGTGGTTTAGCGGGTCAAACACGCGCAGCAAGTCGCCATCGACAATCACTGCTCTAGGGATCCAGATGTATTCACCAAAAGCTTTCGTCACTCGTTCAGCGATACTTGTTTTTCCATTACCCGGGAAGCCAAATAGGAACATACCGCGGCCGCTATTCACGGCGGGGCCTAGGCGGGCAAGCAATTGAGGTGGGACTAGGAGGTCGGAGAATGCATTCTTGAGATCCTCTTGGCTGGGGTGTTGGAGTTCGACGGATTGGAGCCGAACCGAGTCGACATATTGCTCTAAAGGAACCGGGGCGGATCCGAAGTACGTGGTTTTTTGAACGTGGCGCTTAGCGCGATCGCGGCCGGTATCCGACAAGGTGTGGATGTAGTCATTCATGGCTGTAGCGCCAAGGTAACCGGTAAGCTGTTGACTTTTTAGCCGATTTAGTGTTGGTTCGATCAACCGAAATGGCAATTTGATCTGGTCTGCGATCGCTCGTCCGGGGGCTTCGCCGCGGTTTAAGAGAAACCGCATGATGATTTCTTCTACGATTTGGCCGCTGATTCCAGCCGCCTCGAGACTTGGTGGTTCGAGCGGGACGATGGGTTCGCGATGGTTATGTGTGACCTTTAGAAATGGGTTCGAGTTACTAACTTCTTTGGTGCTTAGGGGCTGCGAGGTGGATGGCGGTGGAGGAGATGGACGGAGATGGTCGGTATTTGCGACGGGCCCTTGGTTTGCGAGACGATTGATTCGTTCGAGCGCCTCTTCTAGTCCTTTCGGCGCTGCTTTCGGGGTGGAAAACGAAGCCGCAGGGGGAGTCAAGGGATTCGGACTATTCGTGTTTGCTGATGCCATTTTGTCTTTTCGAGACCGTTGAAATAGGAATCTTTTTCTCCCACTTGGCGGAATCGACAGAAAGCGACAGCGGCAATCACTTATAGACAGGGAAAATGAACTCGTGTGCCCTGGTTCGCGGTACAAATCGCACGCGTCTCAGAATCGTTAGTTTGTCCCCTCAGGTGTGCGGCAGCAGAAAACGTTGATGAAAAACCTATTTCGAAAAAAGCACTTTTTGCCCCTTGCAAGGGTGTCGGGGTGCCACTATCTTTTCGCCTCCTCACAGCAAGCCACTTCGGTGGACAGCTGACACCGACCTCGGTTGGTTGAGTTTTCCGGTCCGACCGCAAAGTCGACAAACTGGAGAATAAGAGGGACAAACCGTTGACAGTAGCCGATACTCTCGGTTACAACGTCGACCCCAACTCAGCGGTAGTGAGAGTGCTGAAACGATTCGCAAGGATCGTTGCAGTAATCGCAGTGCAACTGATTAGGAACTGATCTTTGACAATCTGGTGGATGAGTTTTTAAATTGATGTTTATTAGCAAACGTCGATTACCTGATGAGTTTTATGATTTGAAAATTTAGGTGACCAAATGACCAAGGTCACCGACCGGTTTCAAAAACCAAACA
>JANMNR010000701.1:0-5197 GCA_031368325.1 Pirellula sp.
GGCCGACAGAATGTACCGCGATTGATCTTGAATAATTGCAACTCGAACATCATTCGGCAGCAGCGTCTCGCTTCTTTTGAGTCGCTCTTTCACTCCAGCAATAACGTTGACTGTGTTTTCGCCGGATTGCCGCTGGACGCTCAAAACGACGGTCGGCTTGCCATCGAGTCGAGCCATTGTGCGAACCTCTTTGGTCCCATCGACAATGGTTCCAAGATCGCCAAGACGAATGGACGCGCCGCCGACAGTGTCGATCACCAAGTCCTCGAAGTCTTTCGATTCTGCCACGCGACCGAGCGTTCGCATGGAACGTTCTCGCAAGCCCTCGTCGACCCGACCGCCCGGAACTTCGGCGTTTTGTCGGACTAGTGCGTCGCGAACTTGGACGATTGAGAGTTGATAGGCCGCAAGCCGTTTTGCGTCGATGTTGACCTTGATGGCCCGTTCGGAAGCACCGGAGATGGACACTTGCCCAACTCCAGGACTCGATTCGATAATGCTTTTGACATAGCGGTCGGCCAACAGATAAAGCTCGCTGGGAGTTCTTTCGCCCGAAACGGCGATCGACATTACCGGTGAAGAATCCAGATCGGACTTTTGAACTACGGGGGGATCGACGGTGCGGGGAAGCCGGTTAGAGACCGAGGAAACAACGTCGCGCACGTCTTGAACAGCGGCATCGATATCGCGAGCAAGGGAAAACGTAAGGAGAACAATCGAGCTACCATCGCTTGAAATGCTTCGTAGTTCCTCAATGCCAGCTACGGTGGAAACTGCATCCTCGATGATCTGTGATACTTCGGACTCGACCTCTTGCGAGGCGGCCCCAGGATAGCCGGTTCGAATGTAGACGGTCGGTAAGTCGGTTTTTGGGAACCGATCGATACCTAGAGACGGGAAAGCGACGACCCCAGCCACCACCATGGCCATGACGAGCATGAGGGCAAAAACGGGGCGCTTCACGCAGATTTCGGCGAGCCAATACAAAATGGAAACCTGGGGTTTTGCTAGGCGGGATACGGGCAGCGGGGGCATTCGCACGCAAGTGTGCTGGGCACCATTGTACTTGCCGGTAATCCCCGCAATAGTCAAATAGGGCGACGGCAACACCGAAAGCGCGTTGCAGACGTCACAACCTCTTCAATTTAAACGCAAATCTCAACGCAATCCGATCTATTGCTCAAGCTTTCAGGCGATGCCAACTTTCGCGATCTAGAGTTTCAACGCTACGCAAGCTCGAATGACTCAATAACGCGTGAGGTCCCGGTGCGATCGTTCTTTACTTCTTCAATCGACAAAATCGATCCACCCACGCCATTTGTGAATGCGTTGGACTGGGATTCCTATCGCAATCAATTCCAAAAACCTCAAAGCCTCCACTCCGGCAATAGGAATTGCGCTTTGGCTTCATGCAGCTTAAATCCTGAGTCCGCAGCACTTTCGAATCGCTCGGGTCGGGGCGAGGATTTTCCGCTGATCGTTCAGAATTCGTTTGGTCGACAGATTATCATTGAAATCCACCCCGAACCTATGGCCCTGGCTGCTTGGGATGTGGATGCCTGTTTTGATGAAGGCAGCATTGACTTCCTGATGGACAAAAACGCTCGAAGTTCTTGGTTAGAAACCCCGCTTGCGGTGACCGACGAAACCTACGACCAAGAACTTGGGCTCTTGGAAAGCGTTCAGGAAATTGCGATTTCACTTGCGCGTACCACGCCAACACGCACAATTTCCGGCAAGCAGGATGTCGGTAGCTGGACTGCTTCCACGGTCGACTAGGGATCGGCATTCAAAAACCGTCGAAATTCGCCCTGGACCGAAGTTGGAATCCTGGCTATATTTCTAAATTCTTGGTCGTACGCTTCCCGATGTGACGCTCATCTCCCGAAACAAAGGACGGGGGATTTGAGTTGGCTGCATGGAATTGATCGGCAGCCAGGTATTTTGAATACATAGTCACATTTGCACAATAAAAGGGTGGAGGCTTTGCATGGTTAAGTTGTTAGTCCGTGACCGGGAAACGATCCAAGAGGCTGTACGCCGTTTTCGCAAACTGGTCGAACGAAGCGGACTAAAGAAAGAAATGCGTCGCCGGGAGTTTTACGAAAAACCAAGTGAAATCAAGCGACGAAGCAAGCAACGAGCCGAAAGACGCTCCCGACGCATGCGGCTCCTGGGCATCTAGCCCAAAATCGCACTTCCGAACAAAACGGGCGAATAGCTCAATTGGTTAGAGCACCACGTTTACACCGTGGGGGTTAGGGGTTCGAGTCCCTTTTCGCCTACTTTAGTTTCCAGTCCACGTTTAGACGTTCTACACAAGCGAACGTAACAAGAACATCATGAAGAACGACATCCATCCAAATTACCAAGAAACCAAAGTAACATGTGGTTGCGGTAACACGTTCCAGACTCGCAGCATTCGCAAAGAACTCCGCGTGGACATTTGCAATGTTTGCCATCCCTTTTACACCGGCAAGCTAAAGTTCGTTGACACCGCCGGTCGTATCGAAAAGTTCCAGAACAAGTTTGCTGCCGGTACCTACGCAAGTCTCGGTACGAAAAAGCCAGCCGCGAAAAAGAAGTAGCTGCCTGAGCCAATCAGCATCGCAGTTCCAAAGACTGCTTTGCTTTCATGAAGTGGCTCTGGCAATCAGAATCTCAAGACCGTCGCAGATTGCCAACTGAGGCATGCGACGGTTTTGTTTTTTCCTAAACCAGAACTACGAATGAAAATACGCCAACAACTTGAGCAGACGCTAAAGCGGTTCTGCGAACTTGAAGCCATGATGTCGGACCCAGAAATCTTGTCTGGTGATTCATCAAAAATGGCCAATATCATGCGAGAACATGGCGGGTTGCTCAAGGTAGCAACGCTGTTCCGAAACTACGAGCGAATGGCCGTAGAAATCAAAGAGCTCGCTCCCATGCTCACATCGTCGGACCCTGACGAATGCGCCATGGCTCTCGAAGAAACCAATCGGCTCAAGGAAGAGCGGCAAACTATCTGGAATTCGTTGCTCGACATGAGCATCGGAGGAGAGGATGCCGCTCGAACACGATGCGTCCTAGAAATCCGAGCCGGTACCGGCGGTGAGGAAGCGGCGTTGTTCGCGAGGGATTTGTACACGATGTACAAGCACTACGCGGACAACAAAGGCTGGAAAGTCGAAGTCATGGACTCGAGCCCAACTGAGCGCGGTGGCTTCAAAGAAATCATCCTCGGATTTGAGGGTGAAGGTGTCTTCCGAGAGTTGCAATTCGAGAGCGGTGGCCACCGAGTCCAACGGGTCCCGGAGACCGAAGCTCAAGGTCGCATCCACACTTCCGCAGCCACAGTTGCCGTCATGGCCGAGCCCGAAGATATCGAAATCGATCTTAAAAAAGAAGACTATCGGGTCGACAAGTTCTGCGCGTCGGGACCAGGTGGCCAGCACGTGAACAAAACCGAGTCTGCGATTCGTCTCACACACTACGAAACCGGCGTCGTGGTCCAATGCCAAGACGAAAAGAGTCAGCTTAAAAACCTGGCCCGAGCGCTTCGTGTTTTGAAAACGCGACTATACGAAGCCAAACGCGAAGCTGAGTTAAAGCAGAGATCTAACGAGCGTATGTCTTTGATCGGATCAGGCGACCGCAGCGAGCGCATCCGAACGTATAATTTCCCACAGAATCGACTTACCGATCATCGCATCAATTTGACTTTGTACAAACTCGATCAAATCGTAGCGGGTGACTTGAAACCCGTTTCCGACGCGTTGATCGAGTACGAACGATCCACATTGCGAGACGATACCGAAGCCTAGCGCGCCGTCAAAGCTAATTTTTAAGGTACGGCGAACTTCCTGTCCGTCCACAAATGTTGGCACCCACGGACGAGAAGTCCGTCGTACAAGTTCAAAACATCATCCATCCCCCAAGGACGACCGACATGACCTCCACGAGCACGACGCAATCGGAACCGTGGACCATTTTGCGTCTCCTCCAATGGACCACCGAGCATCTTAAGAAAAACGGATCTCCGTCTCCTCGCCTCGACGCCGAAGTGCTCTTGGCACATGCACGCGGTTGCGAACGTATCGCCCTCTACACCGCCTTTGCCGAGGAACCTGACGAACCCGTCAAAGCCAAGTTTCGCGAGATCGTCAAACGTCGCGCCCAGGGCGAGCCGGTCGCATATCTGGTAGGCAAGAAAGAGTTTTATTCGTTGTCGTTTCAAGTTAGCAAAGACTGCCTAATACCTCGAGGCGAGACCGAGCATATCGTCGTCGAATGCCTGGATCACGCCAAACCCATTTTTGCGGCTGACCCGACCAAGCACTTGAACATTGTTGATGTCTGCACGGGCAGCGGTTGCGTTGCGGTCAGTGTCGCCAAACACATGAACCAATGCAGCATCACTGCTATCGACTTGAGCCCTGCTGCGGTATCGATTGCCAAAGCTAACGTCGAAATGCATAAATTGACCGACCGCATTTCCGTCATCGAATCCGATCTGCTCACTTCTGTCGCGGACCAAAGCGTCGACTTTGTCTTGAGTAATCCACCCTATGTATCCGAGGCGGAGTACGCAAAGTTAGACAAAACGGTCCGCGAACACGAGCCTCGAATGGCGTTGGTAGGTGGAACATCGGGAACTGAAATCATCGAGCAATTGGCGGCTCAAGCATGCAAAAAGCTAGTCCAGAATGGTTGGTTCATTTGCGAGCTATCGCCCATGATCGCAGACCAAGTTGAAAGCCATATGGCCGCCACGAATAACTGGACGAACATTACAATTGGCAAAGACTTAGCCCGCCTCAAGCGACTAGTCGTCGCCCAGCGCGCCCCTGTTTAACCCACGCAACCGCGAACTACCCTAAGCCGAAGCCCCCTTCCCTAGAAACAACTCAAATATGCAAATGGAAAAACTGGTGTCGCTCTGCAAGCGACGTGGATTCATGTTTCAATCCAGTGAGATCTACGGTGGATTAAATGGCTTCTGGGACTACGGACCGCTAGGTGTCAAGCTTAAGCGAAACATCAAGGACGCATGGTGGCGCGACATGTGCCAGGGACACAACGAACTCATCCAACCCGAAGGAGCCCCGGGGACCTACGAAATGGTCGGCCTCGATTGTTCGATCATTATGCATCCACAAGTCTGGAAATGCTCCGGCCACTACGACTTGTTCCATGACTTCATGGTCGACTGTCG
>JANMNR010000705.1:0-2106 GCA_031368325.1 Pirellula sp.
AATTGCGATGAATCCACTTTCCGTCCTCGCTCAGCTTCCAATTGGGGAGCAAGCTCAGTTGCTTCCGAGAGTGTTCGAGGGTGCAAGCATCAATCCCACCCTCACACGGAAGGCACTTTTTCGAAATCAATTCGTCTGCTGGTACAATTTGCATGATTCGCTCGCTCGTTTTGTGTCGTAAAGTCTAGACAGGGGGATAAAATGGCGAGGTATTGCTAAAATAGCGATCTCCCACAAAGTCGTCTTACAGCTGATCCGGTGCAATGCTCAATCGCAAAACCGAAATCAACTTTCCGAAATGGGGGTCAAATCGAACTCCTTCGAGGCCAGTCACTGTGTCGCTGGCTCTCTTCTTAACCCATTCTCTGCTGTGGTCAACTCTTGTAACGATTTCGGGCTCATCGGCCCTAGGAATCGATTGGGTGGCTCGGGACAAAGAGTTCGTTGAGAAAATCCAGCCAATTTTGAAGGCAGCTTGCCTAGAGTGCCATTCAGGTGCCGAAGCGGAGGCTGGGCTGGCGCTTAGCAATTTCAAATCCACTAAGGCAATTTTCAAGGAACGTCAAACTTGGGAGAGGGTGATTCAACGTCTGGAACTCGAGGACATGCCCCCGAAAGAAGCGGCACCGCTGTCTGGTCCTGATCGAAAAAAGCTAATTGATTGGCTGAAGTCCTCGATGAACGATATCGATTGCGGAAAAACGCCGAACCCCGGCAGCGTCACGTTGCGGCGACTCAATCGGGCGGAGTATCGCAATACCGTTCGCGATTTGCTTGGGATCGACTACCCGCCTGCCGCGGGATTCCCTGGGGACGATGTCGGATATGGATTTGACAACATTGGCGATGTCCTAACCTTGCCGCCGCTTCTGATGGAAAAGTATATGACTGCCGCGGAGGAGATCAGCAGAAAAGCGATCCTTGCTCCTGAACCAGGACCGGTGTTTGAATCGATTCGCAAGCCGTCACAGCTTTCTGCGGGCAATTCGGGCAAAGCCAACGACAAGAATTTTTCGTTTTATTCCAACGGGAAAATCACGATCGAGGAGCAACTACCATGGAAAGGGTCTTACATGCTCGACCTCGGTATGACTGGCTCTCCAGCCGCTGGCGAATACCCTCGCATGCTCGTGTCGGTCGATGGAAAAAAGGCCAAAGAGTTTACGGTCCAAACCGAGGACAATTCCAACCCTAAAAACTTTGTTGTACCAATGCGAATTGCCAAAGGGGGCAAACGCACCATCACACTTGAGTTCACCAACGACAAAACCGTTGAGGCAAAGAACGGCAAGCCGGCCGAAGACCGAAACATCGCGATCTATGACCTCAAAATAACGGGGCAGAAGCCAGCGGATCCTGTTCCAGAATCGCAACTGCCCGAAAGCCACAAAAAGATCGTCAAGGCGACTCCCAGCTCAAGCGTCACTGTGGAGCAGGCGGCTGCGGAAGTACTCAAACCGCTTGCAAGCAAAGCGTTTCGCAGACCGGCAACACCCCAAGAAGTGAACCGACTAGCGGATCTGGTTGCTGACGTTATTGAATCGGGCGAGTCCTACGAGGGAGGCCTGCAAGCAGGATTGCAAGCCATTTTGGTTTCCCCTAGTTTTCTGTTCAAAGTTGAGGAGCCGACCCCACTGATCGCTGGCCAGTTTCCGTTGCTAACCGATTTTGAGTTAGCGACGCGACTGAGTTACTTTCTTTGGAGTTCGATGCCGGACCAAGAGTTGCTTGTCGTGGCAAACAAAAAACAGCTTCGCGATCCGGCGATTTTAAAACAACAAATCGAACGGATGATCAAGCACAAGCGATCGAGCGCTTTCGTGGAAAACTTCGCTGGGCAGTGGCTAACTTTGCGAAAGCTCGACCAGTTCGCTCCCAATGAGAATCAATTCCCGAGCTGGAATGAAGAGATTCGGGATCTGACTCGTCGTGAAACTTTTCTTTTCTTCGCGCACATTCTGCGAGAGGACAAAAGTATCATGCGGCTGCTTGACGCAGACTATTCGTTCATGAACAACAAGCTCGCGAAGTTCTACAACATTCCAGGCGTCGAAGGGGAGGAGTTTCGAATGGTCTCGACAAAAGGCCACAAGCAACTTGGCTTGT
>JANMNR010000715.1:0-3997 GCA_031368325.1 Pirellula sp.
AGTGTTTCTCAGTTTGTAACCGATGCTCATGCGAAAGCGGCTGAAATTCGAGCCAAGGGAAAAAAGGTTTTGCTTGTGGGCGGCACGCCGCTTTACATCAAGACCCTGTTTTGCGGAATGTTCCTTGGCCCACCAGCGGACTGGGAATTTAGAGCCGCAGTGGAAGCCGACGTAGCTGAATATGGGATAGAGAGTCTTCGCAAGCGTCTTCTGCAAGTCGACCCGCTCTCTGCATTTAAAATTCTCGACGGCGACGTCCGCAGGATGACGAGAGCCTTGGAGGTGGCCAAGATTACGGGGCGCCCGCTAAGCCATTGGCAAAACCAGTTTGAGCAAGTGCAGATGCCAGCAAGTTGCAAGTGTTTCGCGTTGGCATGGGATAGAGCCCATTTGCATGAGCGAGTAAACCAACGCGTGGACGGAATGTTTCATCGAGGACTGCTCGAGGAAGTAAAAAAGCTCGTTGACAGATTTGGAACTTTAGGTCGGACAGCCGCTCAAGCAGTAGGCTACAAAGAGCCGATTGAATTCCTGAAAGGCTCAGTCAACGAAAAGCAAATGGTAGAACAGGTAAAGGCACACACGCGCCAGTTTGTTCGTCGGCAGGAGATTTGGTTTCGATCGATGCCGAGTATTCAACGCATTCCTGTGGCAACTGAATTGGACTTGGATCGTGCCGCATCGGCAATTCTGGAACGAATCGATAGCCGGCTTGCGTTTGGGTCCAATCTCTCTGTTGGTTCGACGCCCAAAGTTTGAGATTTACGTGTTAGCAACCGCGTAACAGCCATTGGCAATTTAGTTACGACATTCAGGAGATACAGTCTACTGCTCGTTTTGTCGCGGATGCATTAGATACTCGGCAATACGTCATTGGCTCAGTTAGGCGACATATCCTTGATGAGATCTGTGAGTCGGTTTGCAATCGAAGCATCTTGGGCAAGCCAATTTCAGCCAAGCCCCCAATCGAAATAGCTTTGAGCGTAGTTCAAGTTCTTATTTGCGATACGTTACGCTTGGCTGCAGCCACAAGCCGCTCGAGCAAGGCCGTAAAGCCTTGAACGATGCCGGCAAGTGGACAGGGCCATGGCCTTTACTCTTTTGGTTTAAAGGCTGGACTATCCGCTTTCCCGTCAGCAAGGACAAAGGCCAATAGATCTAGAATTTGCTCTTTGTCCAGTGTGTTCAGCAAAGCAACTGGCATGATGGAAAGCTTAGATGGACTACGTGACACAATCGACTTTCTAGATACCTTCTGCTCCGGCGAACCAATGGCACCCGATAAAATCGTGATGGATTCGCCATCCTCTGCAACAATGTTGCCGCTTATAAAAATGTCGTCCTCAAGCTCAAACATGTACTTTCGATACTTCTCCTCGATGTTGCGAGAGGGTTCAATAATCTCTTGCAGTATCGCCTTGGCGTCTCCCTTGTACTTGGCAAGCGTATCGCTGATCCTCGGGCCTACAGCTAGATTCGAAGCCGCATGGGTCATGCCGTGGCCTGCACCATGGGCCGATACTATGTTGGGACTTGAGGACTGATGGCATTGGGCACATGCTAGTGTATTGAATAGCAACTGCCCTCGGAAGTAATTCCGATTCTTCGCAACGCGATCCAGGTCTTTCTCAAGATCGGCTACTTTCCATTCAGTGATTTTTGCTTCCACAGGGGGATTCTTGACGAGAAACTCTTTAAGGTCGTTTGTTACATAAAGCATTCCTCGCATCAACAAGTGGTGTCCGGGGAAGGAACAAATGTAGGGATATGCGCCCTCAGTTGTTGGGGCCGTAAACTCAATGACCTCGGACTGACCATTGTCGACCAGCTTACTGGCCCAGAGAATGTCAGGGCTATCAGGCACGTACCCAACGGAAAAGCCCCCTGCTCCAAGAGCAATTGCCTTTAATCCGACTTCGTCCGCCGTGCCCGGCTTAACAAGCAGAATATTGTGAGGCATAAAGTCGGTATTCGCAAATGTGAACTTCACTTTCTTGCCAGGCTTTACCGTGAGCTCCTTGACGTCGTACATCATTCGCTCGCGTATGGTCGCAACGCGAATCGTTGTCAATTCTGGCGTGTCACTTAGAACTCCGGACTTCTCCGCAACAGCATCCTTTTCAGCCTCGATCACACCACCTCGCATCGATTTTTCCACATTAAACCACAAGTGCTTTACCGTGTTAGCGGCGATTCTCGCATGCGGTTCCGGCGACTTCAAAAGGTCGTTTAACAGCTCGATGTTCTTTACATTGTGCTGCTGATGTAGCCAAAGCGCTTCAAGTAGATGATGGGCATCTTCTTGCTTGTTTCGATCGAACTGTTTGATCCATTCCTTAGCGGCGGAGATGACCTCCTTGGAGTCCCGTTCGCTAAGTTCAACGCGTGTCCTATGGCGAATGCTATCTACCGGTGATTTTAGGTTTTCTAGCAATGCTGGGATTGGTTGTCCGTCTATCGCAACTGGATTTTGCAAAGGACGCCCAACTGCTGTTACACGGTAAATACGTCCGTGCACGTGGTCCCGGTTCGGATCTCGCACGTTGTGCTGCATGTGCCCGATAATGGCATTGTGCCAGTCGGAAAAATACAAAGACCCATCCGGGGCGAAGATCGCATCTGAGGGGCGGAAATTTTTGTCGCCACTCATCAACAGTCCTCGCGATTTGTCAGTCGTCGTCGTCCCATCCGCATTGATGGTGTTAACGGTAAGTTCATCGCCGGCAGGTTCACCCCACACGATTCCGGTTTCTGGATTGCGATCTAGATCGTAGTGCTTGATGCCGAGGAATCCGATCACGTTGCAGATGAGAAAGTCTCCTTGCATCGACTCGGGGAAGTGCGTGCTACTGACCACTTCGCTAGCGGTTACCGGACGTACTTCTTTCTTCAACAATTCGTGCATCTTAAAGCCGTTGCCATCTGGACGCACTTGAAAAGCGCGTCCGCCTGTACCGTCCGTAGCATAGTGGTAACCCCAGGAATCAAACGCAATACCGTGCGGGTTTGGCGAATTTAGTGCATGCATTGAGATCGTAAATCGGCGAGGATCGAACCGATACATGGCTGACGCTTCTGTCTGCAATGAAGGGCCCCATGGGTGCTCGTGATTGTGCACCATGAATACACCACTCTGCCAATAGATCGCTCCATCAGGGCCGTAGATCAAATTGTTTGCGGCGTGGTGCGTGTCGGACGAATCCAGACCATGCAATAAATTGATTCGCACGTCCGCCACGTCATCGCCATCGGTATCCTTGAGGAATAACAATTCGGGCGTACAAGTAACGATCACACCACCATTCCAAAACTCAAAGCCCAGCGGGTTTTGAACTCGAGCAAACTCCGTGACCCGATCCGCTTTGCCGTCTTGGTTATCATCGGTGAGGATGATCAAGGCGTCGTTCATCTCTTTTAGTGGTTCCCACTTTGGATATGTCGGCCAAACGGCAGCCCACAGTCTTCCTTTAGTGTCAAACTGTATCTGAACCGGATTTACCATCTGAGGAAATCGAGATTCATCGGCGAACAAGCTCACCTCGAAACCTTTGGCGACTGCCATATGCTTCAACGCCTCTTCACCGCTGATATAGTCCAGTTTTCCTTCCTTCATAGCGCTGGAGCTCTTGCTGCCACCACCCACGTTGGAAATCACCTCAATAGGTTTTGGGACATTGCTATCGTCCGCCTTCGCGTTCTTACCAACGGCGGCAGCCCAAATCACTGGGTCGCGATTCTGCGTCATGACGTCAAGCATGGTGAGTTCATGCTGCAAAACAACCGCGTTAGACTGGTCGTTCGTAAATGTCAGTGTCGAGCGGCCACCCCACACGTCATTGCCATCGCGGGCGCGGTAGCGATTGTTCCAATGATTGTCCTTGTCGAGCACCGCGGCTCGGAGCCTTTCCATCGACATCGATGAACGCACCTTTTGGCCGGCGAATGCGGTGGCAATAACCTCTGCTATTTGCCGGTTGCCATCTTCTGTCAAATGCAC
>JANMNR010000734.1:0-12517 GCA_031368325.1 Pirellula sp.
CTTCCAGCTTCCAAGTGGAACAGCGATCGTACCAGCAAGCATTTCCAGTGGCGTTGTGCATTTGCAAAATATATGGTTGCCAAAATCGGGGCCCCGCTGGGAATGCCTCCCAATTAGATTCCGTTCGCTCTGGCCTTGCGACTTGCATAGCCAAACAACGTAGCGTTGGCGTCGGGAACTGAGGCGCCATCGCTGGGGATCGGACGAATCGGTGTTGCGGTTCGGTACAGCCAAACGTAACCGCCCAAGGATACGATGGCCAGAGAAATGGCAGTACCGTTGATGATATTCAAAAGAGTGACCAACTCTTGGCGGTAACCATGGAGAATTAAGCCGGAACCCGATTGACCAGGTAGGCTCTGTGAAACCATTCCAAAAATGCCCCAATGGCCAAGCAACGTTCTGTGTTGCGTCGGTTTAGGGGCGAACTGAGCAACCTCGCACCATAGCGGCTTGTCCATAGCGGTTGCAGGCATTCTTGGTTGTGCTGGTTTCGTTCCGTTGGTGACAGGAATGCTTCCGAAAATACTCGGAGGAACTTTAACTAAGCAGATCTTGAACCATTGAGACTATGCCTCCGGCAAGACGCCGGAGGCTTCCAAAATCTATTACCTGCGGCCACCGTCGCCGATCACCGCGGAGGCAGGCAGTGCACGCAACGCAGCCTTCGCTGGCTGCGGCATCGGTTCAGGCTGTTTGATCGCACTGTCAACCAACGACTCGGAATCCTGCTTCGCAATCTTCGCAGGCGAATCAGTTGTTGTTGCTTTCACGCGTTTCCCATTTGTATCCCAGGCCAACATCTCGCCCTGCAAAAGGTCATTCTCATATTGGCCAGAGGACTTCCTCATGCCGTTGTCATGCCACCACGTCCACTTGCCGACTTGCTTGCCGTTTTGAAACGTTCCGACGCACTCCCGCTCTCCGTTGGCATGCCAAACCTCGAAATTTCCTGTGACCTCTCCGAGCTTAAACATTCCCTTCGTTCGAATGGTGCCATTGGAATGGTAATGAACGAACTGTCCGTCTCGAACTGGCTCACCGTCGGGCACATAAGATGCAAACGTGAGTGTTTCGAAGCTGTCCTTGGATACCAACTTGGCTTTGCTGGAAAGAACATTCACCTCGGATTTTGGTTGCTTGTTGGGAAACGTCGCACGAACGACTTGCCTTACACACCCACTGGAATAATCCGATTGCTTGATTAGCTTACCGCCCGCTTCTCGTTCAATGTACTGTCCGTCGAGCACACCATTCTCGTAATCCGCTTCGCAAACCGAGTTGCTCGACGGAATGCTCCAAATCGAGCGACCGTTTCGCAGTCCCTTGTCTAGCGAAATATGGCATACAAGATTATCGCTGGCGTCGGTAATAGTCCAAATACCGTTCATTTCTCCGTTCGAAAAATCAACGGTTGTTTGGAACGGACTCTTGAACTTATTCGACGCCGAGTTTTCAAACAACTTCGATTGCGCAGATGTAAAAATCTTGATCCAAGCTCCGTCGCGTTCTCCATTCTTGTAGGTCCCCGTCTGAACCAATTCCCCTTTTTCATTCCACTCCGTAAACATTCCATGATTCACGAAGTTTCCGTCTTTATCTAATACTACGTTCTTTTCAATTCGGACTTTCCCACTCTTGAATCGCTCTCGAATAGTCTCAACATCTCCAGCAACCTCCATCATGCTCGGTGGCTCTGTCTCGTCAAATTCCTTTGCCGTAACGATGTGGCTCTTCGAACCTACTAGCTGTATCCCCCGAGGTGGTTTGGTAACATCAGACTCCTTGCCTGACACGATCAAACTGTTTGAGCCTTTAAGCACGATTCCCTTTGGCGGTTCTGCCCAAGCGAAATTACTTGCTATACCAATGGTTAACATCTGGAGCGTTAACTTGCGTGCGGAATGGAAGGACATTCAGTTGATCCCTGATTGAAGATGGCAAAAGTCGGATGCTTTGTTTCCCTTGAACAAATTCGCCCAAGCCTCAACCTTGGACGTAGAGGGATTATCGTTACAACCCGCATCTCGGGACCAACTGGAAGCAGGCGATCAACAGATTCGTTAAAACCGCTACGACTTAACAAACGCATCGGATTCGACGATTTGATGAATTGAAGAGTTCAACGCTTTCGACGTGACCTCAACAGATTAATGCCCGTCGGATCGACCGGAATGTGTTCTGCCACATTGAAAGGTTCGCTATTCGCTTAATCCAACCAAAAAACACTTCTGTTTTTTACCACAAGGACTCGCGCAATTGACAGACTCGTCAATGTCCCAATAGTCGTGAAAGTCGCCTCAATTTGGTGGGACTCTCAAGATTCCTACATCACGGATGGCACAAAGAACCAAACTAGCGTCAAGACCACGCAAATCGTGTACGCAACGAACAAGCTCGGGCGAAAGACTCGCAAAGGCACGTAAGCGTCGCTTTTTTCAAACAACTTACTCAGAACTCGCCAATAATAACCAGCCGCGATCACCGCGTTAAACGCCATCAAAACGGCCATCGCAATTGACCACGGATCCTTTGTCCCAGCCGCAACCGTCCCCATAAATACCAAGAACTTGGCCCAAAAGCCCGCAGTCAATGGCAAGCCAATGAGGCTGATCAGACATACTGTCATCGCAATCGACGCCGCCGGCCTTCGATAAAACATTCCAGACAGATCACCCACCAACTGCGTCTTGCCGCCCGCTGCCTCGATCTCGCCCAAGCACGCAAAGAAACCAAGCGTCATTGCAGCGTACGCAGCGAGATACGAGAAGAGTACGTTCGGCTCAGCGTTCTGCCTTAGCAACGCCGTCAATGCCAGCAAAAGATACCCCGTGTGCGCTACGCTTGAATACGCTAACAACCTCCGAAGACTGCTTTGGGCCGAAGCCATAAAATTGCCAACAATCATCGTCAAAGCGGAACACACAAACAAAACCGGCACAACGACCGCAACCGCTTCCGAACCAAGCCCAGATCCAAGTACACGGATCAAAGCCACGAAGCCTGCGACCTTGGGCAGGTAACTCATAATCCCAGCTAACGTTAAACTCGTTCCTTCAAAAACATCGGGAGCATAAAAATGAAATGGGACGGCCGTAATTCGAAACGCCAATCCGCACATCACCAGGACTAGGGCAAACGAAACCAATCGACCACCCGATGCATAACTTCCTTGGATTACCTGCAAGTTCGTCGAACCCGAAACCCCATAGAGGTAACTCACGCCCAACAAAAAGAAGCCGGAGGCAAATGCACTCAACAAAAAGTACTTGATCGTCGCTTCTGAACCGGCGTTGTCCCCCTTGGAAATACCAAGCATGATGTAAGTCGGAATGCTGATTAGCTCCAACCCAAGGAACAGAGACACTAAATCGTTTGACGCGCCGACAACCGGTATTGCACCTATGATGATCAGCAAACAGCCGTAATACTCTCCCAGGTTCGCCTTAGGTGCTGTCGACCAGGACATCAATATTAAAACCAAACCACCAAGCAATGCCAATCGCTCTGCCGCCAACGCTGTCTGGTCAAATCGAAATAACCCTTGCCCAAGCTCCGCTGGAATCGTACGCCACGTCCCCAAAATTGCCGCAAGCAACAGAATTCCTAAAGATGCAACGGCTACTGCCGTTCGCTGTCCATGAACATCCCGTGCCGTTCCAGGCCTTAGAACCAACGATGCCGCCATCACCACCGATCCGCCCAGGATCAACGTGATCGCGGGGGCCATCAGGGCTAGCGAGGACTTAATTGTTTCGAGGGTTTCCACAGTAGGTTCAGACTCTCAATGTTTCGTTTGCGGTTAAGATGACTAATTGACTTAATGCCTAAGGATTGGCCTGCGCGACGAGCTTGTCGATCTCTGGATGCACAGCCTTGGCGCTCGGTTCCGAAACAATCGCAATTCGAGCAATATCCTTTTCGATCAGCTGAATGGTGCCTTGTGGTCTCAGTCCGATGAACAAACAGATAGCTGCCATCGCCACCAACGGTAGCATCTCCTTCATATCGATATCTCCGGTTATCCCGACTGCCAGTTTGCTTGGGACCGCGCCGTCGCTACCAAATAGGAGACGCTGTACGATTCGCAATCCATACCACGCGCCCAAGACGGTTCCAAGAACGGCAATGGCTGTAAACAAACCTGAAACTCGGAGCATGCCGGTCATGGCGAGTACCTCGCCAACAAAACCATTCAAGCCCGGAAGTCCAGCGCCTGCCAGCGTAAAGAACACCATCATCACTCCGAGCTTTGGGTAAACCGCTGCTAATCCTCGATCCTCAACCGTCAGCGACATCGTACCGCGACGTTGTTCAATCATCGCGAGCATCAGGAACATCCCACAAGTGATGATGCCGTGATTGAACATCTGAATGGCTGCCCCGGTTAGGCCCTCCGTGTTCATCGACATCAGACCCAACGTTATAAACCCAACGTGACTCAGTGAACTATAGGCCAGAACCTTACGCAAATCCGTTTGCGACAAAGCAACCAGAGCACCATATACTATAGCCAATGCACCCAGTCCTCCGAATAACATTTGTGCATAGGTACTCAACGCAATTGGAGTCAAAGGGATCACAATTCGAATGATGCCGAAAACCCCAAGCTTCGCAACCACCGAAGCGATGAGCGCCGTTGTATTTGGATGTGCCACCGCATAGGTTGTCGGCAACCATGTGTGCAACGGCAATATTGCTAGCTTAATGCCAAAACCAAGCAGTAGCAGCCAAACGATCCACTGCTCTTTAGCAGCTAGCAGACTCACAGCGCTGACGGAGTCACTCGCCACCGACCCAATTGCAGACAATTGTGCATCCCTTGCCAATGACGATAAAGCTTGAAAGGATACAGTCGAAGCGTGATCAGGAGTCGCTGAATTCAATGCCAAACCAATCAATCCCAACACCATTGGTACGCTTCCGACCAACGTGTACAAGAGAAACTTGCGAGATGCATTCAGCGATTCAGCCCGATTGCCCCATCCGTTGATCAACAACACCAAAGGTAAAAGCACTGCCTCGAAAAACAAATAAAACGAAAGCAAGTCCATTGACAAGAACACACCCAACAACATCGACTGAGCAATGAGCATCAAAGCCAAATACTGATGCAGTCGCTCCTTGATCTGGACCGTAGCCAAACTCATGGTGACGAGTCCTACTACCCCCGTCAGCAGGACCAGTAAAGCACCAATACCATCGGCCCCGAATTGCAATTGCCAGTGAACCAGATGCCCACCGACGGATACAGGCAAATGCACTTGCAACCACTCGGGCGCATAGGACAGGCGAGGCAAGATGGTGGCTTTGTTGGCCAAAACGTCCGGCACCGTTAATGTGTAAACTTGCCAGACCAACAAAAGACTTAAAGCCGATACAAGTCCGGCTGCACCAATGGCCGTCCCGACCATCGCACTACCTCTGTTCCCGGCAAGAAAGATCCCAAGCCCGACAATGAGCGGTAGGAGTATGATTAGTGGAATGATAAACGTCATGAGTCTCGGAAAATTATCGAGTAGCGATCCAAACAGCGAGGGCAGCAATTCCAAACGCGGTCATGTAGGTGTAACCTGGTATACGCCCGTTTTGAACACGTTGTCCAATCAAGCCAAACAATCTAGGTAACGAAGCAACTCGCATCGCGAGCCCGTCAATAACATTCTCATCCAACCACCCCAGAATACTTGCAAACCATTCCATGGGTGCAACGATGGCCACATTGTAAAGCCAGTCGATATACAAACGGTTTCGACCGAAATCCGCAAGTGTTGCCATCGCACCAGCCGAAGCGGTACTCGGCCCCATTTTGGAGAGCGCATAGCCAATCGCAATACCAGCCAACGCCAATACGGCCGACGCTGCCATCACCCAAAGTTCTTCGTGATGTTCACTATGACCGGCTTCAAAGCTCTCTTGCAAGTAGCTAGAAATTGCACCAGTTGGTCCCAACAGCCCGCCTGCCAACACGGCTCCAACAGCCAGTACCGCCATTGGAGCAAGCATCACACTGGTGGCCTCATGGGCATGATGCCCAGCCTCCTCGGGTAGCTTCTCTGTACCCAAAAAAGTACTGAAGTAGGCTCTCGAGGTATACACAGCCGTCATCAGGGCCGTCACAAATCCGACACCGAGTAAAACTGTAAATTGGATTCCATACTGGCCGTCTTTGCTGGCCTGTGCCAAAACCGCCAATACCCCGTCTTTGCTAAAGAAGCCTGCCAGTAACGGCACACCAGCCAAAGCCGCGGCACCGATCAAAAACAAGACATTCGTCATCGGCAAAACTTTCCGCAAGCCACCGAACCGACGCATGTCGATGACATCACCCATCGCGTGCATCACGTTGCCCGCGGATAAAAACAACAACGCCTTGAAAAACGCGTGCGTTACTAAGTGGAACATGGCAGCCACAACTGCAACCACCATCAAACCGCTGACTGCACCAGTCCCCAACGCCATAAACAGATAGCCAAGTTGACTGACCGTCGAATAAGCGAGCACACGTTTAAGGTCAGTTTGAAACAACGCCATCCATGCGCCAATAAACGCCGTGATGCCGCCTAACCATGCTACAGCACTCAGCACATCCGGCGTCCGTAAAAGCAATGGTGACAACCTAGCCATCAAGTACACACCAGCCGTAACCATGGTCGCCGCGTGGATCAAAGCCGAAACGGGTGTCGGGCCTTCCATCGCATCTGGGAGCCACACGTGGAACGGAAACTGAGCCGATTTTCCGATCGCGCCTATCATCAACATAAAGCCTATTGTTGTCAGCAACTCCGGATGCTCGGTTGCAAGAAATGGCACAGCAGAGACGATATTGTTGAAGTTTAATCGGGCAAAGAAGCTTGGCTCAGAACCCTCAACGTGACCGATGCCGTAGGCGAGCAAAAGAATACCCATCAGGAAGGCACAGTCTGCCACCCGATTTACAAGGAAGGCTTTCGTCGCGGCTCGGGCAGCACTCGGTTTTCGAAACCAGAAACCTATGAGCAGGTACGAACAAGTGCCTACCCCTTCCCAAAATGCATAAAGCATTAACAAATTGTTGGACAGAACCAGCATGGTCATTGAAAACACGAATCCGCAGAATACGGCGTAATAACGAGCGTAACCAGGGTCGTCATGCATGTAGTCGCGAGAGTAAATTGCAATCATCGCCGAAATACACGTAACCACTGAGAGCAGAGTCAAACACAGCGTGTCCACCTTGAGCGAGATGTCCAGTGTTAAGCTACCGACGTTAAAATAGCGGTAGCCATAGAAAACCTCCCCTTTCTCGCCCTGAGCGCCGAACACCATCAGACAGATCGTGAACAAAGCCGCAAACAAAAGAGAAATGATTGCAGGCAAATGTGCAATCTTGCGATCGCCGCGAAACGCTAGTGCCGTACAGGCAATGCAGCCAGCCAAGGGTGCGATCGGAACCATCCAAGCAAATAGACTAAGCATGTGTTCCAGCCTCCAGCGTATTCGCTTTCAAACTTTCGCCATTCCCAAGCGATTGCGCTTCGAAGTCGGCGGAAATTGGACGTGACATGGGATCCAATCCAGCAGGGGTTAGTTTCGGGAAAATCATTTCTGGCTCGTCCAGTGTTTGAGGTGCTTCCATCAGCTTAGGAAGCAATGTCTCGCTTAAGTCGTCCCAAGCGGCGACGTCCAGCGTCGCTTTGCGGCGGTATAGCGAAACGACCAAAGCCAATGCAATGGCCGCTTCACAGGCGGCAATCGTCAGCACCATGACCGCTAGGATTTGCCCTTGGTAATTTTGATGATGACGGGAGAACGCGATCAAATTCACACTGACTCCCGACAGCATCATCTCCAATGACAAAAACATCAAAATCAAGGATCGGCGAGTCATAAACCCAACCATCCCGATCACGAACAGAACACCGCCAAAGACTAACAAATTTTGAGTAAGGGTATCGTTCACGATTGTGTCTCCGTGGTTCGCTGTGCCAAAGCGATCGCTCCAATGGTAGCGACCAAAAGGATCGTGCCCGCAAGCTCAACGGCTAAGAGGTAGTCTGTATACATTGAACGTCCAAGCCCGGCAGTCAGCTTCGGTACGTATCTCAAGTTCGGGTCAACAGCGTCCATCTTCTTGGCCGCTTCCTTGCCCGCGTCCGAACTCAGTTCGTCAGGCAAATTCGCCGCGCTCATGATTCGCGTCGTGTCCTTTCGTACCGGAAGAAAAGCCTTGTCCCCGGTAACACACATTGCAATTGTTGCCAATAGAATTGAACCAATCGTAGCAGCCACCCATGGGTTATTCAGCTGCACATCGTACGTGCGGAGATCCGACTGCTGAGCAAACATAAGTACGAACAAGAAAATAATGATCGTCGCTCCCGCGTATACGATCATTGTTGCCGCAGCGATGAACAATGCAGACTGCATAAACAACACGCCACAAACCGAAAGTACTGCCGTCGCAAATCCAAGCGCTGCATAAACTGGCTCGCGGGCTGTTAAAAAACCAATGCCTCCACCGGTTGCAACGGCACAGAACGTCATCAACACATACGATTCAAATGTGTAAGGAACGAACCCCAATGAAACGCAGATTGCCAAAAGGATGGAAACCGCTCCGGCGCCAGCCAAGGCTCGTGACTTCACTACGCCATGCTGGATGAGCAAATATCCGATCGCACCCAGTCCGATAGGAACCAGCATGTTCGATGTCCATGCACCAACAGGTAGGGCGGATGCAGCAATTGACGACTGAGGCATTTCCGGCACGGCCTGTGCAAGAAAGGCGTTGTTCAAAAGGTAGCTATTGATAAAGTTCATTTTGGTGTGATGGCTTTGATGGTTTAACCGTGAGTTCCGCGTCCAGGAGGTGGAGGACCTTGGGAGGCAGTGGCAGATTCTTCCGAAGCCGGGCCCAGTGCACCCCGGTTGGTCCGAACAGGATCCTTGCCAGTCTTGCATGTTTCGTCGTAAATGGAGAGAAGCTTCTCCTTGTCGAACACTAATTCCTTTCGTGTATATCCCGTCAGATCGTAAATACTTGTCAACTCAATGGCGTCTACCGGGCAGGCTTCCTCGCACATACCGCAATAGATGCATCGAAGCTCATCGATCGTAAACGTTTGAGGGAATTTGTCCCGATCCTTCCAATGTGGATCGTCCTTGGGTGCAGGAGCAGCGATGATCTCGATACAGTTGGCTGGGCACGCGGTTTGGCACATATAACATGCCACGCATTTGACTCGCCCCTCCTCGTCTCGGTTGAGTCGATGCACGCCTCGGTAGTTTGGCGGAATCTCAGGCTCGACTTCTGGATACTGTCGCGTCGAGGTCTTGCCCGAGAATGCATGCTTCAGTGCAGTTGCAAGCCCGCCTGCAATCGCCGGCAAGTACATGGCTTCCCACCAGCCGATTTTGGGCTCTTCACCCCATTTAACCGTTTTAGACTTCTTGGCTGTCATATTGCGCTCTCCGTGAAGTTCACATTGGTCGCTGCACGACCTTCGGAACGTGGTCGATTGATTGTCATTTGCAGGTTACGAGCGCTGATCATCGATCCAGCCACCAGGAACAAAGCAGTGAAGGCAAGGTAGTGCTTCGGCAAATCATAAGTGAGAACGACTGCTACGCACAAAAAGTTCAGCAAAGCCAAAGGTATGAGTCCCTTCCAAGCTAAGCCCATTAGTTGATCGAACCTAAAGCGAGGCAAGGACCACCGGAGCATCATGATAAAGCCAACGACCATTGTCACCTTGGAAACCAGCACAAAAGTTCTTAGCAACATTCCACCTAAGCTCGCGTCGACAGGGCCAGTCAAACCAGGGAAATGCCATCCACCAAAAAACAGCAATGCTGTTAAGAAACTGACTGTTACAACGTGCGTATATTCCGCGAGGAAGAACAACACGAACTTGATCCCACCGTACTCGGTATGGAAACCACCGACCAACTCTTGCTCGCACTCGGCCAAGTCAAACGGCAGTCGGTTCGTCTCCGCCAACGCACTCGTAAAGAAGACAATAAGAGCCAGAGGTTGCCAAAAAATATTCCAATTCCAAAACGATCCACCCTGCGTTGCGACGATCTGCTCGATATTAAGAGAGCCCGCCGCTGCGATGATCCCAATGATCGACAGCCCCAGCGGAATTTCGTAGCTGATGAACTGAGCACACGAGCGAATCGCTCCGTACAAGGAATACTTGTTGTTGGAAGCCCATCCGCCCAAAATGATCCCGTAAGCCGAAAGCGAACTTATTGCGATCATCATCATGATCCCGATATCGACGCCAGGAGCAACGATGTATCGGAAGCCTTCTGTATACTCGGTGGGAACCGGCCCGAAGGGCATGACAACCAAGGCAAACATGGCCGTCATGAGACTAAATGTGGGGGCAATGAAATACAGAAACGTGTACACGTGGTCGGGGATCACTTGCTCCTTGAGAAACAGCTTAATCGCGTCCGCAATTGCTTGGAAAATCCCAAATGGGCCAACACGGTTTGGACCAAGACGGTCCTGCACGTAAGCCGCGAGTTTGCGTTCGATGAACGTCAAGTAGAGTCCAAGCACTGGCACAAAGGCGAGGATAACGCCGATGGCACCAAGAGTTGGCCATAGCGTCGGCCAAGATTGCTTGAGGTATTCGAACATGGATCGGTTTTAGGGTTAGTGTTGTGTAGCACGGCACTCCGTGCCGTTAATCTCTTTGCTATGCCGTGTCTTTTATGTCTTAGTCACCCGACGTTTGAGCGAGATAAATTGTCCCTCTCTAACGTGTCGGGTTGCGATCTCGCCTACGAATAAACGGGTTCCCGGACTGCAGTGATTTTCACTCCGTACTCGCCCAAATCTCCAACGGCCAATGCAGCCAAAGTCGGAACTGAGTTTCCGATTTCCTTTCGCAAAGTCATCACGTTGTAAAGGCCCTTGCGTTCAGCGAGTTCCATCAGAATACGACCATCCGCCCGCGCATCGCCAGGGCATCGGACCGCACCTGACGCCGCTTGCGCGAGACCGGAATGATTCACGTAGGTGCCGTCACGCTCCGCAAACGAACTCGAAGCCAGAACAATGTCTGCTCGTTCGCTCAGCGGCGACGCAAAAATGTCTTGAACAATCAAAAGCGAAGGTTTGCCTACACCACGATCGATTGGGTCGGTCACCCAACCAAGGTTGTAGCCACCGACGAAGTACCAAGCGGTCGCTTCCGCCCGTGCAACCGCTTGCTCCACGGTTATGAGCTCACCTTCGAAATGACGGAGAATCGCCTCGACACCGAGACGATTGGGACACTTTTCGGATCGGATCGTAAACTTTACCTTGTCCCCGGCAGGGGACTCACCCTTGAGCCCTTTGGGGTACTTGTCATCGGTACCAACAACAGGAATTCGCCCGAGAACCAACCGAACTTTCTGGTCCAAACCCTTGAGATAACTCGCAAGCAGATAAGCCTCTTCGACCGACATGAACGGCGAAAGAACCGCAACGAATCCTCGTGCGTCCGTTTTAATCGCTTCTTTGATTTTGGAACGAGTCACGGAAAGTACGTCGATCCATGGGTCCGCAAAATTAAGGTCTCCCGCGCCTGTTGTTGTCTTCGATGGTTTGTTTGACGATGATGTCGCCGCAGCCAGAGCGTCCGAAAGCTTTGGCTTTTGCAAACGACGCTCATCGTGAATGTACTTGAAACCAAAACGACCTTCATCGCACATAAAATGCCCTTGAGCCAGCGGATTGTCGCGTGGCCTCAATCGGTAAACCTTGTCTTCGTTCTGGTCGACATGAATACTGCAACCGGTCGAGCAGCCAGTGCAAACGCTATTCGCACTCTTGAGCCACCAAACGCGTTTCTTGTACATGAAGTCCTTGCTGCACAAGGCTCCCACTGGACACAAGTCAACGACATTGCCGGCGAGTTTGTTATCACAAGGCATATCGGGAAAGACGTCGATCTCTTCATGGCTGCCACGATTGGTCACTTGCAATTCAGCGGTCCCGCTGATCTCTCGAGTGAATCGGACACATCGCGTGCACATCACGCACCGATCGGTGAACAAAGCGATTTGTTCGCCTATATGGTACTTGTCCATCCGTTGGATCTTTGGTTCATCCAGTCTGCTGACAGGATTACCGTACTTGTAGGTGTAGTCTTGCAAATAGCATTCGCCAGCTTGATCGCAAATGGAGCAATCGAGCGGGTGGTTTAGCAACAGCAACTCTAGCGTCATTTGCTGAGCCGTTTTGACCTTCTCCGAGTCCGTACGGATTACCGTGCCTTCGCGGATCGGAGTCTGGCAACCAGGTACGAGCTTGGGGCCCATGACCACAGTGCCATCCGGCTTCTTTTCGCCGACTTCGACCAAGCACATTCGGCATGACGCCACGACCGACAAAGCTTCGTGCCAGCAGTAATGCGGGATTTCGACGCCGGCTTTACGAGCCGCAAGGATGCAATTGTCCTTCGCATCTGCATCGACTTCGATATCGTTAACGATTACCTTTGCCACTTGTGTCGTTTCCGGATTGGTGTTGATT
>JANMNR010000742.1:0-6161 GCA_031368325.1 Pirellula sp.
ATCTCTTTGTAGTGTCGCCGAATTGCAATGACGATGAGTCCAGCCAGAGGAAACCAAGCCAGGGGTGAAATAGGGCGAAGGATTTGAAAAATGGGGTCGAACATCCTTGCAAAACGATAGCTTCCCCCGAGTAGGAATCCGACAGGAACGGCAGCCAGAATTGCCATTCCATAGCCCAATGCAACTAACTTCAAGGATCTCCAAACCTCAAGTCCAATTCCATCAAATCCCTCCTTTTCATTTCGAGAAAATGGGTATTGCACCAAGCTCAGGAATCGACCGATGGGCGATTTGGCAGGCGTTTCTGCTCCCTCCTCTGCACTCGTTGGCCTCGGTTCAATAAAGTATTTGGCGCTATCGTTCCAAGTTGTCACGGGCGACGGAAAATCGCTCGCACCCGCGCCGGGATCCCAGGTTGCCCAGGAAAGGAAGCACCATAGGAGAAGACACACGGCAATGCCAATCGAGGGCAAAGCTACGTTGTCAACTAGCATTTTGTTAAGTTTTGTTGTGTTCATTTTCATAAAGGAATTTTCAGGATCGGCCAATCCGCTGGTGAATAAAATTGCCTAGACGGATACGAAAGTTTTCGTAACGCATCTGCCTCCCCGCTTACCCCTTGATATTCTTGATTGCGAATCCTTTGGCGTATGCTTCCATGTCGGCAGTTGGATCAAACGTCACACCGTCCATCATGGTCCACGGCGTGTTGTCAGCGCCTCCATGCACGTACCCAATTTCCTTCATAGCCTCTTCGTAGATACCTGGTTGCATCACCTTGTTAGCAATCTCGTCGTAGTCAGGCTTCCCTTCTAACATTCCCCAACGCCGCAATTGAGTGACCCACCATTTGGCATACGCCAATTGCGGATAGTTGCAGTTTCGCGAACTGAAGATCATGTAGTTCGAGTCTTCCTTTTTGCGGCCGTCACCATAGTCAAGTTTGCCCATCAATCGACCTAGGATCTGATCCTTGTTGCATTTGATGTAGGCGTCGCGAGAAACAATATCGCATTGCTCAGGCCGATTCTTAAGATCGTCAAGCCAGACGCTCGCTTCGTGAATCGCCTTGAGAACCGCTTTGACCGTTTTTGGGTTTTTGCTCGCGAATTCTGCAGTAAAGGCACAAACTTTTTCAGGATGGTCCTTCCATATCTCCTGAGTGACGACCGAGGTGAAACCGACCTTTTCGGCAATAGCGCGAGCATTCCATGGCTCCCCTACACAGAAGCCATCCATCTTCCCAACCTTCATGTTCTGAACCATCTGCGGAGGTGGAATCGTAATCAAATCCACGTCCTTGTCGGGGTTCACACCACCTGCAGCAAGATAGTATCGAATCCACATGGCGTGTGTCCCTGGCGGAAATGTCATCGCAAAAGTTGGCTTTGCACCCTTCTTGTTGGACTCATCAATGAGTGGCTTGAGCGCTTTGGGGTCACCAGCGACCTTTCCCATCCAATCGGTTTTCAACGATATCGCTTGTCCATTGCGATTGAGTATCCATGGAACGATCATCGGCACTGCTTTCGCACCTCCTAGCCCAATCGTGCTTGCGATCGGCATGCCGAGGAGCATGTGAGTGCAGTCGATGTCCCCTTTGTCGAGCGAGTCACGAACCGCTGCCCAATTCGCTGGCTTGATCGGCTCGGACTTGATCCCGAATTTCTTGAAGTACCCCTTTTCGTGGGCGATTGCCAGTGGGGAACAGTCCGTTAACGCGATGAACCCAAAGTTGACCTTGGACTTTTCTGGCGCGTCCGAAGCGTAAACGGTTGGAGTGAAACTCGGAAACTGTGAAACCCCGGCCACCGAACCCAGAGCAGCGGCTGTCTTGAGTAAGTCACGGCGGGTTGTTGTTTGCGAACTGCGCGGCATTGGAGTTTCCAACCAAAAAGGTAAGTCTTAGAGAAAGTGATTCAGTTGAGGAGCGGATCGGAAGGAGCCTGTCTCGACGCGAGAACTACCAAAGCATCTATCGCGCCAATGAGATTACGGTCTTGGGCTCTCATGATGAAATGAACGAGCGAAAGACTTTCTGCATGCCAGCGAAGCGGCTGCTGTGACGCCGAAACTACCCTTAATTATTTTCACCCAGATCGCCCCAGGAAACTCAGTGCTCGCTTTCATTGCATCCAACTTGAGCGGTCTTAAGCAGTCGCACACGGAACTGACACAAAGAGGGTGGGCTGCCGCGATCCAGTTGAGCATTTTGTGCCCACTCTTGGGTTTCACTTCGATACGGTTTGGACTATAGTTCTAGAAATGTCGCGGATGTCTCTCCCCACCGCTGCGGTCCTTGTCGTCGGATGGGTTTCCACACGACTTCACTTCCTCCGAAAAACAGCACGAGAGGCATGATGTCTAGTCCTAGAGGAGAATGCACACGACTACTCGTCATTGATGACGATGCGGGTATGCATACGCTCGTTCATGACTTGGTTGGCAACGAGTCCACCGTAATCCTTTCGGCTGCGACCCTTTCCGAGGGGCTTTTGATTTCCAGCAAGCAAAGAATCGATGTGGTATTGCTTGACCACATGCTCCCCGATGGTGAAGGAATCGACAAAATCCCCGATTTCATCGCACAAGATCGTTTGCGACCGATTCTATACGTCACTGCCCAGGCCGACTCGAAAACCGCTATCGAAGCTATCAAACGCGGTGCCTTCGAATACCTATCCAAACCTGTTGATTTCAAACTGCTATGCCAGCGCATAGCTGAGGCTGTGGAGTACCGACGCTTGACCCGGTTGCCAGTTTTGGTGGAGAAAGTGGGAAGGAATGAAGCTGGAAGCGACGTTCTGGTTGGCCGTTGTCGAGCCATGCAAGAAGTCTACAAGAGTATCGGTCGGTTTTCCAATCTTAGGTCCCCAGTACTCCTGGAAGGAGAAGTGGGGACAGGCAAGGAAATGATCGCAAGATCGATTCATCTGAACGGAAATTTGTCGACTGGACCCTTTCGTAAAATCTCAAGTGCGGAATTCGAAGAACCCGAGCTTCAGCTTAAGTTGTTTGGAGGCAGCACCTACCCGCTTCCTTCGAATGAACCATCGACCTTCAAGATGCCCGCGCTTTTGGAATGCAATGGCGGGACGCTGATGATCGATGACATCGACAGTTGGTCCATTGCCGCGCAATCTCGACTATTGAGATTCTTCCAAAGCCATGCGATCGACGGAGTTGCTGCAAATACGCGCATCATCCTTGCAACTTCGTTGAATATTCGCGACCTGGTTCAAGCGGGTAAGTTGCGGAGCGATCTCTTCTACTTTGTGAGTCCCTTTGTGATTCGCATTCCACCTTTGCGCGAACGACAGGAAGACTTGGAATTACTCGTATGTCACTTTATGCAACGAATTGCAAACGTATCCCCAACTCAGCAAGGGCAAGGCCCACCAAGAGTAAGCAGCGCGGCGTTTAAGTTGTTGAAGGACTATGATTGGCCTGGGAACATTGCCGAACTCAAAAGTGTGTTGCAAGGTGTTTTGACAGAGTCTAGAGGCGCAGTTCTAGCAACGGATGCTCTGATAGGTTTCTTGGGCGACGGTCGTCCCTCTCACCCCTCCGTAATCGCCGAACCTCGATCGCAGGAAAGCGCAATTTCGACCGAATGCGAACGGACGGCAAATCTCTATCACGACATGCAACCTAACTGGAATCTGAAAGCATTCGTAGAAGAGCAGATTGCAAATGGAACGGATTGCCTCTACGACCAAGCCATCGCGTTGCTTGACCAACAGCTTCTGAGGTTGGTAATGCGACATACTCGAGGCAATAGAGCAAAGGCAGCCAAATTACTAGGGATCACGAGGACCAGCCTTCGCAGGAAGATGAGCGGCGGAAATCAGCGAAATCGCGACGCCCTCGATGAGTTGCCTTTGGACGATGTGAATGGTTGAGCTAGCGAAATCTCGAACGGCTTCAGAAACCCATCGGCTAACGATCCTCTATATGGGGGCACTCGGCTCGATCGCTCTGTTAACGATTGCGGGACAGATTTTTGTCCAAAGGGCAATCCTTCAGCTGGAAGGGGATTCTCGCATTGTCAAAATTGCTGGCCGACAGCGAATGCTCAGTCAGCGATTAACGCGTTTGACTCTTGAGTTAGCCCATTCGAAACAAAGAGAAGAGGCCGATGCATCATTGCCCATGGAACTAAGCAAAGCCATTCAAACCGATCTTGAAACTTGGACACAGAATCACAAGGGGCTTCAATTGGGGTCGGATCCTTTGCGTTTGCCCGGCGCCAACAGTCCACTCGTAGAAAAACTATTCAATGAATTGGATCCGCATTTTAGAGCTTTGCGAGAAATCATTGAAACTATGGTGAGTCGGTTCTCACTCGACGAGGAAGGTCTAGATGCTGATGATCGAATCCAAATGGGCTTCCACAGCGACGCGTTCTTGGAGGGAATGGACGCGATCGTAATGATGTTGGAACGAGAAGCTCGCAGCCGCGTCAGTCGCTTGCGTTGGATCGAAACGGCACTCCTAGTGGCCACCATTTCTGTGCTCGTCTGCGAAGGCTTTTTTGTTTTCTCACCTGCCGTTGCGTCTCTCAATCGCTTGCTAATCAAGCTGCAAACCACATCGGAAGAACTCGAAAAAGCGAGGGACATTGCAGAGAAAGCCAACCTAGCAAAGACAGACTTCCTCGCCGGAGTTAGCCATGAGCTTAGAACTCCACTTCATGCAATTTTAGGGGTGCTTGGGTTGGTAGCACAAACCAAACTGCGCGCGGACCAACAAAAGAATATACGTTTGGCAAACGAATCGTCGTTGTCCCTGTTGTCCTTGGTCGACGATCTATTGGACGTCGCAAGCATCGAACAAGGGCGAGAATTCGTGGTCCACCCACAAGTTGTCGATCTTCCTGGATTGATTCGCAGTACAACCGAGATGATGCGCCCTTTGGCAATCTCCAAAGGGCTTCAATTTGAACTGAATCTACACCCATCGCTACCAAGCACGGCCACCATCGATGCGGATCGAGTACGCCAGGTCTTGTCAAATCTGCTGCAAAATGCCATTCGCTATACGGTAGCGGGAACTGTTCGATGCGAAGCCAGCATCCAAACGGATGGGATACAGACTTTCCTGCGCATCGCGATTGATGATACGGGCATTGGCATAGCGGCGCTCGATCAAGAACGGATTTTCGCAAGCTTTAGCCGCGGCAGTCAGACGAAAACGGCAACAGAATTCGGTCGCGGCATGGGCTTAGGATTGGCGATTACACAGTCAATTGTGAAGAACCTAGGAGGTGCGATTTCCTTAAAAAGCGAAGTTGGAAAGGGCAGTTGTTTTACAGTGACTCTCCCCTTCGACTTTTCAAAAGCGAATCAAGAAGTCTCGGAATTGCCAGTGAAACCAAGGTTTCAAACCAATAACACTGCAATGGGTTCAATGCCAACCGCATTGATCGTCGACGACTCTCCAACCAACTTGCACATAATGCGATCTTACATGCGGCAACTTGGGTTTCGCACCATGTCGGTATCAAGCCTAAAGGAGTCGATCGCAAAATTTGAAAGACATCGATTCGATATCGTCTTGATGGATAGAAACCTTGCAGATGGTGATGGTCTCAATTTTCCGCAGCTCTTAGCGAGGACTGACAAAACGAATCCCACCGAGTCATCCCGATTTTTTTTGATTACGGCAGACATTCTGTTGACGGCGGAGAGCGACCCTCGGCTAATGCCGTTTGCTCGTGTACTTAACAAACCAATTTCGCTATCGCAATTGAGCGCGGCCATCGAGACGACCGCTCGCAACAACGAAACCGAGTCTCATTACGAACACTTGAAAAGCAAACTAGCCAAGAGGGTAATCCATGCTCTTTCCGACGAGCTTGACTCGCTGCGAGGAATGCTCAACAAAGGCGACTATGCTGGACTCAAGTTCATTTCGCACCGCATGATTGGCAGTGCAGGAAACGCTGGACTAACTGATCTAGCTTCCCTCTCAGTAGATCTCAATGAAGCCGCGGAACAACGGGACAAATCGAAAATTGAACAGACTCTCTCTCAACTCACCAACCTCGGTGACTCTTTTTCGTAGTTTGTACCCGCCGGGCCTGTTCGCGACATGCTTGTTCGGGACAATGGTCTCAAACTACGACTGGAATGTTTCAGCCTGCCGCTCACCTAAACACT
>JANMNR010000745.1:0-5410 GCA_031368325.1 Pirellula sp.
CTATGTTGCTGCTGAACGGATCCGAGGATTTGTCGCATCGGGATTGAAGCAACTCTATCGCGGCGGTTTCTCGTCCCTGTTTGGCATAAAGACTTAGCAACATGCGGCGAATGTCCCCAGAGTCTGGCACCACCTGGATTGCTTTGACTAGGGTGTCCGTTGCCCCGGAAACATTTCCAGCCTGGAGGTAAATGTCGGCCGCAGCTTGGCTAATAAACTCGAAATACCAGATCGATTTTGCTTCATCTACGCTAGTACTTTCCTCGTTAACTCTATCAGCCCTGTTTCTATTGAGATTTTCCAAAAGCTGCGTATACTTCATTGCGTTGCCCGAGTCACCCAAGCTGCGATAGGCTGTCTGCAGCCCCAAAATCGCCTCCCACGAATTCCCATCGATTTGAACCGCCTTTGAATAGCTCTCGATCGCTTTCGAAAAATTTCCCATTTGTTGATGGGCAATGCCGAGTTTGCACCAAACATCCGTTCTGCGCACATTTCTCTTTACTATTGGCGAAAGCTGCTCGATCGCTTCGTTCAGCCTTCCGTCTTCAATAAGAAGTTTTCCCAAGGCGAGCTGAGCTTCAGAAGGATCTTTCGCAGACTTGATCGAATTTCGAAAGTACAACTCCGCTTGTTCCTGGTTGCCCAGGATCGATGCTGCATTACCCATATCCAATAAAGCTTCACTAAAATTTGGAGCAATGGTTAACGCATAGTTCCAAATCTTAAGTGCGACATCGGTGTTGCCATGACGCAGATGCACTTTGCCCAAAAGACTTATCGCGGCGGGATTGTCTTTCAGTCGTCGAACGGTATTTTCCGCCATCGAGAAGGATTCAGATCGAAGCCTCGCTATCTCCTGCGATACCTTGCTCTCCTCCACGATGAAGGTTGGGCGATCCGGTATCGCGAACGGTGCTAGTGACGGCAAAGGCTGTATTACCGTGTCTATTTTTGTTTGTTGCGATGGCGAATCCGATGTGGCATTTGTCTTGTCTTGGGGCGGGTTATTGCTGCGCGTAATCGCGAATACAATGACGCCAACGGAGCATAGAAGTAGGATTGTAATGACACGATTGTTTTTCAATTTTGACCGTGTGTCCATTGCAGTATGGAGAGGAGTTTGAAAAGCACTATAAGCTTACACAAGACTATGCACTTTGTGGCGTGCTTATTGTTGGCGAGAATTTGAAAGGTTATTTGGCCGTCCAGCCTCCGTCCACCGTCAGCAAACTGCCGGTGCAGTAACTGCTCGCCTGACTTGCCAGAAAAACTACCGCTCCTTGAATCTCTTCGAGTCGTCCCCAGCGTTCGAGGGCGGTTGCCCCCAGGATGTTTCGCTTTGCATCTTCCGTGTCGGCAATTGGTTCGTTCATCGGCGTCAAAAATGGTCCTGGGCAAATCGCATTGACCGTGATCCCATCCTTGGCCAACTCAATCGCAAGCGCACGGGTCATCTGCACCACCGCTCCTTTGCTGCTCGCGTACGGAGTTCGATTTGCCAACCCTACGGATCCAAGCGTGCTGGCTAAATTGACGATTCGACCATATCCCTTCCGCTTCATATGCGGAACGATATGCTTGGCCAAATACCAAACGCCTGTCACGTTGACGTTGCAGACGCTACGAAACTCTTCTAGAGACAGCGATTCGATTGGACCGCGGATGTTGATGCCGGCATTGTTCACGAGGATATCAACGCCCGAAAGTCTTTCGACCGCGTGTTCGACAAAACCTGGGATAGACTCGATTTCGTCAATCTTTAATGCCATCCCAATTACCTTTTGTCCCGTGACAGAGGAGATGGAATCTGCGACGCGTTCCGCATCGTCCGAATTCCTCGATGTCAGCAGGACTGTCGCGCCACAGCTAGCCAATGCGGTTGCCATTGCCGTACCCAGCCCTCGCGATCCGCCAGTGACGATCGCGTTTCGACCAGAAAGATCAAACATTTTCGGCCCTAAAAGCCAGGATTCTGGGATCGTTGTCATGAACCATTCTTTGCGGCGACGTAATAAAGTGGTCCTGAGTGGTCACTCGGAAGCGGGTTGCACTTCCGACTGCGGCAATCTGGACTAGAATTCAGTCCCATATTAGCAATCGGAAGTGATTTTCGCGACCGATTCGACCTTGAATACCAACGACCAGAAAGTAGATTCCAAGCGATGCGTGACTATGACGTTTGTGGCTTAGGCAATGCCATCGTCGATATTTTCTTAGAATTGGACGATGCGGAGTTCGCACCTCTCGATTTTGAACGCGGCACCATGCGGCTTGTGGACGCCGATGATCAAAGCAAACTGCTCCGCCAATTTTCCGAGGGGAATAGAGAACTTCGACTCGTAAGCGGCGGATCGGTGGCCAACTCGGTGATAGGACTTTCTCAGCTTGGCGGACGATCCGCCTTTATCGGTTGCGTGGGGGACGACCGGTACGGCCTTCACTATGCCGAGGAGTTCAACTCGCTCAAAATCAATATCGGCAATCCGATTATGGTCGGCGAAACAACAGGGACTTGTATCGCGATCATCACTCCCGACGCCGAACGCACCATGCGAACCTGCCTAGCCGTCTCAAGCCATTTAGCCGCCAAGCATATCGACGCACAGCGAATCGCGCATTCCACTTGGCTATTTATCGAAGGTTACGTTTTTGCCAATCCAGCCACCGGGCAAACCGCCATTCGCGATGCAATCAAAGCGGCAAAAAATTCGGGAACGAAGATCGCGCTGACTTGTTCCGATGCGTTCATTCCTGAAGTTTTCGGCGAAGCGTTCTTGGAAGCTTTGGCTAATAGCGACTTGCTTTTTTGCAATGCACCTGAATCCATGGCGGTGACCAAGACGAAGACCAGCGAAGAAGCCTTTGCAGCACTCAAGAACTTGGTTCCAAATTGCGTTGTCACGGACGGACCTCATGGAGCCTTCATACGATTCGATGGCGAAGAATCCCATGTCCCTGCATTCGCTTGCCACCCCAAGGATCTGACGGGCGCTGGGGACATGTTTGCTGGCGCCTTTCTTTATGGCATCACACACGGGTACTCACCGGCCATTGCCGCTCGCGGAGCGAATTTCATGTGCATGAATGTGATTACGCAAGTCGGCGCTAGACTGCAGCAGGACGCGAAAGCACTTTGGGAAGAAGGGCTAGACGACCACCGAGCCGACGATGTGGGCGGGTGAAGCCATACGAATCGCCTCACTAATCATTCGACCTTTAAGGATTGCCGCGAGCGTAGTCCGTTTCAACAAACGACTTGAGGCCATCGTTGAATAGTAATTGCCAACCTGAGTTCAACGAGTTCACTAAGGCTTCTGTCACACGGCCGTAGAGCGAGTCGGATATCCGGAGAGTAGTTCGGTTCGTTGCATCGGCATTGAGCGTCGCATTGAGCATCGTCGTCGCTGGCCCTCCGAATTTTGCATTGATATAGCCAACTAAGTCCAAGGACTCGTTCGTTTGCATGGCAAGTACGGTGTACCAAAGCAACTGCTGGTCGCCATTCTCCTCGAACAACCGACCGCCAGCATGCGGTTCCAACGTTACGATGGAGTCTGTTCCTAGCATACGAAAGTCAGGTAGCCACCAGGAACCGAGTTGGTCGGTCAGGCCTCGCCAAACTCGCTCGCGAGGCGCATGGATTGTGATTGCGAACTCGTATTGCGCACAGCGTACTTCGGACCATATTGGGTTTTCTGGCATGCTATTTCCTCTCGAAGGGTTTTTGATTGGTTGGCTCAAGAACAGATTTCTCTTCCATCAGCGATTTCAGTCGCGTCAATGATTTCGCAAGTCGTTTGACGTGGCCATCGACCCACCGTTGGCAAACCTGCTCGATGGGAATGGGATTCAAGTGATTCCATCGAGTTCGACCGCTCTTCTCAACGATGACCAGGTTCGCGGAAACTAGCACGTCCAAATGTTTCATTACCCCGGTGCGGCAAAGCGAATCAAAATGGCTCACCAATTCACCGGTCGTTCTGGGGGATATCGCCAAATGATCCAAAATCTCCCTGCGAATCGGGTCAGCAAGCGCTCGCCAAACTGCATCTTCGGTTTCCGTCTCATACATGTCACTTAATGGTGACATATATGGGGTGTTTTGTCAAGTCGCCGGCTTGTTCTTTATGAGATGTTAAATTGGGTGGGTTTTTCTAAATAGTTGGGCGGGCCAATGCCGATGCACTCAAAAAGTACATTTTTGATTGAAGATTCGTTCAAGGTCCTATCGCATGGCTCAGTCAAGTCGCCGCTCGTCATTCAAACTCCTGGTCGCTGAACGTTTAGAACAACGATTTGTTTTCGATGGCTCCGTCTCGCCGATCGAGTCGGGAATGGGGGACGACGTCGAAAGCCTGCACGCTGAGATCGCTCTCGTTTCGCAGCTCGAGGGGGTGAATGCCTTCAAGACGACGCCGATTTGGGCAACCAGTGATGCGGGTACGTCGACAGAATTTCGACTTGAACTCGATGGATTTCCAGTTGCTCAGGAACTGCGAGACAACAAGTTGTTTCTGGTATCGAACCTGCCTGATGGGACGGCCAAAGTTGATGAGTTTGATGTCTCCGACTTACTTACGCCTCAACGCATCTCAAGCGTCAAGATCCCAAGACTTGTTAACACGGCGGAGTTCTTTGAAAACGTTCTCGTGTTGCAGACCATGGACCAGAGCGATCTGCCCGAGGTCGCTCCCGAGCTGACTATCGAGGAGAACTGGGCTGCCATCGAACCGAGCCAACTCGGTGAGGACCTTATGTACTTGAGCGATGCGTTTTCTGGATTCTTTCCAATGCCAACCATTCAAGTCTTGGAACTAGACCATTTGGCGAACGGCGTCGTGGCATCCCATACACTCTCCGTCCCAATCGAACACGTCTTTGTCATAGGCAGCGACTTGTTCGTGGTAACGTCAAATGCTTTTGGTCCTACCTCGCCGGTTGTCCGCGACGAAATGAGTGGCATCGAGTTCGATTGGTCGCCACAAAGTCCCTTTGTTCCACAAACTCCTCAGACCAACGTTGAACGCTTTGGTTTGGACATACAAACTGGACGACTGAATTACAAGGAAACGATTTTGTTGGATGGCATGATCATGTCCACCGACTTGTGGCAATCGGAAACGTCCGAAGGACTTGCTCTGCTAGTGCAATCGTTTACGGACATGCCTCATACGCCAAGCGGCAGAGTCTCTATTCAAGGGTTCACTCTGACTACAGATGGCGACGTAGATACCAAGCGAATTCCAGTTACATTGCCGTGGGGAGACAACTGGGTATCGTCATTTGATTTTGAGGACGGCCGGAGTGTTATAGGATCGCCACAAGGCTTGACATTGGTAGACGCGACAGGGACCGGCCGGGTTGTATTGACTAGCTTGATTTACGAGAATCAGTTCTCGACATGGGC
>JANMNR010000794.1:0-7428 GCA_031368325.1 Pirellula sp.
GCTGTACAGTCTGGTTGCGAATTGAGAGTGGGCTGTGAACGACTGCGGCATGATCTCCATTGGCATCCCTTTTCTCAACGCGCGACGAACCCTCGCTGACTCGGTGCGCTCGGTTTTTGCGCAGTCCTATCGCAATTGGGAGTTGATCTTAGTCGACGACGGTTCTAAAGATGGTTCGACGGAGGTCGTAAACAAAATAGACGATCCGCGTGTCCGCATCATCAGCGACGGAGTCAACTGCGGACTCAGCGCACGCCTTAATCAAATTGCCACCCTGGCCAAGGGGAAGTATCTGGCACGAATGGATGCCGACGACCTCATGCACCCCGAACGCATCGCTCGGCAGTGTGCATTCCTTGACGCGAACCCAGGCATCGAGGTCATTGACACGACCACCTATACCGTTGACGACGACCTAACACCCCTTGGCATACGTGGCGAGAAGCCTCTCGATTGCCGGCCCGAAGCCATCCTGCGGAACGGTCTACTCATCCACCCAACGATGATGGCCCGCACCGATTGGTTTCAAAAAAACCCCTACGATGGACAATTCGTTCGCGCCGAAGATCGCGAGCTATGGTGCAGAACCAGCACGAGCACGAAGTTTGCTCGACTGTGCGAGCCGTTGTTTTTTTATCGCGAAGGCCTCGCTGGCAACGTGCGAAACTACGTCAGTACCGGAGCCACCATTGGTAAGATCCTTCGCCAATATGGGCCTCCATTGATCGGATCGTGGCGCACCTCAATACTGGTCAGCCAATTTTCTTTGCGCACCTTTGTCTATCGCGCGGCGACCGCTATGGGTATGCAGGGCCAAATTATCCAACGACGAAATCGACCGCTCACTGGCAAGGAACAGTTATCCGCGAAAGCCATACTGGCTGAGATTCTTCGGACCTCCTTGCCCGGCCTGGCAAGCTAACGAATTTGCGAGGATGCCTTCTCATGATGCAGAACAACAAGCACTCGCTGAACAGAGAGAAACCACGACTCGTCCACATGACAACTGTGCCGACGACTTTAAGCTTTCTTGAAAGCCAGATTGCATACGCCAAAGCCCATGGACTTGAGGTCCACGTGATTTCATCCCCAGATGTTACGCTTGGGGAGTATGGCACACGCATGCAAGTCGAAGCTCATGAACTCGTGATGGAGCGCCGTATCACGCCGTTTCGTGATTTATTGTCCCTATGGAGTCTCTCGGGCATTCTTCGGCAACTTCGTCCTCAAATTGTCCACGCTCATACGCCAAAGGGTGGCCTACTGGCGATGATCGGTGCTTGGTGTTGCGGAGTGCCGGTGCGCATGTACCATATTCACGGCTTGCCGATGGTGACCAAAACCGGGTTGAAACGGCGATTGCTGCTTTGGGCCGAGAAAATTTCCTGCTTACTCGCTAGCCAGGTTTACTGCGTTAGTCAGTCGGTTCGCGATGTCGCCGTCGCGGAGGGAATTTGTAGCGGCGACAAGATCAAAGTACTGCTCAACGGAACGATCAACGGTATCGACGCAGCGACCAGCTTTAATCCCGACCACATCGACGCGAACGAGCGGGTTGCCATTCGCAAAGCATACAATATCCCAGAGGAAGCGTTGGTTGTCGGTTTTGTGGGCCGAATCGTGCGAGACAAGGGGATCATTGAACTATCGCAAGCGTGGAAAATGTTGCGATTGGAGTTCCCACATTTGCACCTGTTGATGATTGGCCCATTCGAGCCGCAAGACCCAGTACCAGTCGCCGTCGAACATGAATTGCGCAAAGATGAACGCATTCATCTAGCAGGGTCGCTTCGTCCAGAAGAAATTCCGAGGCACTGTCTCGCTCTGGATGTGCTTGCTCTACCGACCTATCGCGAGGGATTTAACACCGCCTTGCTCGAAGCGTCGGCCATGCGACTTCCGGTTGTCGCGTCGCGGGTACCTGGTTGCGTTGACGCCATCGTCCAAGGCGAGACGGGCACGCTGGTTCCTTCCCATGACGCCGCAGCGTTGGCCCAGGCGCTTCGTGTCTACTTGAATGATCCGGACTTGAGGCATCGCCATGGACTTGCGGGCCGTGACCGCGTACTGCAAGACTTTCGGCCAGAAGACATGAATCGAGCGATCTATCTGGAATACGTTCGTTTGCTCGGCGATAAAGGTATCGTCGTGTTGCAAGAAGGCGGAAACGAATGCGATTCCAGTGCAGCGGCCGTCACGAAGGTAGATGGAAGTCTTGCCGAACTATCAAAAGAGCGGTCAAGCGGAAAGTTGGATTGGATGCCCAACCGACCGACGTTTTATTGCCGATACGGCAAGCGGTTTTTTGACTTCGTTGTCAGTGCGTTGGCATTACTGCTTTTATCACCATTGTTAGTCGTGTTGGCGTTGCTCGTGCGTTTTTTGCTCGGCGGTCCAGTTCTATTTCGACAGCAGCGCACGGGCGTGAACAAGCAACCCTTCACCATCGTTAAATTCCGAACGATGACTAACTCTTGCGATGCAAAAGGAAACCTTCTAAGCGATACGGAGCGATTGACTCGGTTCGGCAAGTTTCTGCGAGGAACAAGCCTCGACGAGTTACCGGAACTATGGAACATCGTCGTGGGCGAAATGAGCCTTGTGGGTCCGCGCCCTTTGCTGCCCCGATACAACTCGTCCTACACCGAACGCGAGTCCCGTCGCTTTGAACTGCTGCCGGGCCTCACGGGTTGGGCCCAGATCAATGGCCGAAACACCTTGGCTTGGGACGACCGCCTAGAATTTGATGTACACTACGTGGAAAATTGCTCGTTGTGGTTCGATCTGAAAATCTTGTTTCGGACCGTCTTTAAAGTTTTGCTTCGCGAAAACGTTCAAGTGAACACGGATTTGGTAGAGAGTTTTCTTGACGAGGAACGAACCCAACGAGCATAGAAACGAAGACTAGCTATGCAATGCTGCCGTACTGATACAACGCTCACAGTCATTTGATTTGCTACGATCGGAAAGCGGGGCGAGTGTTGCCAACAAGTTTAATCCAGAAACCAATGCGACAAGGAAGAGCGAGACTTACAATTGGCGCTGGCAAGTTTCGGACTAGGTATCGCGACTTGTCCTACCTGGCAAAGTTTGGGATCGTAAAGCGATAAAAGCAATCTGATTTCAGCAATAAAAACTCAAGCATGACCACTCAGACTGACAAAAAGCGAACTTCCAACTTGCGAGATTCACTTGAGTTTCCGGTTCAGTGCTCGGAAACTTTATCATGGATGTAGAAACCCTGTCCATAAGCGATCCTCGCTGGATGGAGACGCTGGGAAGACTTCGTCATGATTTCTATCATCACCCCACCTACGTCCAACTTGAGGCCCAGCGGTTGAATGCGGTTGCGGAAGCGTTGTTGGTCAGTGATGGTGACCAGTTATTTTTTCTTCCTTACCTCGTGCGTTCCTGCAATCTACTATTTCCAACATTACAAGAGCCACTATTTGACGCAGTATCACCCTATGGCTATCCGGGGATTCTGATAAGTGATTCCGGACGGAATTCCAGATTCGCAGCAGTAGGTCTGGCCGCCCTCCAAGAGACGTTAAACGAACGGGGCGTTTGCGCTGCATTTCTTAGGATGAATCCAATCCTTGGGACGGACTTTTGTACGCTGTTTCCGGATAGAACATTTCATGGTTCAAGCCAAACCGTGGTCCTAGACCTAAAGTCTAGCGAAGCAGATTTGCTGCAGCAGCTTCGAAAAAGTCATAGGAAGACTTTAAGAAGGTGCAAAAACCGTGGATACACCGTTCGGGTTGTTTCGTTGGTCGATGTTCTCGACACATTCATTGAGATCTATAATCAAACGATGGATCGCGTAAAAGCGAAAGAGCCCTATTACTTCGGGGGAGAGTACTTCGAGAGTTTGGCTCGCTTGCCAGGAGTTCATTGTTGCGTTGTTGAGAGCGGTTCGACCATGGCGGCAGCGTGCGTCCTATTCGAGTGCGATGGCATCGTCAACACACATCTGGGCGCCACGCGGACAGAGTTCCTTGCCAATTCTCCATTCACAATGGTCATGTGGGATACAATCCTGTGGGCGAAAGCGCGAGGTAATCGCTGGTTGCACTTTGGTGGCGGTGTTGGCGGCAAAGATGACTCCGTGCTTCATTTTAAAGCCGGTTTCTCCGACAAGCGGATTCAATTTCTGACATCGCGTTTGGTTATCAATGAAGCAAAGTATGATCAATTGATCCGTCTCAGAGCGCATGCGGAAATGTTGACACCAGAGACAGTGCTCGCGTCGAGCTTCTTTCCCGCCTACCGCGGTTAAAAATAATCAGTTGCAATAGAAAACAATCTCACCCGTTACAACAAAAGTGCGTAGTCGCATTCATTGAAGGTATTAACGTTGGTCGCAACGCCTAAGCCGTTCTAGTTCGAGATAGCCAGGTGCTTTTGGCACCTGAAGGAAATCGGCCTATTCGCCTCACGTACCAGTGTGGCGATCCCACAGTCCTCGTCAATTATTGATGGCGAATACTTATTGCGAACCTATCGTTTCCTCCCCGGACAACGCCATCGACTTTTCGCATGGTGTGCGATGGGAGGGGTGAGATCGAATTGCATGACACCGTCGTACAGCCACGAGTTGTTCGACGGAGTCATTAGGCTTCAAGAACGGAAGAAATTCGTCGCTTGCTGCCAGTCTTTGAACTTGGCACAACCCGGTCAACGTCCCGTCTTCAGGAGTGTCGGGCCTTCGGACTATTGAGTTTAAACTGAACTTGAGACATTGTGACTCCGTCCAATTCACTTGAAGATGCTTGGTAGAACGGCTGAGGTTGTCAACCATCGATGCGATACAAAGCAACACCGTAGCCAGCTAGTTCCACATTGATGATTGAGTCGCGAATCGTTACGGTCTTTGCGTTTTCAATCTCGCGGGCTTGTGCGGAGTCGGAAATGGGATTCAATAGCCGCAACGTAGCGACAGCATTCTCTGGACCCGCGTTGGAAACCAACACGTACAGCGAATTGGCGTAGCGCTTACAAAGGATATCAAAGGGAGGGTTTTCCGAATCCGATTCAATGGCAACCGCGTTTACGATGGTTGGAGAATTAAGCACAGGCGCAAGCTCTGTGATTTGGCGGTTCAACCGCGTGACTGCCTCCAGAAGTTCCGGATCATCCAGCAGGGAAGCTTCTTTGAAGTTTGGACTGAACTGATGCACGAAGTAGATAATGCCGCGTGAGCCCTTGATCAACGACATCCACACTTCAGATCGAATCTGCTGCGGAGTCGGTTTCACAGAGGTGTTGCTGATGCGACTGCATTCAATACAATTCCAAACGATCTTCTCGTCATTGGACCAGCGTCTGAGGCGTTCAACTCCGCGCGGGACGAACTCCAGCTTGCCAGCTACTTCTGGCTTATCATGCACCGCTGGTTAATTGTCGACGTAGACTATATCGCTACCTTTGATATACAAGGGATAATCCTCGGGATGATTTCGTCGAACTCCACGACAATTGTAGTTGTCATAAGCGACTCCCTGCCCGAGGTTAAGCAGCACGGGTCGGGTCGAATCTCGCTCGCGAATTTTCCGATAGTCTTCTACAATAACGTTAGGATCGATAGGCGGTCCGTAGCCGCCTGACTTCAGCGATTGAGCGTTGTCAGGCTCATCGCCATGCATCCAAGCAACGATGATGTCCGTATCGGAAGACTTCATTCCTATATCATTTTGGCTGCAAATGACCGGCATCTGAGCCCGCTTTAGCTCGACCAACTGCTGCGTTGTGGGGCCATTCCACAATCCGACGTAAAGGTTGATACCGGCTTGCTTGTAACGCTCTGCATTGCGAGGGCTCTGCAACCATACCGCCAGTGGAAAAAACTTTGGATCGCTGCTGATCCCCCGCGACCATTGGTCGTAGGCAGTGGAAGCTTTCGTCTTTTCCTGAGCCGTTGTCTTTAGGTGGGTGCCAAAAACGACCAGCAGGAGTACAAAAAAACGAAGCATTGCCTATCTCTCCAGGTTCGAAGCATCTCGATCCAAATCAAGCCCGACTCGACACCAACGGGGTGTTGCTCTTACGGGCATTGCCTACTCTCACAGTATAGCTTGTCGCCCGCGGATACGTCCGACTGTGGCAAATTGCCGTTGTCCCCGCCGATGAAGCAAACTTTAGTGGCGGAGAACGTTCAGACAGACCTTATGAAGTCGCAGCCTGCGTGATATGCTCAAGGCCTTTGTCATCGGTTTTAGGTTCCTGATCCGATGATCGCTCAGAGATTTCAACTGCGGATTTATGTATGCGGATCTTTCTGGCTTTTCTCTCGATAGCATCGCACCTTGCATCGGCTCTAATGGCGGACGGTCCCATTACATTGCCAGTAACCAAAGACAACTCGATCGTCATGGTTGACGGCGAATGGGACTTAAACGCCGGACAGCAGGGACGCATTCGTATCAAAGGCAACCAGCATATGGTCGCCATGGCGTTCGACACGTCTGCTATCGTTGGGAAACGAGTACAGAAAGCGACTCTGGTTTGCGAGAAAGGCGAACAGGAGATTTCCGGCGTCAGCATTTCCACCATCGCCGCGCCGTGGGATGAGAATCGATCCAACGGTTTGACGGCGGGAATAAAAGGCGTAGACGATTGGGGCTACCTGGGAGCAAGGTTTCCCGCAGTCTGCGGAGGCAACGGATTCACACTCGTTGACCAGACGAATTCAGAAATCCGCAATGGCATGTATCACTGGGACTTGCCGCCCGATATGGTTCATGCCATGGCGATTGGCATCGCACATGGACTAGCCATTCATGAACATGACTCGGATACAAGACGTAACCCAACGATCTTTTCGCGTGAGCAATCGGGAAAGATGCCATACCTGATCGTTGATATTGATAATCAGGCGGAAGCCAAAGCCGAGGCAGCGACCGAGCTTCGGTTGGACGAGGCGGACAGTCATTCGGCGCGACTCACGCTAACTTCGCCAATGCATGGTTTTGCCTACGAAATCAGTATCGATGGCAAGTTGCTTGGCCGGCACAACATCCCGCTTGTTAACAACGGTCGAACGCAATCGATTCCACTGCGCGACCTCTCTCCGTCGGTCGTCGCAGATCAATCCTATGAAATCAAGGTCGTCACATTGAATCGTACAGGGCAGCGCTCGCAGCCTGCAGCACTCCGCAGCGTGATACTGAAATCAGGTTCGATAGAAAAACCGGCTGTGTCTTTTGCCCTTCCTCGCTCGTCATTGCGAGAAGACCTTGGTGTGATTCCGGTCACAGATAAATATGACTCGTCGGGAAATGCTGTCGGGGACCTGCCACCGGATTACCGGACTCACAATTCGATCTTCGACGGTCGCCGGGTTCGCCTCACAGCTGCTGCGGGGGAAGTCGTCGGATTTCAACTGCTGCTGCGAAGTCACCAAGGCAAACGCGATGAAAAAGTGTC
>JANMNR010000001.1:0-6769 GCA_031368325.1 Pirellula sp.
AGTACGATGTGTCAACTCCCAGACGCGTCAAGATTTGAATCGCTTCATCACCGCGTTCATCGACTCCAACTGCACTTAGTAGTGTTACCCTTCCACCTAGCCTTGCAGTATGGCAAGCAAAGTTGGCCGGTGCACCACCAAAGCAATTGCTATTGGGAAAGAGGTCCCACAGGACCTCGCCAAGTGAGACAATATGGAATTTGTTTGGGCTAGTGTTCATCGATCCTAACTTTCGACCGAAATAAGCTCAACAACACTTACTTCTGGGAAGCAATTCAAACGCATATTCCACAGCGAGCCAACTCCCTTGGTGATGTGCAACCAATGTTTGCTCCAACGGTGCAGCCCGCGGACAAAACGTTTGTCTCGAATGGGGGCAAATGGAGTACTTCCCCAAGGCAAAGTAAGCTGTCCACCGTGTGTATGGCCAGACAACATCAAATCCCAATGGTCATTTTCGATTAGATCCTTGGTGTCAGGGTTATGGGACATCAACACTCGGGGAAGATCGTCCTGTGCGGGGTCGAGCAATCCCATAGGCTGGAAATCGTTGGCCCACACATCTCCGAGTCCCACTAGTTCAAACGGTGCTTTGCTCGGTAACGCGACTCGATGGCGTTGGTTCATTAATACTGTAACACTAGCTCGTTCTAGCATCTCCATGACTTTGGTTGGCCTGCTGTATCCCCCATGCTTGACGAGCCAATCGCCACCGTCGTGATTGCCAGTGCTGGCAAACGTCGGCACAACTTGTGATAGTCGACCCAAAACCCTAGAGTAGGCATTCCATTCGTCCCATTGCTTGGTAATGAAGTCGCCTGTCAAACAAACAAGATCTGGCTTTTCGTTTAACCCCAGGTCGATTGCATGATCGATAAAGTCGAGAGGGATCTGATCGGAAACATGGAAGTCAGAAAACTGCACGATACGAATAGGTGCTGAACCGCGAGGCAAAATTGGAACTCGGTGCCGACCGACACCAATCCAATTGGGCTCGACAAATCGCATCTCCACGTAGGTCGCGGCAGCTAATGCCACCAAACCCCTCATCATGCGGCGTCGAGTAAACAGCCGATTCATTTTGGAGCGATTGTGTTCTGATTCGTTCGCCATTATCGATCGCACTTCGAAATCATGGTAGGGTTGGTCACAGTTTTTCGGGGGACTTTAATCGTAGTTCAAACGTGCTTCCCTGGCCAAGAACACTTGACACTCGAATCTCCGCCGACATTCCCTGGACCAAGTGTTTGACGATCGACAGCCCGAGTCCGGTGCCACCGGAATCCTGGCTTCTCGCTTTTTCGACCCTATAGAATCGTTCAAAAATGCGGTCCAAATCCTCGGGAGGAATACCGATTCCGTTGTCGGCGATGGCCAAGACGACTTGATGGGATTCGCGGCGCGTGGATACCTTGACCCAACCCTCGGCCTGGTTGTATCGCACAGCATTTCCGAGCAAATTGCCGATTACCGTACGGAGCGATTCCAAATCCGCCTCCACACGGCAGTCATGTTCAACCCCTGTCGTGTCGATGGTGATTTTCTTTGTTTGGCCGATGGACCGGTGTTCCTCTACGCAAGTCTTTAGGACGTCGTCGAGCAATAGGTCAGATAATACAGGTTGGTCCGGTTGCGATTGCAATTTGGTTAGGTGCAACAAATCGCGAATAAGCGAGTCGAGTCGATTCGCCTGTTCAGCAATGCGTTCGACAAACCGATGACTCGCTTCCTCATCTTCCAAAGCCCCCATCAACAGAGTCTCTGCGTAAGCTTTGATGGCAGACAAGGGTGTCTTCAATTCATGCGAAACGTTGGCCGTGAAGTCCCGACGCGCGTTCTCCAGTTGTTTGAGGCGGGTCTCATCGGTAACCGTCAATAAAACACCGTTTGACTTCGTTGCGGTTTTACTTTGGTCGGGCTCCGACAACGGGTGTGCACGAAGCCTCAAGGTAACTTTGGTCAGCGGCAACTCCAACTCAACTTCTTGAACTTGGGGTTCGGCCGATACCTGTTGAATCAGATTGACAACGGTCGGCTGACGTATCACTTCTATGAGGCTTTGGCCAAATGGAAATGAAGCCCCCAAACCCAAAAGCTCGCGACCAGCTCGATTCACAAAAAGCAATTTCAGTTTTTGATCGAAGGCCAAGACGCCCACAGGCATCGCCGACATCACTCGCGAGGACTGTTCGACCGAGTGCTGGACGGTGTCAAGTCGATTCTGCATGCTTTGCGAAGCCCGCTGGAGAATTCTCGCAACGCTTGGATCAACACTATCCATTTCCGTGCCAGCGCCCAAACGCACCAACGGTGCGGCTTGGACCGACTGCTTTGACCAATCGGTAAGAAAAGCCAGAAGCCTCTTTCGATCGTATTTCGCTTTCGCGTACCATACGCCAAATGCAATCGAACCCACGTTCAGCAGACCGGCTGCGAGCCAGTCCAACATGCTAAGCTTTGCAAACTCCATCACGGAAAACCGTCGCTTTAACGTCAGTTCATTTCCCGCTTCAAATCTTTTGTCCATTCGGCATGTAAGCTTTAAAAGACTGTAGCCGTTCGGTTCGACGCTCCAAACAGGATCCATCTCGACGGCACCCGGTTGCGTTGCTCCCGACGCTGCCTTCGGTGTTCCAACCGACCAAATCAGATTGCCGCCCTTGGTCAATAAATCGATTGCTTTTAGAGAACGAGCGTCAATATCCGTGGTGGTGTCAGCCTGCGAAGCAACTGCTGAACTACCTGCAAGCTCGAAAATAGTTTTGATGGCCAACAGATCCGACTCGGCCATCGCGAGTTGACCTTGCTGCCAAGAGGTGGACATGACCCGCCATCGGATGGAAATCAAAGTCAACGACAAGCAGAATCCAATAACGGCAGAAGCGATCAATGCTGGCCAAATTGCTGTAAAAACGTTTTTAGGAAGTTTAGGATTTCGCGTTGACAATGGATTGACTAGTACGAGTAAAAACTGCGGTTCATTCTCAGAATGAAAACAAATTCACACTAAGAATGGATAAACGTAACGCAACAAGAATCGTCTGGCGAGCAGAACACTTTTTTTTGCGTTACTTTTTGTCCAAAAGCACACCGAAATGAGCCACTTGCTCAGCCCAATGGACAAAGTAACGAAGCAAACGTCTGTGAAGCATTTGGGGATGAGTTCGCTCTGAGTAGTTGCGACCCAGATGCGAGCAAGCGATACTGAGTCGAACCAATGCGGGCCGCCCATCTTCGATGCAAATTCTATTCAGGAGCCATTATGAACCATCCCGAAACCAAGGCGTTTGGAATGCATCGCCGCGATGCTATCAAGGCCACTGCGGCGAGCATCGGACTATCCGCGTTCGCCTTTGAACCATCGATTTCAGCGGCAACGAGCGCACCATCAGGCATGGCCAATCCTGATGCCCGACGTGCATCTCCTAAACGATATGACATGAAGAAGTCCATCAATCTGTGGGCGTTTCCCTACCCGCAGCGCATGGACTTGCGCGAGTGTATGCAACTAGCGAAAGACGCTGGGTTCGACGGCATCGAACTGAACTACGACCTTGAAAATGATCTTTCGCCCAAAGCCACATCCAAAGACTTAGCCGCTGTTCGAAACATGGCGGACAACATAGGAATCGAAATCAGCGGCCTATGTTCCTTTCTCTTTTGGCCATACCCACTTTCGTCCAATGATCCAGTCAAGCGTGAACGCGGAATTGAACTCGCGGGCCTGATCGGTCGTGCTGCTTTTGATATGGGAGTCGAGAATGTGTTGGTGGTTCCTGGGGCGGTTCATATCCCATGGCGAGACGATCACGAACCAGTCGCGAACGACGTGTGCGACGAACGTGCGAAACAAGCGATCGGACGACTCGTTAAAGACGCAGAAAAGTGGAAGATCTACCTTAATATCGAGAACATATTCTTTAACGGCTATTTAATGACGCCGATGGAGATGAACCAGTTCGTAGATAGTTTCTCGAGCCCCTTTGTTCGGGTCCATTTCGATACTGGCAACATCTCGATGTTTCAACATGCCGAACATTGGGTCAAAATACTTGGCAAGCGAACAAAGAACGTCCACCTGAAAGAGTTTACCAAGAAGGGAACGGACTACTCGCTAGAGACGTTTCGACCATTGCTGGACGGAACGACCAATTGGCCAGCGGTCACCGACGAGCTCGACAAAGCAGGGTATAAAGGCTTTCTGACCTTCGAATACTTTCACCCCTACATTCATTATCCCGAAGCCCTCATATGGCAAACATCCGATTCAATGGACCGCATTCTTGGACGCAAGTGAAGGATTAGCCGGCTGTGGCAATTGGTTGTCAGAAACCGCTATCGCTTTGCGGCCAGATTATTCGGCTAAATAATCAGGCCGCGAACAAGTTGAGAGTGCAGAACACGACATTGGTCACGCAAATGACCAACTGCTTGACCGTTGCAATGGTTTTGCCCCCCATCAGTTTGCTGTCGTACCAACTCGGTAAAGCTCAAAGCGAAGTTGATATCAAAGGTTTGGAAAAACATGGTTTAGAGTAATTCGATTGTTGTTGTTTCCAAACAAGGTGTACATGCCGTTCCCAACATCCCCACAATCCAGTTCTCGAATCGCTGTCGTGCCATTCTCGCAGTGTGAAACGTGGATTCACGTAATCTCGATTGATTCTGCTGATTCAGAAACTCTCACAAACGCTTTCTTTGGTACATTCGTGTGCGAAGAAAAATCGAGTCGATCCATCCACAACTCAATCTCGTTGAGATCTAATGATGACGAAGCACAATCGCAGAGCCTTTCTGAACACGTCCGTGTTCGCCGCTAGTGGAGCCTGCTTAAGTGCAGCAACTGCTAAGGCTGTCCAACCCGCCATGGATCAAGCAATTGCAAAGGATCCGAAAGCAATCAAGGAATGGCCCGTTTGGGACGAGGCAGAAGAGACTGCCCTCACCAACGTTCTCAACTCAGGCACATGGGGACGCACTAGCGGTGGTCCACGATGCGTGGAATTCGAGGCAACGTTTGCAAAACGCCATCAAGCAAGATTCTGCGTTTTGACCTCTTCGGGAACTACGGCATTGCTGACTGCAATGGGAGCTCTCGAAATCGGTCCTGGAGATGAAGTCATACTACCTCCATATACGTTTGTCGCAACCTTCAACGCCATCACCAATAGCTACGCTCTCCCAGTATTCGTCGATAGCGATCTGAACACATTTCAAATGGACCCTTCGAGAATCGCATCGGCTGTCAACTCAGCGACTAAACTGTTGATTCCGGTTCATATTGGCGGCTATGCCGCCAATATGGATGCGATCAATGCAGTGGCTAAAGAACGCTCACTCCACGTTATCGAAGACGCTTGCCAAGCTCCCTTAGCGGAATGGCGAGGTACTCCCGTCGGTACGATGGGGATCGGTGGTTGTTTCAGTTTTCAGTCCAGCAAGAATCTTAACTGCGGCGAGGGGGGGGCGATCACGACCAACGATGAGAGTTTCTTCCATAAATGCTTCAACTTTCATACACCTGGCGGCGGAAAGCCCGAATCTAGCGTAGGTCGAGGTTCCAATTATCGACTCACGGAATTTCAAGCCGCTCTACTACTCGCTCAATACGCTCGTTTTGAAAAGCAATCGGCAGAACGCAATGCCAATGCGACTTACCTAACCCAGCTGCTCAATGGGATACCGGGCATTTTTCCGGCAGAATTAACAAACGGTTGCACCCGTAGTGCGTATCATCTTTACATGCTCCGTTATGACAAACAGCATTTTGCTGATTTGTCTCGCGCTCGATTCCTGGCTGAACTCAATAGACTTGGCGTCGGTGCTAGCAGTGGCTACGGTACGCTCAATACGACAGCTCATGTTCGTTCACTTGCTACGAACCCGCACTATAACCGAATCTATGGCAAAGAACGGATGTCACGCTGGTTGGAACAAAACCAATGTCCGGTTAACGACAAGCTCTGCCGAGACGCAGTCTGGTTCTCACAATATGCGTTGCTAGGAGATCGATCGCGAATGGATCGTATCGCCGATTCGATACGTGACGTCCAGAGACGCGCGGGCGAGATTGCCCGCGCAGACAAATCCCCTACGGACAAGTAAGGGGGGCGACATCTCGCCGTTCTTCTTGAAAGGTCAATTCGGGTAGACTCTCGCCGTTCAATAGGAGCGTTTCACTCGAACGCATACGTCCAAGAGAGAAAAGCAAAAGATCTGTGGGCCAAAAAGCGACTGCCAAGACCGAACATTTCGTCCAACAGCGTTACTGCCCTAGTCCTTTGCGAATCGTAATTCGACTTCATCGCAAGGTCCTTGTTGCTGTTGCTTGCGGGACCATCCCACGTCTATTCACCGACTGCAAAGCCGGAGCCATCCTGAAAAATAGACATTATTTCAGTTGGAGTTAGAGGGCGATCAAAGATCGCCAATTCATCTATTCGCCCCCGAAATTGTCGTGACCAGGAATCGCCTTCTGAACTCTTCCAAGCTCCAATCGAACAGGGGCCAAACACAAATGAAGCGTTCGAGTCAAAACTCCGATTCACGACTGCTTCACCATTGACGAAGTATGTTGCGTTTCCGGAACCGCCGTCCACGGCGACTGCAATGTGCTGCCACATACCGACCTTGGTCGCGTTCTCACGGCTTGCAGTGCTGTATACTTTTTGAACGCCACCACGAATGGAGCCGTCTCGCCCGATTTGCAAATGGTGTTCTCCCCGTTCATCACCGAGCGTCATGAAAACCGCTTGCGAAAGTTCGGTTC
>JANMNR010000012.1:0-2223 GCA_031368325.1 Pirellula sp.
AGCCGAATAGTACCGATGAGGGACTGGTGCATCCCACGACTAGCGCGACCACGGAGAAAACACTCATGGGCTCGGCGGTAGGCACTCCGCAATACATGAGCCCCGAGCAAGCGGCAGGGCGGCTGGACATTCTCGGTCCACGCAGCGATGTGTACAGTCTGGGCGCGACCCTTTTTTGTGTGCTTACAGGTGAATCACCCGTCGATGGCGAAAATATCGGAGAGATTCTTCAGAAAGTACAACGTGGCGACATCAAGTCGCTTCGAGATCTCAATCCCTCGTTGGATAGTAGCTTGGTCGCCATTTGCCAGAAGGCATTAGCCGTCGAACCTGCGCAGCGCTATGCACGGGCAGCGGAACTTGCGGCGGACATTCAATGTTGGATGGCGGACGAACCGACTAGCGCGTTACCGGATAATCTTTGGCGAAGAATAGGTCGCTGGACACGTCGCAACCAAGGTATGGTCACGGCGGTTGCAGCAGCCGCAGCACTTGTCATCACTCTATTGAGTTTAGGCCTTTGGATCATCTCGGCTGCGCATGAACGAGAGTTGAAAGCGCATCAGCTAGCGGATGAGTCGTTCCGTGCAGCGCGAGCCACCGTGGATCGCTACTTTACGGTAGTGAGTGAGGATACGCTGCTCAACCAACCTGGTTTGCAGCCTCTCCGCCGAGAGCTGCTCACCGATGCACGCGACTACTATCAGGCGTTCCTAAAAGAGCATGCCGATGACAAGAGCCTCCAGTCGGACTTGGCTCAGGCGTCTCAAAACTTGGGGCGCATTCAAGAAGAGCTGGGTGAACTCAACCAAAGCATGACTTTCTACGACCAAGCGGCCGTTGCTCAGCGGGCGATGATAGATTCCAACCCTGGTGATCTCAAGACGAAGGAAGAGCTGAGCGATACGTTAGCAGCCGCTGGTCGAGTTCAACAAAAACTGCAATCCTTCGAAAAAAGTTCGCAGTTCAATACGGAAGCCACCAAGCTGCGTGAAGCGTTAGTTGCGGCTGAAAGCGGCAACGTCGAGTATCAACGCAAACTTGCAAGCAGCTATATGAACGCAGGACTATTGAGCTTGAGGCAAGGTCAGCTCGATCCCGCGGAACAGGCTTTGCGTCGCGCTCAATCCATTCGCGCGGCATTCCAGGACAAACCGGAATCTCGCTTGATGCGGCGAGACTTTGCCAAGGGACACTACAATCTCGGCTTGCTTGCGGTGCAGCGAAACGATATCGACGCTGCGCAGAAAGCGTTTGAGGATGCGGCCTCGATTCTCGAACCCTTGGTCGACCAACAGCCGCTGGATCTCGAACAAAAGCTGCTGCTCGCGACTTGCTTGAGATTGATAGGGGACTCGATGGCAGGCGGAGATGATCCATCACTCGGCCTTCCATACTACCAACGTGCTTTGAAGCCACTCCTGGAGCTAGCCAATCGCAATCCGGAAGTTACGGAATATCAATCCGTGTTGGCTGGTCTTTACATGAACTTGGCGAATGTTCAAAAGGGAACCGCATCTGCAGCAGCGGTTACTTCATTAAATTCCGCCATCGAGAAACTGGAAGAGATCAACAAAGCGAAGTCGACGCCCACTCAACAACGCGATCTAGCGGTTGCGTTACGAACGCGTGCTGAGCTAATGAATACCGATACCCAGTCTGTTGCGATTCGGGACCTCGAAAGGTCGATAGAAATCCTCGAGGCGTTAGTCGCTGCCCATCCGGATCGACCTGAATTTGCTCAAGAGTTGCAACAGTCCCGAGCAACGCTCAAGGATAAGAAACTTAACTAAAAGCGTCGATTCACGGATAGGGTGTATTCGAAGTCATAGACTCGATCTGAGCCAGTTCGAATTGGCACCACGAAGCCATTAGTAATCAACGTTCGCTGCAGTACGGCTTGAACTGCAATCACCGTATCGAGCAAATCATTTCGATTCGAAGTATTGCCAAAGCCAACGCCCGAACCAATGCCAAGGGTTGGTGCCGCGGCGGTGGGTCCCAGGAAGTCGGCGTCGTTGAGCGAGGTCGTGTAATGCATTTCGCTATGCATACCCATGGAATTAATGATCCTGTCGCGATCGTTTTGCCATAACCACTTCCCAGCCGCTAAATTGGCTCGCAGCAAAACTTGCTGGTCAACACGGCCTTGCAAATCGAATGCAGATGTTTGGACGCCGTTTGAAAATGATGTTCCGTTGATGCCGACGCGTGATGGATTCA
>JANMNR010000067.1:0-6568 GCA_031368325.1 Pirellula sp.
GCTTCAATCGTCGAGTCGGTTGCAGTCTTTGGTCCGGAGCGACTCAAGTTAAAGCTGCGAAGACCCCACGTATTGCCACAAGCTTACCTGCAATGGGAGATGACTGGCAAGAAAGCGGAGCCCATATCGAAGTCACTGTACAAACTTAAGAGCAACGAAGAAGGGGTTCGCCGATTTGAATGGGCGGACACAAACCCACCAGCGGATTATCAACCCAAAGAAATTCAAGAGATCTTGTATTCAGATCCGGAAAAAGCCATTTCAGAACTTCGGCGGGGCGAAATTGAGATGATTGATCAGTTGTTCCCAGCGGATGCGGTCAAACTTCGGAATGAAACCAGGGTCATCGTCGATCAGTATGCGTTGCCGATGGTGCACATGTTGATCCCACGAAGCAAGAACGCTTACATGGACGATCGCGAGTTTCGGCGGGCACTTCTTTATGCGATCAATCGAGAGGGGATACTCAATGGCGAGATTTTGGGAAATGCGGACTCCGGTGTGAGTCGTGTGATCAGTGGTCCATTTCCCTTTGGTGCTACAGATGCCGACCCGATTGCTTATGCCTACAACAAAAACGTGGAGAACTACCCATACGATAGGCAACTCGCAACTGTTTTGAGATGTTGACCAAGGGGAAGCTTAAAAACCTAGCGGAAAAGAAGCAAGAATCGTTGCCGCCTATTCCAACGATCAAGTTGGGAGTTCCTGATTTTGAGGCAGCGCGGGTTGCTGGCGAAGCGATCGTTCAAGCGTGGAAGTTGATTGAGGTGCCCGCGGAGTTGGTGGTCCTGTCCAAGATTCCTGCTCCGAACGAACCAACCGATGTCGACTTTCTATACGTATCGGCTGCGGTTTGGGAGCCAGCGACAGACGCAGAGCGACTCTTCGGCGTGGGGGGCGCAGCTCAATCCAATAATCAGTTCGTTGTCAACGCTGTAGGACAATTGAGCATGGCAAGAAATTGGCGTGAAGTTCGGCAACGATGCAATGATTTGCATGCCGTGGTTTCCGCCCACTTGCCCATCATCCCGCTATGGCAAGTTTCTGAGACGTTTGCATACCGTAGAGAAGTTATCGGAGTCGCGAAGAGGCCAACAGGCTTGTACCAAGACGTTCAAAAGTGGAGGATCCAAGCGAAATGACCCAATTTCAGGGAGGTTCTACAGCCGTGATTCGCTATACCATCCGACAGCTTTGTGGGTTGGTCTTGTTGTCCTGCATTCTGAGTTCATACGGATTGGCGCAAGAGATTTGGGAGTATTCGCCATATCGCGTCAAGGTATGGATGAGTGTTTCGCCAACGTTGTCGCTGAGCGAAGAGTCCGAAAGAGAGATGCATCGCCAGATAGCTGAATTTGCAGAGATCAACTTCGGTGCAACTTGGGCAATTCAAGTCGAATCCACGCCCGATGCCTTGTTTGGATCTGTACTGTATCGACTAGATGAACTCACGGTAGATCAGCTACTGTCACGAGAATTGGTCTTGGTCGTTGGCAAATCGGATGAAGCCAAAGAGGCATTCCTGAAATTGAATCCGCCACCGCCAAAACCGGCCGTGGATCCCTCCAAGCCCGTGAAAAAAATGAGTAAGGCCGATCAGGAGGTTCAAGCCGATCTTGAAGCGCGCGCCGCAAGTTTGCAAAGCGTTCGGACACTTGACTCAGCAATCGAAAAAATGGAAAGCATTGCGATACAGCCGTTGCAGTATTCGGCGTTACAACGCGACATTGTTCCATTCGTTGGCACGAAGCAATGGTCCGATTTCAAGGAGTTGGTTCAGCCGTTCGCTGGAAGCAACGACGAACTTCAAAAGCAGCTTGCATCTGGCCAAACGCTGGCAGCGCTGATTCAAAAGCTGGATCTCGAGAAGTTTAAGAAAGTGTCCAGGCAGATACCAACACGACTTCCATGGCAACCAGAAGCACTTTTGCGCGAGAATGATAAAGTCTTTCTCGCATCTGTGGATAAAGTGGGCGAGTCGATTCGTATACAGGTAAAGGAGCTTGATTCGTTCGTTCGGCGAATGAGCGAGATTGCATCGACCGAGGTTTTTCATCTACACGAAATTCCAAGGGCGGTTGCCAACTTGGCAAAGCAATCGTTTTCGCCGATTGTCCGTATTGAAGAAACAGACTTGAAGACGGCGGTTTTGCGAGTGAAAGCGACAGGTCTGCTAACGAAAGAGGAGCATCCGATTCGCGTTCTTCCTGGCGATTTGCTTTTGCCAATCATTCGACGCGACGATTCCAATGGTAATCCTACCGTTCTACAGGCGATCCCTTTTACCTACGTGGCTGTAACAGAAAAGATAGACAATGTTTCTCGACTTTACGGTGCCATTTTTACAGCGAGTCGAGGCTCGTTGTCGACCGCTAAAAACCGTAGAACGCAGCGTATCGGGCTGAAGATTAACGCGAGTTATCCAGAATCGAGTTTGAAGCTTGGTATTCAACGCTCGCCGGCCAATGCGTTTGTAGGGGCAGAGATTTATCGTCGAACACCAGGAAGTGACGATCTTGAGATGGTCGGTCGGACGGACTGGCGAGGAATTCTTCCCATCGGAATCAAAGATCTACCAACCATTCAATATGATCCGCCAGGTGAAAGCAAAACGTCAGCCATTGCGAATGCTCGGAAATTGACGTCTGAACCGGTTCCTCCGCCAGAGTACCGGTTGATCGACGTGCCCGTCCCTGGGGTTTCTGCAAACAGCCAGGCCACAGCCGCGCTTTCGGCAGTAAAGGATTCGAAGAAACCAACGGAGGGCGGAGCGTCCAAAGGTGCTGAGAACGAGGGGGCCAAGACCGATGCGCCCGCGACTCCAAAGAAGCAAAAAGGCTTTATGCAGATCAGTTTGCCACTGTATCTTTATTACGTAAAGAATGGCGAGACTTTGTTAGCACGATTGCCTATCATCAATGGTGTTCGAGCGTTAGAGACTGCGGACATGCCGGATGACCGACGGCGTTTGGAAACAGAGGCTTTCCTAAAAGGCTTGCAGGGCGAGATTTTGGATGTAGTTATCCGACGAAAAGTGCTGGAGTCACGGATCAAACAAGAGATCCGAAAAAAGGACCTAGTCAAGGCGGAGAAATTGCTTGACGAACTGAAACGCGTAAAGTCCTTTGAAAGAATGTCCGAGCAGATCGAGGGAATACAACGACGCGCACTTTCGACAGAACAAGGCAACATACTTTCGGGGGTGTCGAAAAAGATCGATGGTATGCTGGACACGACGCGAACGTTAATGCAAAAGTATCTCCAAGATACCCTCGTTAGAACATTGGAAAACGAACTCACCGGTGCAAAATGACAAAGACCGTACTAGATATTGGGAATTGCAATCCAGATCATTCGGCGCTGCAAAGGATGCTCATGACGCATTATGACGTCGTAGTGCTTCGGTCGCACCAATTGAGCGATGCCTTGCAGGTGTTGAGTCAACAGAAAGTCGATTTGGTTGTCATTAATCGCAAACTAGATATCGACTATACTGATGGCGTAGACATCCTTAAGCACCTAAAGCAGCATGACGATTTCAAGTCCATTCCAACCATGATTATCACCAATTACCCGGATCAACAGTTGGCTGCAGTGGCAGAGGGCGCAGAGTATGGGTTTGGTAAACTTCAGTATTCCGATCCCTCGACGCATGAACGCCTTTCGCGTTTCCTCGAGAAAAAGTCGGCTTAAACGTTTGAAACGATTAAAATAAAGCAATCATGAGTAAGAAAAAGGATACGGATGAGATCGAAAAAGTGCGAGAGATCCTGCGAACCGCGGGTCTTCGAAGTACGCCGGCACGCATTTCTGTTCTGATTGCATTGCGAAAGGGCAGCAAACCGCAAACGCATGCAGAACTTTCGGACAAGCTTGTGCCTATCGGATTTGATAAAGCGACCGTGTTCCGCAACCTCAGCGACTTAACGGACGCGGAACTCGTGAGCCGCACCGAGTTGGGGGACCATGTCTGGCGATTTGAAATTCGCGATCCATCACATGATCGCAGCAGCCACCCCCATTTTGTATGCGTCGATTGCGGCACAGTTTCGTGCATGGAAGGCATCGGACTGCCAGATGATAAGATGAAGAAGTCCCTCAATATCTCTCGCATCAGTGAGATTCTGGTCAAGGGACACTGCAGGATATGTGAACCGGTCTCCAACTAGTTAATTCCCAAAAGCCAACTTGGAGATTGATCTAGACAATCCGTCATGACATAGGCGGCAGGTACGCCGGTTCCTATTTCTCTTCGGGCCTCGGTTCTGAATTGGCCCTCCCAATTGGTGAGTTTTGCCTGCTATGTACCATCCATTGGGGCTTAAGAACAAGGTCTCGAGTGTAAATTGCCTTGCATCGCGCGCTAAACAGGTAGCTTTCAGTCTGCCGACCGTTTTATCGATTTTCATCGAGTGTCATCCCAATCTTACAATTGTGGACTAAAGAATCCTCTGAGCATGAAATGCTTCGTTGAATGTTGTGAGTGACTGCGTTGGCCTGGGCTCGATGTGGTGCGCTCTCTGATATAGGTCCTTCGCATAACAGACTCATGGGCGAATTGGGCGTATAAAGCCTGCCAGCTGAATGTGTTTGCCGGAACGGAACTTTGGTCTTCATAAGGTTGATCATGTCCGGTGCCCAATTCCTCGGGTTCGTGAGTGCAATCGTCGCGGTAGGATCGTTTTCTCAACGAATATTAAGGGCGGCGTGCTCAGGGCCGAAGTCTGCGTCGGAATCCCCCTTTAACGCATTTATGTTGCAGGAAATAGGAGACAGGCAATCGACTTCTATTTGGATATACTACATCGTTGTTTTCCCTCCCGAGACTTCCGATCCTTCCAATTCGAAAGAAACCCAATGTCTCAATCCATGTTGCAGGTCATCCCGCCGTTCATGATCTCCCATCGCAAAGTCTCAGCGTTCGTCGCGTTTCACTCACCGAACGCATTGCGTGCCACGAGTAAGTTCTTTCTAGTTGCGCTCGCCTTCGCATACTTTTGTCTTGGTTTCGGGCATTCGCAAGAGAAACAAGTGGAAGAGCGGCCGGCATCGCCGTTTATGGTCGAAAACGATTTGGCAAAGTACGCTGCCGATGCCACCAAGTGGGAGAAAGACGTCGACAAAATTAGCCAGACCAACGCTTCTGATGGCGGTGACGATGTCGTCCTTTGCTTGGGCAGTTCTAGCTTTCGGTTATGGGACACTATTGCTGACGATATGCGTCCATACAAAGTTGTTCGTCGAGCCTATGGAGGAGCCAAGTACTGTGACCTCGCGATTCATGCGCCGAAGCTAGTCGAGGGACTGCGTTTCCGCGCCGCAATGATCTTTATTGGCAACGATATAACAGGCAAAGAGAAAGACAAGACGCCAGAAGAGATCGTCCGACTCGCAAAAATCGTGATGGCCACTGTTCGCAAACAGCGTCCTGATGCCCCGATTTTCTTAATCGCGGTCACCCCTTCGCCATCACGATTCACGCAATGGCCGAAGATCAAGGTGGCCAATGAATCGCTTGAGAAGCTCGCAAAGAGCCAAGCCAACACGTTTTTTGTTACCACACAGAGCAAATATCTAAATGAACAAGGAGAGCCGATTCCAGAGCTCTTTGTCAAGGATATGTTGCATCAAAACAAAGACGGCTACGCCATCTGGGCGAGCATCCTCAAGGACGCTCTCGGCAAGCATCTCAACTAGAGCCTATTCCGGTTTCAAATGCTCGTGAAAATACTCCCAGCGCAGCGAGCTGTAGGTGCTCCCTACTCCGTGTTGGAATTCTGGGTAGATCATCATTTGAAATCGTTTGTCGGCATCGTTGAGCGCTTTCGAGAGCTGCCATGTGTTGGACGGGTGGACATTGTCATCGATGAGACCATGCACCAGCAACAACTTGCCCTTTAGTCGACTAGCTATTTTGTTGCACGATCCCGCTTCGTAGCCCTCAAGGTTTTCAGCGGGTGTTTGCATGTAACGTTCGGTGTAAATGCTGTCGTAGTTTCGGAAATCCGTTACTGGAGCTCCCGCGACCGCGACGTGAAACACATCTGGGTATCGAAGCAATGCCAACGCCGACATATAACCTCCGTAGGAATGCCCATAAATCCCAACGCGACTCGCATCGACGTACGGCAGCTTTCCTAGATACTTCGCCCCGGCCGCTTGATCGTCCAAGTCGGGGCCTCCAAGCTTCAAATAGGTCGCGCTCTCAAACGCTTTCCCTCGTCCCGTTGTACCTCGATTACCAATCTTGGCAACGATGTAACCTAGCTCGCAGATCGGATTGGCAGTAGCGTAACGGTTGGAAATCCCCATGCTTTCTGGACCTCCATACACATCGATCAACAGCGGATACTTGCGAGTTGCATCGAAACTAGATGGCTTGTGCAGAGTGCCGTAGATAGTAGTCTTGCCATCGTCGGACATGAATGAAAACAGTTCCGGTGAGGATAGTTTGGCTTTTTCTGCAGCACTCCGGTCTCCCGTTGCCAGCACCGCGACTTCTTTGCCATCCAAATCGTACAGGACCGTGCTCGGCGGTATATCGATCTGCTCCCGGGCGGCAATT
>JANMNR010000102.1:0-20082 GCA_031368325.1 Pirellula sp.
GGTGGAAGAGTTGGCTTTGTCCACCATGGAAAGTTTGGCAAAAGACGACCACGAATCGTTAGACTCGTTCTTTGCGGAAGTGTTCGGTAGCTAGATAAGTAATTAAAATGACCGGCGCCTCGACAGAGGCGTTTGGCCCAACTATCACAGAATCAACCCCATTCAATTTTTTCAATCAGTAAAGCCCTCAAGGTTCATCCAACATGGGAATTGACGCATCCAAAAACGCAGTCCGAAATGGTTCCTCGATCAAGTTGCGAAGGAAGGAATTTCGAACACTGCTTTGCGAAAACCTCGAACGTCGGGACTTGATGGCTGCCGACGGTCCACGGCTGTTGTCGATCGCACCCAACTCGGGTGAGATTTTCTCGACAACGAGTGCAAACAATCTGGTTGAGTCGCCTCGGGAGTTCGTATTCCGCTTTGACGCGGCAATCAATCCGTCGACGGTCGACAATGGGATTCGAATCACGCGAGCAGGGGGTGACGGGGCATTTGGAGCCACATCGTCGTCTGCAGACGTGATGGTGCCACCTGCGTACTTAAACTTCCCAGATCCGGCCAACCAACGCGTTATTGTGGCTCGTTTTTCACAGCCCCTACTTGATGACTTGTATCGCGTTGAGGTTTTCGGAGTTGATATCGCTTCGTCGTCCATTACCGGCATTCGGGACACCACCGCGGCAAACCAATTGCTGAAGCCGCGTCGCCTTGGGACGGACCGCGACACCTACGAATTTGATTTGGAGCTTGGTACGAAGATTTCTGCGGTCGTTCCGCAGCCGATTGATCGAAGCACAAGCGGAGTGCTTTCGCAACGCGGTAGGGATATTGAAATCTATTTCAACGACGCAGAGCTCTACAATCTGCCTGTTGTGACAGGTGCGGTTACGCCGAATCCAAAAGTAGTCGATCCACAGTTTTACAATCTAATTTTCACCAAGGATACTGTTAGCCCGAACGACGACGAAGTATTCCGTCCGAATTCGATTGCTTACGATCCTGTATTGAGGCGAGCGACATTAACTTTTGCGCAGGACATTGATCAGTTGCCGATCGTCAAGGGGTCGGGCACGTTTCGATTGAGGGTGGGCTCCAATGCTCCCGTTGCAAGTGCCTTAACTCCAGTTTCGCCAACACTTGTAAATCCAGCGATTGATCCAGCCGGCTTCTTGACAGGCGCACAAGACCTTGGAAGCGTAGCCGGCTCTTTTTCCACGGTCGTCTCACAAGAAATTCGGACGGTTAGTAATCCGCTATTAGCCGATTTTCCAGGATCGGGTTTTGAGCCTGGACATCGCGATATTCAAGATGAAAACAACATTGGTGCCCCCCCCGGGTCTACGGCTGATGCGGACATTGCCACGACCACCATTTTCTACAGCTTTATGGACAACCAGTCTTACGGCATAGATGTCCAAGGGCGAGCGTTGTTCAGTTCGATAACTCCAGAACAGAAGGCGCGTGTTCGCGAAATTTTCGAATTCTACTCGGCGCAACTTGGTATCGATATCGTCGAACATCTTGGGCCGACGTTTACGAACGATGGAATCAAGAAAATTGTTGTTGGTGATATGGCACCTAACAACGCTGTAAGCGGTCCTCTTGGTGTTCTCGGAGTCGCGCAGGTCGGTGGTGAGCTTGCGATCATGGACGGTGCGGAGGCATGGGATAACACGTTTGGCTACGGTTCACGGATCCCTAATACGCAGGGCTTTTTTGAAACGTCACTTCACGAAATTGGGCACCTTCTTGGTCTTGGGCATACCTACGATCTTCCCCCCGGGACGATTCAAGGAGCAGAGCAGTTGCTCGGCCGCCCGGCAAATCCATTGGAGCAGATTTTCCCTGGCGACCACGATGTGGTACATGGGCAGCATATTTTCCGACCCGATAATCGCGACGTGGACTTGTACAAGTTTTCTGTCCAGCCAGGTGCGAGGGGTGAACTGAGAGCGGAAACGATCGCTGAGCGGCTCAACAATTCGAGCAACCTGGATACGTATTTGACCTTGCTTCGCCGTGAGGCAGACGGAACGTTAACGGTAATTGCTGCAAACAATAATTACTTCAGCGATGACTCGCTGGTAAGCGTGTTTTTGGAGAACAAGGGTACGACACCGGTTGATTACTTCCTTTCAGTAACAGGAAAAGGCAACGAGGACAACAACCCTCTCGTTGTAAATTCCGGAAGTAATGCCGTTAGTCAAGGTGACTATCAACTACGAATCGATTTCAAGTCAGCAGCGGCTAGCCAATTGGCGGAGGAGAAGAGTGGTTCAACGCTTGTAGGCAGCGCGTTGGACGGCGATGGCGATGGACTTGCTGGCGGCAACTTTGAGTTTTGGTTCCGAGCAGCGACAGCTTACACGCTTGCAGCGAATCCGGTGACTCGCACACTTTTCGTGGACAAGGCTTTTGCGGGAACCATACGAGACGGTTCGCTTTCAAATCCATTCAACACCATTGTAGAAGCGACCACGACAAACGCAAACCGCGCTCGTCCTGGGGATATCATTCGACTGGTTGGCGACACGCGAACATTCTCTAACCTTACGGACGATATTCCGTATGAGATTGGCGACGGAGGAGGATCGGTTGGAACGCTTCGCGATGGAGCAACGCTGGATGTGCCTCGCGGTGTGACTCTGATGATCGATGCGGGGGCGATCCTCAAGTTTGGTGGCAGCCGCATATTGGTTGGCAGCAACGATAGTACGACTGATCGCAGCAGTTCAGCGATTCAGGTATTGGGCCTGCCGGGTAACCCGGTTTACTTTACAAGTTATCAAGATGAATCGCTTGGACGGGATGCGAATCCATTGGTAACGGTTACGGCTCCAGGTCAATGGGGCGGTATAGAAATTCGTAACGATTTCGACCGAGCACAAGGACGTTTCGATCGTGAACGTGAAGGCGTTTTCTTGCACACGATTTCCAATGCGGACATGCGATTTGGCGGTGGGCAAGTGGGGGTCGGTGCGCTAGCCAAGGTTGTTAGCCCAATCGATCTTTCTGAGGCACGTCCGCTGATCATTGGAAATCGGATTACACGAAGTGGTGACTCGGCCATTAGCGCCGATCCGAATAGCTTCGAGGAAACACTGTTTACCGAGTCCCGGTATCAGAACGTTGGCGCATTTGTTGCCGACTATTCGCGAGTCGGTCCGGATATTCGATCCAACACGCTGTTAAACAACTCCATCAATGGATTGTTTGTTCGCATCGACACCCTGGCGGGGCAGAGCCTTAAGCCATTGAGTGCTCCAGCTCGAATCAACGATTCTGAGATTACGATCGTTCTGGGTGAAAATCTCGTGATCGAGGGCACGCCAGGCGGATCGCAACGCGAGCGAGTTGCGCCAGATTCTTCGGTGGTTTCCTTTACTCAGGTTGCACCGACGGGTGGCAGTACTGGCTTTGGAGCAGCGGTCTCCTTGAATTACCTGATCACTTATGTCGACCGTTTCGGTCAGGAAAGTTTACCGAGTGCACAACGCTCGACGATCGTTGCTGTAGGCCAGTCTATTCGATTGAACAATCTGCCGACTGCCACGCTAGATTATGTGTCTCGCAAGATTTGGCGCCAAGTAAATAACACGGGCGCATTTGTATTGGCGGGTGTTGTAAACCGCGATGATACCTCGTTCGTAGACAATGCCGTGACACTGTCGGGAGCACTTCAAACGCAAGGGCTGTCAGAGGTTCACCGCGCTCGACGGGATGCGAGTCTTATTATTGATCCAGGGTTGGTGATAAAGAGTCTAGGTGGGAGAATCGAATTAGGCGTCAGTACAACCTTGCTGGCCGAAGGAACGGAAGCCAAGCCGATTGTATTTACCTCGCGACTTGATGATCGATTTGGCGCGGCTGGCAATTTCGATACGAATAATGATGCCGCTGCATCGTCGCCTTCTGCGGGGAATTGGGCTGGTATTGTTTCTAGGCACTTGGGTGAACTGAGTATCGATAACACCATTATCACTTTTGGTGGCGGGAATTCTCGTGTACCAGGTGGATTTGCTTCGTTTAATGCTGTTGAGGTCCATCAATCGACGGCTCGCATTTCCAATTCGGTAATAGAGAACAACGCTTCTGGAACCGGTACCCCTGGTACGACCAACCGAGATGCGCGTGGCGTCAACGATGAAGCGGCCATATTTGTGGTTGGAAGCCAACCGGTGATCCTAAACAACATTATCCGCAACAACTCAGCTACAGATACCGCTGCTATTAGCATCGATGCGAATTCCTTGAATACGGATCGTGTTCGAGATTATGGTCGCTCGACGGGATACAATCATCGGGAGAACGTAGGCATCGGCAACTTCGGCCCGTTGGTAACCAACAATCAACTGGGTGGCGATGCAATCAACGGAATGGTTGTGCGGGGAGCGACGCTAACGACCGAGGGTGTGTGGGATGATACCGATATCGTCCACGTATTGCAGAGTGAAGTCGTGGTCCCTGATTTTCATACGTATGGCGGCCTGCGTCTCGTTAGCAAATCGGATGAAAGTCTTGTGGTTAAGTTGCAAGGAATCAATGCAGGCTTCACCGCCACTGGTCGCCCGTTGGATATCAAAGATAGAATAGGCGGATCGCTTCAATTGCTCGGTTCGCCCGGATTTCCTGTTGTATTGACGAGTTTGTCCGATGACACGATTGGTGCGGGATTTGATTTTCTTGGCGCGTCGCTCTTGGATACAAACAACAATGGGGCATCAACCGGAACCGCGGGGGCATGGCGTTCGGTTCGCTTTGACCCGTTCAGCAACGATCGCAATGTGGATCAACTGTTTGAAAGAGAGTCCGACCAAATCGCGGATGTTGGCGTCAATGACTTTCCTGCCACAGCACAGGATGCTGGTGTGTTGGCCTCGAAATTAAGTGGTGGCGACGAGAACATTCGTTTGGGTGTCACATTAACCGGCTCGGTTGCTTCGCCTAGCGATATCGACATTTATCGTTTTGTTGGAACTGCTGGCACGACGGTGTGGCTCGACATTGACCAAACATCGGGTTCGCTCGATTCGGTTGTGGAACTGATCGACGCAAATGGCAATATTATCGCTTTGAGTGACAATTCCATTGATGAGTCAACCAACGGGTCGGTGTTTTCTGACCTCAATTTGATTCCGGCCGGGCGAGTTTGGCCGATGGACCAGTTGACTTCGGCCAAGCGAAATACATTGAACGGAACACAGAATGATTTTCTGAGTGTCAATCCGCTCGACGCCGGCCTTCGAGTGGTGTTGCCAGGATCGGCAGGCAGCTTGAACAATTACTATGTTCGGGTCCGAAGCAGTAACGTTTCGCCGGTTCCTGGTGTAAGCGGTGCTCGCAACGATCCAGCTAGGTTGACAAATCCTGCGTTGGTGCGCGAGGGGATCACTGTCGGTGAATACAAGCTGCAATTGCGTTTGCAACAGCTTCAAGAAGTTTCTGGTTCGACAGTCCGATTCGCCGATATACGTTTTGCGACGATCGGCATCGAAGCACTGGGGCAACCCCTGCATTCGCAGCTTTTGGGCGAATATGGAGAGGCGAACCAAAATGAAACGAACAACGCTCCTGCGTCGACCATCAATATTGGCAACATCCTAAGCAACGATCGAGGAGCTGCCTCAATCGCCGGTAATCTTGCCGTTGCAAACGTTATCGATTGGTATGACTTCTCGATTTTGCGAGATTCAATTCAATCAGTGAGTGCAACCAATGGCCCGCACCAATCGGTAACATTTGATATCGACTATGCCGACGGTTTCGGTCGCGCCAATACCCAGTTGTGGATTTTTCAACGCAACGCAGCTGGGGTGCTGACTCTTGTGGCGACGGCTGACAATTCCAATATTCAAGATGACCAAACCATTGCCATTCAAGGCGGAGATGTTTCCGATTTAACGCGAGGTTCTAAGGGTACTCGCGATGCGTACATTGGGCCAATCGAATTGCCTGTCGGAAACTACACGGTGGCGATTTCGAATGCTTCGCTAAGTCACGTTGCATTGGAGCAGTTCAATAACTCGACAACGACTCAAAGTGCCGTTCGGTTTGAGCCATTGGATTCGGTTCAGAGGCTAACGGAAGATCGATTTAATAATTCTGGTCGTCCGACAACCAATTTGGCACCCGTCACAGTTGCATTTGCTCCTGAAGGTGTTGCATTATCGGCAGCGGTTCCCAATTCGGACAATCTCGGCTTTGGACAGCTTGGTGGGCTTCCGAACGCAGTACCATTTAATCTTTCCGACGTGACTTTTTTCGTTGCAACGAACGCTGCGAACCAGTCGAGAATGCAATACGCGAATGCTCTCACCGGTGCAAAAGAAGCAGAGGCGAGTCTCGACGGTGTTAATCCTATCAACTTAACAACGAATGTAGGTGTGAATGACATCGCGGTATCGCCGGCTGGAGCCGCTTTTGGAGTCACACCCGCCAATGGTGGTCGAATTGACGACGCAAATCAAGGGACATTCTTTGGTATAAACATTGGCGATGCAGCTGCCCCCGTTGCGGGAAGCACTGCTTCGGGGCTACAAACATTTGCTCGTTACTTTGATACAGCGACACCACCAAATGTTGTGGTGCGAAGGTCTCAAGATGCAAATGCTGCACAAATCGGCGACGGAATGGTTTTTACGGGCCTGTCGTTCTCGGATTTTAATCCGAACGGCGCGACAGTTACCTTTTGGGGAGTTGCAACGCGAAATGGAACAGGTGGATTTAACGAAACGCCACCAGCCACTCTACCTCAGCCAAATACAAGAAACATTGTTTACCGTTTGGATCCAACCAGTGGTGCTGCACTCAACTGGGACACTTCGCTCCCCGATAGGACCGGCAACGGACTAGCGAATGGAGCGGGAACAAATAAAGTTGAATTCGGTCGATTTACGACCGCTGTGGGAACGGTTAACGGTCTTGTCCGACTCAACAGTTTGGGTGGACAATTTTTCGGCGTCACGAACCAGGGGGAATTGGTAACCACTGGTGGTGGCCGAGTTGTAATCAATGACCCCCAATCAGGTCAGCCGATCAACTTTACTGGTTTGACAGCTGGCCCAAGAAACGTCGAGAACGGTCGATTTGCGAACTTACTATTTGGAATCACAGCTGCGGGGCGAATTTATGCGTTCACCACTGCTGGTGCCCTTCAGCCGATCTTCGCACGGGGCCAATCGTTTATTGACGGTACTGGGTTAGGAACTGTTGCGGGAATCGACTTTTCTTCTTTGGACGTGAATCTATTTCACTCAACCACACAGGATGGCGGCACAGCTGGACACGGCCGACCGGCGAATTTCAACAGCTCGCGTGACGCAAACACAGGCGATCGAAGCTTGAAGTTTGGATTTTCGAATCCAGGCGGGGCGGATAGGCAAGTGGGCAATTGGAGTGGAATTTATGACGTCGCTGGTTTCCGCGACAATTTAGCACTTCCTGGCGGTGCCATGGGTGCGATTGAGAGCGATTTGCTGGATCTGCGGGAGTACTCCGCAAACGATCGGCCAATGCTGTATTTCAACTATTCGTTAGCTACACAAAACAGCGCGGCCAACGATAATGCGAGCGGAAGTCCTTTCGGCGACAACCGAGTCGTCTTGGATAGCTTCCGCGTTTACGGTGCTGGAGAAGATGGACGATGGGTATTGTTGGGAACCAACAACTCGGCCCGGACTCCCGGTTCTTATACCGGAGCGGGCTTACCAGACGAGTTCGACTTGAATGCTACTGGTAATTCTGACATTTTCGGCCAATCTTACCTTGCGTCTGAGTTGTTCGATAACCAAGGTTGGAGGCAAGCCCGAGTCAATCTTGCGTCTCTCGCCGGACAACGCGACGTGCGCATCCGATTCGAATTTAATACCAGTGGCGACTTTAGGACTGGCGATGAGCTACGTGGCGGACAAGAGCTCGTAGCGATACCGGGTGAAAGATTGGTCGATGGAAGCACATTCGTCATTAGCGGAAGAACATTTGAAATTGATCTCGGTTTGGTTCTGAATTTGCCGAGCGGAGAGAGCATCGTTGATGGCGATCAAATTCGAATCAATGGGGTGAATTTCACGTTCCGAACGGCGCCGTTGCTTGCGACCGACATTTTGTTTGCGACGACCAATACACCGGAGCAACTTGCCGCAAGCGTACGAGCAACGTTGGCTGCGGCTGCCTTAAGCGTCTCTACAAGCACACTTACGCCCAACGTCTTGAACGTTGCAGGTTTGAGCGCAGCAGGGACCTATGCGATTATTGGCGCAGACCCCGCCATCATCATCGGTAGACCTGGGGTAGCAGGCACCAATATTGCCGTCAACGTCACCAACGCGATGACAGCGACTCAAGTTCGGGAGCAAGTCCGAATTTCGTTGGCTCGCGGCTTGAATATTGCGACCCAGCTCACCAACACTGCGATTTATCATGTGCGTGGAAATGTCATTGTTTTGCACAATGAAACCATTGACGATCCAGGACCGTTCGGCGCGACTGCATTCAGAGTAGGAGACTTTTTCGGCGGTAGCGAAACAGGGTTCCTCGGCTCAGGGCTTCGCACCCAAAGCAATTTAGCTTCCTTGCTTCGAATTGATGATATCGTAATCGGTTTCGCAGAGCGGGGCGAAATGATCTCCGGGACGACAGCTGGATCCAATAATTTCAATGGTACTTTTGCGTACGAAGAAGTTGGCGGGCTCAATGGAGCAGCGATCTCGGAAAATGAAACAGGTTCGTACCAATTAGAAATTCGAACGTCGGCCGACTATGGCACCACGTCAGGCAATGATCTTCGGCTGGAAACGCTTCCATTCCCACCTATTCAACTTGGGCGTACCATTGACACCAACGATCGACTGTCGAAGTCGTTTGCTCTGGTGTTTGATGCAGCTAGTCAGATTAAAGATGGAGCTACGTTTACATTGAGCGATGGTTTCAATACCGCGACGTATGAGTTCGATGTCACCACCTCTGGTGCGGACCGACGCGTCGGAGTGACCCCTGGCAATATTGGAATTGCGGTCCTTGCCAATGACACAGCAGTGACTATCGCGAGGGCGATTCGCAACGCGATCAACAGCGTCACGTCACAGGCCAAGATCAAGATCACTGCGATGACGAGTGGCGATGCGGATGCCGGACTGGGTGACCTCACTGGCCCTCGAGCGATTACCATTCAGCTCAATGGGGACGTAGGAGCGGATACACTCGGCGGGGTCGCCGGTTTCGCAGGGGGCGGTGTTCCGCTAACGCTAATTCAATACGGTCAGGATCTCTCCGTTCTAGGAACGAACTTCGGCGAGGACCTCGGCGACGGGAATGTCATCCGCGAACAAGGCCAATTGATTATCTCGTCCAGTTCGATTTCGAATGCATCTGGATTTGGGGTGAACATCGATGCGGCTGCTCAAGCTCAGGGGGCTATTACGCGTTTCGCTGGCAACCGACCTTATCCTGGTGTCGTACGAAATCTGGTGACCCTCAATTCTTCTAATGTCACGCCCGGTGTGGTAGTGATGAACAATGTCATCGCCAGCAACGGCGGCGGCGGAATCAACATCAGCGGAGACACAACGAACACCAATGGAAATGCACCCTTTAGCGTCGCACGCGTAATTAATAATACGCTCTTCGGTCGAGGCAATTCCGGAGTTGGTATTAATGTCAACGAAGGTGCTGCACCGACGTTACTGAACAACATCGTTGCGAATTTCCAGACCGGCATCGCGGTAAGTGGAACCGGCACGACCTCGACGGAGCTCGGTGGAAATCTCTACCAGCAAAACGGTGCCAATGTAAGTCCGGCAGCGTTGGTACAGTCGTTCGCAATCAATTTGAATGCAGGCGATCCCCTCTTTGTGAACAGTGCGCTCGCCAGATTTTATCTAGCGTCGCAATCGCAAGCGATTGATTCGTCCATCGCTTCTTTGGAAAACCGATCGAGTATCGAGCAAGTCAAAGAAGCCATCGGGCTTCCTACTAGCCCGATTATCGCGCCGAGCTTTGATGTGAATGGACTTCGTCGCGGTGACGATCCAAACGTCAATACGCCAGCGGGCCAAGGTCAAAACGTATTTATCGATCGTGGTGCTATCGACCGAGTCGACTTTGTTGGGCCGATTGCAATCATCCAAAGGCCCTTGGACAATGACGCCGCGGGTATCGATCGCGACTCGACCGACACCTATCTGAGACTCAAACCAGGTAGCTACGATTTCTTTGAAGTATTGTTGGACGAACGAACAGGTACAGGCACCGACCCGAACACGATCGATCGTGCCTCGCTCATTTTGACTGAGAATGGACGGACGCTAATCGAGGGAATCGACTACGTATTTGGTTTCAGTGCTAACAGTCGCACCATTCGGTTGACTCCGTTGGCTGGGTTTTGGCGAAGCGACAGTGTCTATGAAATGACGCTGATCAATAAGCCGACCACTCGAATCGATGCACTCAACGGTGCGACGACGGTAGATGGATCACGCATCAATTTGGTGACCAGCAACGGAAACCCTGTGACGCTGGAATTTGATGCGGTTGGCTCAGCAGCGGTAACAGGCGGGTTTGTTGTGACCGTTCCGGCCGCTGGCGGAACGGCCATTGTCGACGGTTCGACGTTCTCTATTCGAACGGTTGCGGGGCAAACAGTCGTCTTTGAGTTCGACAAGAACGCAACGTTCAACGCTGCCAATCGTCGCATCATCATTAGCGACGCCGACACGGCCGATACGATCGCTGTGGCCATTGGGGTGGCGATTGCTGGTTCACCGGTCGGATTGTCACCTACGACGAGCGGTGCAACACTAACGTTGAGAGAACCTCGGGGGACCCAGTTCAATGTGTTGACCTCAGGGCTTGGACTAAGCGGTGTCTCCGGCGGGGCAGTTGCGATTCCTTATGTCGCCAATGCAAGCTTCACCAGCAACATGATGTCTGCTGCCATAGTAAAGGCTCTCAATAGTATCGGACTGGGAATCAAAGTCTTTACTCTCGGAGTGAGCACAACCCTAGTTGAGGGGCTTACAAGTGCAACAGGCCAAGGTGTTAGTCGGATTGCACCGATTGCGGACTTGGCTGGTAATTTCCTCCAGCCCAATCGAGCAAATTCGCTAACTCAGTTTACGATTCTAATGCCTGAGGTCGGTGTCGACTTTGGTGATGCGCTCGAACGAGCCGGTACGGGTTCGACAAGTAGTACATTGCAGGTCAACAATGGAGTTCGTCATGCGTTGTATCCGGATGACGTTCCGGTTTTGGCACTGGGGCAGTTCGCAACGGCAGATTTAGATGGTCGTCCGAGTGTTGCGGCCGATGCCGATGATTTTGCATCATCGTTTAGTTTCTCGGCTGGGTTGCCATTATCGTTATCCGCACGAGGTCCAGCTCGGCTTGCTGTTTCAACACCGACCGCAGCATTGCTCGGCAGAACGATTACGTTCACAGACGCTGTTGGTAAGACCGTCACGTTTGAGTTCACTAATTCCGCGGTCGCAACCGGAAACAACATTGCGGTCGACTTCTTGGGTGTCACGACGGATGTCGGATTGGCCGCCAAGTTGCAGGACGCGATTCTGACCCAGGCGATCTTTACGGGCCGGATCACAGGTATTTATTCGGTACAGGATGGCAACACGGTAGCAATCGGTGGAACAACGGCTCACTTATTTGATTTGAGCAACAGCGGCGGCTTTGTTCAGAAGCAAGCGAGCGGCTCGGTTGGGATTGCGGTACCCGCAAACGTGTCGAGTTTGGCGAGTGGCCAGACATTTACTATCCAAGATGGAGCAGGAAACTCGGCAACGTTCCAGATCATCAACTCGGTTGCACCGACTACGCTGCTAGCTGGAAATATTGCACTTACGCTTAACCTGACAGCAGGCGTCCAAACGCAAGCATCCTTTGCAAACGCGGTGTTAAACGCCATCAATGGGGCAATTAATGCAGGGCGGCTCCGGTTGCCTTTGGCTACATTTGCCCCAAGCACCAACATCATCAGTGTCAACGGCGATAGTGACGATGGAGTTGAGTTTGTCGGACAGTTCAATTCAAGGACTCCATCCGTTGCGGTCAACGTGACTTCGACGGACACGGGTTACCTCGATGCTTGGATCGACTGGAATCAAGACAACGATTTCAACGACGCAGGCGAACAAATCTTACGTACTGAGCCCGTCAACGCAGGGGTCAACACCTTCCTTGTTTCCACGCCGGCAACAGCTCTTTCCGGTTATACGACAGCACGATTCCGATTGAGTGCGACTGGCGCATTGTTCACGACCGGTTTGGCAATCGGGGGAGAAGTAGAGGATCATCTCATCGAGATCCTTCGCGGAACTCCGCCGAACGCAGTAAACGACAGTTATCAAGTCAACGAAGATAACACCTTGACCGTTACAGCGGCAACGGGCTTGCTGTTCAACGATAGCGACGCCGATTCGGACCCATTTAGTGTGTTCGATAGCAATCCTAGCGTTGCTGGAGTTCAGCCGTTGATCGCTCCGCGGTTTGGTACGCTGACGTTGAACGCGGATGGTTCTTTCACCTACGTTCCGCAGGCCAATTACTTCGGTACGGATACATTCGTTTACCAAGTCACCGATCCACGCTTGGTCAGCAATCAGCCAGCTACGGTCACGATCACCATTACGCCAGTGAATGATGCACCGTTCGGAACGACTGCACGGCAGGTCATCAACGAGGATAACAATGGCACGCCATTTGTGTTTTCCGCTGCAAACTTTAGTTTCAGTGACCCGGTTGACGCGCCAGCGAGCAACGCTTTGCTGGAGGTGATTATTGTTACATTACCGCCGGCGGATGAAGGTGTGCTGAGGCTTGGGGCTGCTAACGTCACTGCAGGCCAAGCGATTCCGGTGGCTTTGATACCAACACTGACATTTACGCCAACCGCCGACTCCAATGGTTTGAACAAGGGCTCATTCACGTTCCGAGTTCGAGACAACGGTGGAATTGCGATTGGTGGAATTGACACCAGCGCTGTTGCGAATACTTTTGCGTTTGATATCACAGCGGTGAACGATGCTCCACTGTTTACCATCTTGAATCCGACAATCAGCTTGAACGAGGATCCGGGTGCTCAGAGTCTCAGCAATTTCATTACCGGAATCGCGACTGGCCCTGCGAGTGCAATTGACGAAATCACAAGCCAGACGGTGACATTCCGTGTTCGCGCCTTGGACCCGACGCGATTTGCTGTACAGCCAAGCGTGACGCCATTGCAAATAGTCTCTGGCAACAACGGTACTTTCAACTTTACGCTTGCTCCGGATGTGAACAACGTTAACTCCGGGCCGATCCTGGTTGAGTTGCAAGCCGATGATCAAGGTGGGCCAGGTACATTCCCAAATGGACCTTTGTCGCTAAGGCAAACGGTGACGATCAACGTAACGCAGGTCAATGATCCACCGACGTTCACCATCTCGCAGACGAGTTTCAATACAGCGGAAGATGCTCCCCGCACCATCATCACCAACTTCCTATCGAACATCTTGGTGGGACCAGCGACGGCAGTTGATGAAACGACCAATCAGGTCGCGGTTGCGACCGTCCGAGCGGCCAATCCGTCCTTGTTTAGTTTCGGGCCAACTTTGAATGGAGCTGGCGATTTGGAGTTCCAGTTGGCGCCGGATGTCAACAGTCAGTTTATCGGGCGTTTGGACATCATTGTGACTGTTACCGACAACGGCACACCGATCGAAGCAGCCTCGAAGACGTTGGTGATCAACGCAGCAGCGATCAACGATGCACCATCGTTTACATTGAACAAGCCAGTCATCACGGTTGACGAAGATAACGAAACGCTGACAGGCACGGCGATGACGGTCATTGCGGACTTTGCTCGCAACCTGAGACGCGGACCAGACACGGCACGAGACGAGGCTGGACTGGAACTCCCACTTGCACAGGGACTAGTTTTTGATCCGATTGTGATTTCGAACCCGTCGATTTTCTCGACATTGCCGAGCATTGATGCGGCAGGTAACCTGATTTTCCATACGGAAGCGAATCGCAGTGGATCGTCCGTCTTTGTGATCCGACTTCGGGATACCGGATTGGCCGGGCCGCCACCCAACAGCAATGTTGGTCCAACAGCCACGTACACGATCAATATCCGCTCGGTAAACGACGCACCGGAGTTCATTATTCCTGCGTCGACGTCCGTAAACGAAGACCAAGGTGTGGTGTCCATTTCGGGATTCGCTACTGGTATTCGCCCGGGACCTGCTTCGGCGGTCGACGAAAGCACTCAGGAGCTGACTTTCACAGTAACGGCAGAGAATCCGAGCGTGTTTGCGGTTCAGCCAACGTTACAGGCGGATGGCACTTTGGTATTCCGAACTGCTCTAGACGTAAACAACGATACTCGAGATGCGAATGGCGCCTTGCTAAGTCGGCGCGTGTTTGTAACGCTCCGGGACAACGGTCCGTCAGCGAGTCCGAACATTAACATTTCGGCAGTTCAAACGTTCACTGTAGATATCGCTCCAGTAAACGATCCGCCAATTCCGAGCGTTCATGTTCGAGCAGGCGTTGAGGATACTCGAATCAGCTTTACCGCATCGAGCATATTCGCGTCAGTTTCACCCGAAACGCCGGATGCTCCTGGCCCGCTGGACGAGCAAGCTCAACTCATTCGCATGACACAAATCGAGCGAACCACAGATCGCGGCGGAAATGTGACGCCGGTGTTCGGAACGGGTGCACAAGCATTCGACATCATCAGCTTTGAGTACAACCCTCCGTTGAACTTCGTCGGTGCTGATTTTATTCGATACGTGATTACCGATAACGGCAGTCCACAGCAAAGTGCGACGGGAACGTTGACAATCCAATTGGCTCCCGTTAACGATCCGCCTCAATTTAACCCTGGTAGCGACATCACTGTTCAAGAAGATGCGCCCGCGTTCACTGCACCATGGGCAACAGCAATCTTGGCTGGACCGCCGACGGCTGCTGACGAGTTAAATGGAATTCCGCTTTCGACGCCACCGACTCCGGCACAAACGGTTCGCTTTGACCTCACTACCGACAACGATGGGCTGTTTGCTGTGCGGCCCGCGGTAAGTCCAACTGGCGTATTGACCTTTACGCTAGCCAAGGATGCGAATGGGCGAGCGATCGTCGATGTAGTTGCAATCGATAGCGGTTCAAACGTGCCGGACAATATCAATCGATCCTCGGTTTCACGATTGACCATCGTGGCTAATCCAGTCAATGATGCACCGGGCTTTGACATCATCGGAAACGTGACTGTCAATGAGGACTCGGGCCGATATACGGGCGCTGCCATTCGACGCATTGTTCCTGCACAGGGCATGAACGATACGCCGCCTACAGGGTCGGATGAAGTTGGACAAGCCGTCTCAATTGTCACCACGAATAGCAATAATAGCCTTTTCTCGCTGCAACCTACTATTAGTGCAGCCGGGGTGTTGGAGTTTGTGCCGGCTCAAGATGCATTTGGGACTGTCATTGTGAGTGTGGTGGCTCGAGACAATGGAGCAAATACGCTTCCAAACGTTAATCAATCCGCACCTAAGACGTTTACCATCACCTTGGTACCGCAAAACGATGCTCCGGTGGCGATTAACGATCGCTATTCGACAGGCGAGGACACAGTTCTGTCCATTAGTGCGCCTGGCATCCTGTCGAATGATCGGGATGTCGACCTGCCTAACGACGTCCTATCGGTAAACAACGCACAATCGACTAGCACGCTTGGTGCTCTCGTGAGTGTTTTGCCAAATGGTCAGTTTGCGTACGACTCTCGGAATGCAGCTCAACTGCAACGGCTAGTCGATGGCGAAACAGCGACCGATACGTTTACTTACACGGTAAGAGATTCTGCTGGTTTGATAAGCAATCTCGCAACAGTCACGATTACAGTATCGGGCAGCAACGACAATCCGATCGCGGTGGACGACAATTTGAGCGTTCCGTTCGGCCAATCCCAACTTCTCAATGTGTTGGCAAATGACCGGGATGCCGATACGACGATTGATCCGCGAACGGTTGAGATCGGGCAGCTCGCGTCCCACGGTACGGCGACGGCTCAATCGACTGGACGAATTGATTATCGACCTGTGGCAGGATTCCGAGGTGTTGATACCTTTACTTACCGGGTTCGAGACGCACTTGGTGCTTTGTCTAACGAAGCAAGGGTCACGGTGACGATTAATACGCCGCCTGTCGCAGTGGCTGACTTCACTAGGACCAACGTTAACACGCCGGTCGTGATCGATGTTCTGCGAAACGACAGCGACGCGGATGGCACATTGAATCGTAGCTCGGTCGTCATCGCGAGTGGACCGGATGTGGGCTCGGCGTCGGTACAGTCCGATGGGTCGATTCGATTCGCACCTCCAGCAAGTTTTGGTGGAACGGCGACATTGCAGTATTCTGTTCTGGACAATGATGGTCTAGCTAGCAATGTTGCAACGGTCACGATTATCGTGGGCGGTTCAATCCATCAGAACCCGGTCAATAACTTGGACGTTAATGCGGACGGGTTTATCTCGCCAATCGATGTCTTGATTTTGGTGAACGACCTGAATTTTAGTGGTTCCCGAACACTGCCGCTAACGCTTGCGACGCCACCATTCTTGGATCCGACCGGAGATGGTCGGGTTGATCCGCTGGATGTGCTCTCGGTCATCAACTTCATTAATGCACGTGGCAACGCGGGGGCAGGGGAAGGCGAGGCGTCGACCATGGCGGCATTGGGGTTCAGTCAAGCAATTGTCAGGTCTCAGACCAAGGACGAAATCGTCAGTGGAATCCAGCGAGCCGAATACCTGTCGAGTTCGGCAGGCCAAGTGGACTTGGCGGTTCGTGCCGTCGCGAGCGAGTCGTTTGCTTACGGTCCTGCTTTGGCAACCGCCGACGGCGACAACGAATCGGACGAATCGCTGGAAAGCTATTTGGCTGGATGGGACTTGAAACCAAAGCGATCCGAGAACCCGCTTGATTCGATATTTGCCGACGAAGACTGGATGTAGCTCCAAAATACGCAACTATGTGCGGAGTTGCGTGTCAACACGGTTTGCGAGTAGCCCAACTTGGTTTACCATTTCCTTTTTGGAAATTCAGACCTCGTAGGATTGCTACTTTTTATGGAGAAAACCAGGGTTGCCATCGTTGGCATGGGCACCGTGGGTACCGGTGTGGCCCGTTTGCTGTTGGATCATGGCGACCGCCTAGCCCGGCATGCTGGCCGAATTCTCTGGTTGGAGAAGGCTACGGTCCGAGACCTGACGAAAGTTAGGGGGATCGAGCTTCCCACCGGAGTTTTGACCGACGATTTGAAATCGATCCTAGACAACCGAGAAATCGAGGTGGTTGCCCATTTGGTCGGAGGGCTTGAACCCGCTCGCACGATAATGCTGCAATTGCTTGAGTCGGGCAAAGATGTTGTCACCGCCAACAAAGCACTTTTGGCGGAGCACGGCGAGGAGTTGTTTGATCGCGCTCGCGCGCTGGGACGTACCATCGCTTTTGAGGCGAGTGTCGGTGGTGGGATTCCAATCATTGCCAATATAAGCCAGTGCTTTTCTGCCAATCAGATCCTTTCGCTGCGTGGCATTCTCAACGGGACAAGCAACTACATCATTTCGCAAATGGATGAGCAAGGTGCTGACTATGCGATCGCATTGAAACTTGCTCAGGAGTTGGGTTATGCCGAAGCCGACCCGACGATGGATGTGGACGGTAGTGATGCGGCCCAAAAACTTGCGATTCTAGCGCACCTCGCCTTTGGTGTAAGAGTTCGATGGCGCGATATCTACCGTTGTGGCTTGGAGGCGTTTCAGTTGGCCGACCTCAAGTATGCTTCGGAGCTTGGGTATCGAATCAAACTGATTGCGACGGCACAGTTGCGTCCGGAGGGATTGGAACTGCATGTTTCGCCGACTTTGATTCGCAAGGGTCGTCCGTTGGCAGAAGTTCGAGGTGCTTACAACGCGGTGACGGTCGTCGGGGACGCTGTGGGAGATATGTTCTTTCATGGTCAGGGGGCGGGACAGATGCCGACAGCCTCTGCGGTGGTCGCCGACATGATTGATACGGCGTCTGGCCGAACGGATATTACGTTTCGTCGACTGGAGCTATGGTCGGATCGTGAATCGAAGGTTGGGTTGTTGCCTTATGAGCAAACAACAGGGCGTTACTATATGCGGTTCTTTGTTGCGGACGAGCCGGGAGTGCTTTCGCAGATCACGGGAATCCTAGGTAAACATTCCATTTCGATCGCCTCGATCATTCAGCATGAACCGACGAGTGCGCAGCAGCCTCGCAAGGTACCGTTGGTGATCATGACGCACGAGTCTAGTGAAAAAGCAGCAGCTGCCGCCAACAAGGAGATACAGCAGTTATCCAGCGTCAGTGACGAATGCGTGAAATTGCGCGTCACCGAGGGGGGCAAGTAATGTTTCACTCACACAGTGGCAAGCTGACGAGAGTCCCATGTTTAACCCGCGCAGCGGCGACCCCTGCACTACCGAACTACACCTCAATGAATAGAAGAACGCTAAAGGAATTACCGCAATGAAATGGGTTATAATCATCCCGGACGGATGTGCTGATTATCCGGTCGAATCACTCGGCGGTCTGTCGCCGTTGCAAAAAGCGAATCTTCCTGCCATGGATGAAATCGCAAAGCTTGGCGTAGTGGGGCAGAGCGACAATGTTCCATTGCATTTCCCCGCGGGCAGCGAAGTAGCAAACATGTCGTTGTTGGGTTATGACCCGAATCGATACTTTTCCGGGCGTGCTCCAATCGAAGCTGCCGCGCAAGGCATTCAGTTAGGGCCGGATGATTGGGCCATTCGTTGCAATTTGGTGACCATCGAAAATCAAATCATGGTGGACTTTACCGCCGATCACGTTTCTACATCGGAGGCGATTCAGTTGTTGCAATCGGCGCAAGAAACGTTGGGAAATGAGCTACTTGAGTTCATTCCTGGCGTGAGTTACCGCAATTTGCTAATCTACCGCGGCAAGCCCGGAGTGGCCTCGCCGTTTTCCATCGACTCGAGAACGAGTGCGCCGCATGATTTGACTGACGGAACCGTCTTGGACGATTTCCCAAAAGGACCCGGTTGTGATTTGCTTTGCGGATTGATGGAAAAAAGCGTATCGCTGTTTGCGGACCATCCAATCAACGTGGCCAGATTGGCTAGCGGAAAGAGACCTGCGACCAACTTGTGGCTTTGGGGATTAGGAAAGACGCCAGCGCTGGAGTCGTTCGCATCGAGATTCCAAGTGCGAGGGGCCATGATTACCGCTGTCGATTTGCTGCGAGGGTTAGCGGCGCTGATCGGTTGGGACCGCATCGAGGTACCGGGTGCAACCGGTTACTTGGATACAGACTACGCGGGCAAGGGGACTGCTGCGATTCGAGCTTTGGAGACGCATGACATTGTTTGCGTCCACATTGAAGCACCGGATGAAGCGAGTCATGAAGGCCGTGTCGATGAAAAGATCAAGGCTCTCGAATCGATTGACCGACACATTGTTGGGCCAATTCATGAAGCGTTGCGACAAAGGGGCGAATACCGAATACTGGTCATGCCAGACCATGCGACACCGGTAAGCACCAAGAAGCACTCACACGGTTGGGTCCCTTTCGCCGCTTGCGGCACTGGAATTTCTCAGGATGCGAGCACAACTTACGATGAGGTGACAGCTGCTCATTCTGGACTATCGTATCCACACGGATGGGATTTGATACCACGCCTTATGCGTGGCGATTTGCGTTAGAGATTATCGTTTCGAAGGTTTACCGAAGCCTGTTAAGGATCAGAAATGCCATTGATTGTTCAAAAGTTTGGTGGGACAAGCGTTGCGACACCGGAAAAAATCCAAGCGGCTGCACGCAAGGCGATTCGCGCTCAGCAGGAGGGAAACCAGGTCGTTGTGGTGGTGAGCGCCATGGGGCACAACACCGATCATCTCATCGATTTGGCACGGGAGGTCAACGAGGAGCCACCTGCACGTGAAATGGATATGTTGCTCAGCACGGGGGAGCAAGTCAGCGTGGCGCTCATGGCTATGGCAGTCCATCGATTTGGC
>JANMNR010000155.1:0-13956 GCA_031368325.1 Pirellula sp.
GACCGCGAATGACGTCCATTCGTATTGGCAGCCTAGCATCAAGGTCTTTGGGGCCAAGCTCGACGGTTAATGGGCATTCGATGGACTCCGCTTTCGATAAGTTAAATGCGTTGATGGTCTTGGCGATGGGGGTGCGATAGGTGTCAATGGCGGCCCAGGTTACTTCAAGGGGAACAGCGATAGCTGAAATCGACTGCGCCCCAATTTCCACGGAGCCAAGGATTTCGATTGCCATGACTTCCTTTCCTTCGATGGACTTCTGAGTTTTGCCAACATTCCAGACGTTCAACGTGGCAAGGTTCTGATCGCGACCGATCACTCCAGCCCCGCCACGAAAACCGCTCGGAAGTCCCGTCATGCTTAATTCGATTGGGTCAGTAAAACCATCGAATCGCAATGCATGCACGGATACCATAACGGAACCTCCGGAACCAAGCGATGGACTGGTGATACGGGTCTGATCGGCGGCTATGACGGGAGTCGTTAGGTTCGCGCAAAGAGCAAATCCAGGATTCGGTTTTCGAATTTCCATTGCATACTTTGGGACGGCGATTTGGCGATCCAAACGCTGCTGATTGCGCACTTGCAATCGAACGGTTCCTTTGTCTGTCGTGTGAAACGTAAACATGGGATCCTTTATCGCAAATCGGATTTCGCCATTTCCTATTGCAACACCATCATCGTTTTCGACGATGCGAGTCAATTTTTCATTTGCTTGTCCAGCATTCTCAACTCGATAGGCAACAATCAGCCCGTCCGAAAGTTCGCCGAGGCGTTGAGAGATCAGTTCAACTGAGACGTCCGTCTTGGCTTCGCACTCGAAATCAAATGAGTCAATATCATCGTTGGAGTCCCATTGGCCGGTGACGATGGTTGGCCAAGAAACTGCCATTGATTTGGTACCTTCGAACGACGCTTCATCATGAACCAACGTCGGAGCCTCGGTGGGCGCTCGAAGCAATCCAGACCTGGGTTGCCAAAGGACGGGTGCGGCTACCGTTTGGCCATTTGTGTCCTTTTGAAACGCTGCCAACTTGCGCCATCGATCAACGATTTCGAAGCTGCTTTTTTCTACGGGTGATTTGGAGGATGCGTCGGCAAGCTTGAACGCATAACGAAATTCGGCACCGCCGCGATACAAATGATCGTGAATCATCAGCAAATATTCAGTGTTGGCTTTTAATACCATGGTCAGCGCAGCATCTTGGTCGTTGGTAGCACTACAGGTTGCTAGGATTACGTGTTCTGGATTGAATACAGTTAGGACCAGACGCGCACGTGAGTCGAGAGAATAAGCAAACGTCTGAATCTCCAATCTTTGGTCCGTCTCAAATTTCAAACGATAGTAGTTCCGACCTCGATCGGGGCACTCGTCTTGCCAAATGGTTCCAGGAGCGATGGCCGCGGGGTTCACTTCGCTTTCGTTTCCTGAGACGACAGTCCAAGGTTCTGGAGTAACCATATAGGACCGGCTATTGGATAAGCCGTTTTTGCCGAACGCTCGAACTTGGTAGATACCTGCTTCTGTCGATGGTGGCACCGAAGCGGCACTAAGGCCATGGCTGGAGTGAACGGCGTTCGTTCCCGCCAGGCCTTGCCCGACGGCCTCGCCAATGGGAGGCAAAGCCTGTCCTACTTTGCAGCCAAGTTGCTGCAACGCCTGCAATTCCGGTGCACCAAATTGGGCGGAACATTGATCCGCAAGAATTGCGTTGCCAAACACCATGAAGGCGAGCAAAAGTCGAAAGGAAGGCATTTGGAGGGACTCAAGGTTGTGATTTCAGCGAAATCAAGGTGGGAAGTTGGTAAACCAACCGGTGGCGACGAGCAAACGAACGTCGCATCCCCTCAATTATACTTCATTCCCAACCAAATGCAGCAGCCGAGTCGGCTCCCAGTTGCAACGCTGTCTGCCGGTTGCCAAAGTACGAAACAAATCGTTCGGAAGCTGGTCGAAAATAACATGGAAAGCTAAAAAAGGAACGCGTATCGTTGGTCGCGCATTGCGACATAAATCGTCAGTTCCATACGACTTCTGTATTCTGTACGCAAACCGACTTCTGCTTAAGAAGCAACTTCGCTTGCCTTTAGCAAGCTTGTCACCAGTTGTTCGATCGCCGCCAAAGCGTGTGCTTCAGATTCCTTGGCATGTTCCATTAGCCGCACGATGGCAGAGCCGACAATCAAACCGTCCGAGACGGGTGCCAACAATCGGACATGCTCCGGCTTGGATATTCCGAATCCTATACAGATCGGAAGCGGTGTTCGGTCTCGTAACCATGAAACGCGATCGACTAAATCTGGTGGAAGTTCGGTGCGTTCGCCGGTGATCCCGGTCACACTGACAAAGTATAAAAATCCGCTCGACTTTTCGGCGATTTTCAGGGCGCGTTCGCGTGGGGTTGTTGGAGTCACCAATTGGATCAAGTTGAAATGTTTGGCTCTGCATATCTTCGAAAAAAGACTGCTTTCCTCGACCAACAAGTCAGGAACAATTGCACCCGCGAAACCAGATGCGATGGCCTCGTCAACGAATCGATCTGGACCGAGGCGATGAATAATCGCATAGCTCACCATGGAGACCAATGGCATCGCGATATTGACGCTTTCCAATGCAACCTGCTCGAAAATCGTTTGAAGCTTGACCTTGGTTGCTAGAGCGCGCGTGTAGGACGCTTGGATCACCGGACCATCGGCGATTGGGTCGCTATAGGGGATTCCAACTTCGGCCATGGAGCACCCTAGCTGATCTAGCTTGCGCAGCACCTGCCGCGTGAAACCAAGATCTGGGTCGGCCGCTGTGATAAACGGCATAAAGGCCTTTTTGCCCTCTGCTTTTAGCCGGGCGAAAAGATCATCAATCGCGGTCATTCCAATTTTTCTTTCGATCAGTGGATTCGATTACCATTCTTGCCCACGAAGCCGAGCGAGCTCCGCAGCATCTTTATCGCCCCGGCCAGAGAGGCAAATGACCAAATGTTGGTCCGGATTCATTGTCTTGGCCAAGTCGGTCGCTTTTGCGACGGCATGGCATGTCTCTAGGGCCGTCAAGATACCTTCATTGCGAGCCAAGAAGTCGAATGCAGAAAGCGCTTCATCGTCTCGACAGGAGGTGTACTCGACTCGTTTCGCATCCTTCCAGTAGCTGTGCTCTGGTCCGACTCCTGGATAGTCTAGGCCGGCCGACATCGAGTGAACATCGCTCGTCTGACCATCTTCATCTTGCATCACGTAGCTGTAAGAGCCATGCAATACCCCTGGTGAACCGTAGCTCAATGGCGAAGCATGGTCCCCTGGTGCGGAACCACGTCCGCCAGCTTCTACACCAATTAGCCGAACACTGTTGTCCTCTATGAACGGATAAAACATGCCAGCCGCGTTGCTGCCGCCACCAACGCAAGCCACAATCACATCTGGAAGTCGACCGATAGCGGTCAGGCACTGCTCGCGGCATTCGCGACCGATAACGCTCTGAAAATCTCGTACCATCATCGGAAAAGGATGCGGGCCAATCACCGAGCCAATGATGTAATGCGTGTTTTCAACGCTGGACATCCAATCACGCATGGCTTCATTAACAGCATCTCGCAAAGTTCGGGAACCACTTTCCACTGGGCGAACTTCGGCGCCCATGAGCCGCATGCTGAAGACATTTGGCTTTTGCCTGCGAACATCTTCGGAACCCATATAGACGACACATGGCAAGCCAAAATGGGCACATGCCGTGGCGGAAGCAACTCCGTGTTGCCCGGCTCCCGTTTCGGCGATCACACGAGTTTTCTTCATTCTCAATGTCAACAACGCTTGCCCGAGCGTGTTGTTGATCTTGTGAGCACCAGTATGATTGAGATCTTCTCGTTTCAACCAAATTTGAGCGCCTCCCAATTGCTTACTTAGTCGCTTGGCGTGATACAGAGGAGAGGGGCGACCAACGAATCGATGCAATAACTCATTGAGTTCCGCATGGAAGTCGGGATCCTTCATCGCCCGCTCGTATTCCACGATTAATTCGTCGAGCGCTCGGGTCAGTGTCTCAGGAACATATCGACCTCCGAAATCACCGAATCTTCCACTCTGGTCAGGAACTTGCTTTGTGGCAAGAGGTTCATTCGAGCTTTTCGCCACACTGGGGGTTGGTGCAAGACTCATTCGGACTCAAGAACGGTTGGAGGGAAAAACTATGGTTTATATGTGATAACAGGGCGGCGTATTGTCGATCCAGGTCAAATCTCGGTCAAGCTGCAAATGCCACAAGTTTGGCATGCGCTTCGCATAACCACTCTGACGCGGTCTGAATTTCCGAGTGGGTGGTGTACCGCCCGAGTCCAAATCGCAGGCTTGCTCTCGATTGGTCTACCGTTAGTCCAATTCCCGTCAATTCGTGGCTGGGATGTGGTTCGGCGGAGGTACAAGCACTACCGCTACTTACCGCCAAATCCGGGAGGGCTAGCATGAGCGATTGGCCGTCGACCTTCGGGAAACAAACATTGAGGTTGTTCCGCAATCTTTTTCCGTTTAATCCCGAATCTAACAAAGGACCGTTAAGTTGAAGACCGGCGATTTGTTCATTCAGTAACAACCATAGCGAGTTTCGCAGCTGTTCTTGTTGCAGCATCTCCGTTTCCATCGCTTGGCGAGAAAGATCGAGTGCCTTGGCCATTCCGACGATGCCGGTGCTATTTAGGGTCCCGGACCGTAGATTCCATTGTTGACCACCACCAAGAATCTGTGGCTGTAGAACGACCGGTGTTGTGCCTTGGCGCACAATCAAACCGCCGATTCCCTTTGGGCCATAGAACTTATGGGCCGAAAAACTCAATAAATCAACGCCTAGCTCTTGAACATCGACTCGTATACGCCCGACGGCTTGGCTTGCATCGGTATGCAAGGGGATGTCGAAACGACGACATAGTTTAGAGATTTCTCGAATCGGCTGGATGTTCCCGATCTCATTGTTCGCAAGCATGATGCTGACCAAGGCTGTGTTGTCGCTCAGAGCGTTTGCGATTCGATCCAGTTCGACCGTGCCTGCGTCAGGATGTCCTTGCTGCAACACAGGCAAACGGATCACTTCAAAACCGAGCTTTTCGAGTCGAGCGAGCGGATCGAGAAGGGCTCGGTGTTCCGTTGTGAGCGAAACGATGGAGCGACGTTTTTGCTTGGGATGCATCGCGACGCCAAACAACGCCAAATTATTGCTCTCGGTCGCACCGCTTGTCACAACGACCTCGTCGCTGTTGGCATTAAAAAAAGCCGCGATTCGTTGGATTGCATCCTCAACGAGTTCGCCAACCAATCGACCGGCTCGGTGCGTTGTGCTGCCTGGATTTGCATAATGCAGATCCATCATAGGCAACATTGCCTCAATAACTGCAGGATCGATTCGCGTCGAAGCATGATTGTCTAGGTAGATTGCCATTACTATCCGACCGCAGAAACAGCAATACCTACACAATGGCCCTGATGCGTATGCGAAAGTTTAATGGCGTGCGAGGACGATCGAGGCTTTGCTGTTTTCGAAATGACGTTGATCGGACAATCTGGAGCGGTTGTTTCATGGTTGGTAGTTGGCGCGATGCAACCAGCTTTCATACCCGCTAACGAACCGATCCACTCTACGAGCCCAGACGCGCTAATCGAGTCCCCGATCGCGCCCTTGTACGAGACGACAGGCACGTTGCCAAGAATCTTAGCGATCCCCTTTGCTTGGCCCGCATCGCAAGCAATCGTGCCGTTCGCAGATGCATTGACGTGGTCGATATCACCGGAACTCAAACCGGATTTTTCTAGCAGGATAGACAATGCATTTTGGGTGCTGGTTTGGGTACCGCTCCATCGGGTCGGGGTTGCTTTACAGAACGTATTTGCCCAAGCCGCGATCGTGCCTAAAATCGGAGCTTTGCGAGCCTCTGCGTGGGAGCGTCGTTCGAGAATGACCGACGATGCGGACTCTCCAGATACGGAGCCATCGCGTGCTATATCGAATGGTTTGCAGGCCGCCGCAGGATTAGCATAAGCCGTTGAATAGTCTTCTTCGTAGCGTTGCAGCATACGCGTGTAGGTGTTTTGCGAAGCGGTGGAGCCTATCACCATCACGTCTGCCATACCGCGGCGAATAACATTGATGGCCTCCAACGCCGCGTTCAAACCGCTGGTTCCAATCGTCGTTATTGTGTTGTTGGGGCCGCGTGCATCGAGTGCAATTCCCACATGGCACGCAACCATGTTTGGCAGTGACTTCAGCATCCACAAAGGATACATGTGTTCAAATGCTTCGTTTGCCCAACGGCTATGGTCCATTTGACCGTTTGCCGAGCACAAGCGCACAATGCTCTCAACGTCAGAGGTTTCGCTGAAAAACATCTCTCCGGCAAACACGGTTCCCAATCGATCAGGCGACACGGTGCCAGCTGAGATCCCCGCCATGTGGCAAGCTTGCATTGCAGCCCCAAACCCCCACTGAATCTCGCGGCACATTACTTTGATGATCTTGCGCGGATGCACATGCGATTTCGGATCAAAATCACGAATCAATGACCCCATCCAAAGCGATCCATCCACACCCGTTGTTGGCTCGAGCAACTCAACTGCGGATTCACCTTGCAGCAAAGACCGAAAATAGCTTTGCGCATCATGCCCTAGAGGCGTAATCGCACCGTAACCGGTGATGACAATGTCGTTGCTGTCTGAATACTTTTGGTTGTTCATGGTCGACCTAAATCTGATAGTTCAAGTCATGACCCAGGTCGTCCACTTGGCCGTTTCGAATACGCAGCTTTGGCTTTTCCAAGACAACCGTCGTGTGCGGAGCCACGCTGCTCGTCACCCAAACACTGGACCCTATAACACTATCGTGACCTACAATCGTTCGTCCGCCAAGTATCGTTGCGTTAGCGTAGATCACAACGCGGTCCTCGATTGTCGGATGGCGTTTGGTTCCACGAATCAATTGACCGTCCGCATCCATCGCAAAGCTCAAAGCGCCGAGAGTTACCCCCTGGTAGACTTTGACATGATCCCCGATATCACAAGTTTCGCCGATCACCACGCCAGTTCCATGGTCGATAAAAAAGGACTCGCCGATTGTCGCCCCTGGGTGAATGTCAATTCCGGTTTGTTTGTGTGCCCACTCCGTCATCATGCGTGGGATAAAGGGAACCGCAAAATGCACCAACTCGTGGGCAATTCTGTAAATCGTTACAGCCTCTAAACCAGGGAAACAAAAAATGATTTCGTCACGATTGGATACGCTCGGGTCACCTACGTATGCCGCTTCAACATCTTTGGCCAATGCCGTTCGAAGCATGGGTATCCGTTCGAGTAACGCGATCGCTATCGCTTGTCCTTTGGCTTCGTAGTCGACCGCGTTATCGCATGCATTCACGTTTGGCGATTTTGCATCGACCCGGTCGGCATGCAACAAAGCTCTCGCGATTTGAGTGGTCAGTCGGTCGTGAAGGGAGTCCACAAGATTCCCGACATGGTAGGTGACGTTTCCAGCATGTAGACCCTCTCGTCGACGGAATCCAGGATATAGGAGGTCTTTGAGGTCCTCGATGATTTGAACAATCACTTCGTATTTGGGTAGGGGGCAATGCCCCAAATGGTTGATGCGGTCCTTTGAGTTGTACGTGCGTACAATCGCCTCCGTTAGGCGGGGAAGCTGTTCCTTGAGTCGAAAATCGGATGCCATCTAGGGTTTTACTCGTCCGTGCCGAGAGTCGTTGGTACTTTAAAAATGAAGGGCATTGGGCAGTTTCATGGAATCGGTTGAATCGAATAGAACTGGCAAGTGTTTTTTGGTCGCACGGACACGCCACTCCATACTACTCAGGAACCCTATCTTTCGCAGGCCTCCCATTCTGTCAATCTTCCGATCTTTTAGAACAGATTTACGCTCAAGCTTTTCTGAAACAATCACTAAAAGCGATCGAAATTAGAAAAGCTAATAGTATGGCTGTTGGTTCAATAGGGCGACTACAGTTGTTTCTTGCGTTTCCAATCGAAACCTGGGGATTTTCCGCGGGTTAGTAAAGGTTGACAGTCATCGTTGTGTTGAACGATGATTAAGAAGATGAAAGCGACGTTTATTTGTGGCAATGCAATTGACTGCTGTGGATAATATCCGAAGCTTTGCGTTGCTGAAGATTTCGTTATTTGACTTGCCTACCCCGAAAAAGCCTTCCCGAAAATGTTCCACCTCAATCACAAGCGTTCGCAAATTAAGCGTGGCGCTGTCAAGGTAATTGCTTTCTTGGTTGCCGCAGTAGCAGTTTGCGGATTCGCGGGCTATGCCTGGTGGCAAACCAAGGGCTCGGGGATGTACTCTCCCTCAAAGGACGATCCGATACTGCACGAAGTTGCGAGTGGACCGTTTGACCACATCGTTTTAGAACAGGGCGAAATAGAAAGCAGCAGCAACAACGAAGTCAAATGCGAGGTAAAGGGCCGAGGGGGAAGCGGCACACCTATTCTTTCGCTGGTCGCAGAGGGTGTTTTCGTCAAGAAAGGGGATAAACTCTGCCAGCTCGATTCTTCGTCACTCGATCAAGAGGTCAAGAACCAGAGGATTGTGGTAAGCGGAGTTGAATCGAATGTTATCAACAGCGAAGCGGCGGTAGAAAAGGCAGCAATCGCCAAGCGGGAGTACCTGGAGGGAACTTATCTGACGGAGCGGAAAGCCATTTTGAGCGAGATCGCTCTGGCTGAGCAAGGTGTTCGTAAATCTGAATTGTCATTGCAAAGTGCAGAGCGGCTTGCTGCGAAAGGCACGCTCAAGGCACTTCAAATTGAATCGGAACAGTTTGCTGTACAAAATGCGCAAAGCACACTCGAATCGGCACAGGGACGACTCCGTGTGCTTGACAATCTGACTAAGGAAAAATTCCTAGTTCAACTCAACAGTGACATCGAAACTGCACGAGCCAAATTGGAGTCGGACAAAAGCACGCTCATCGAAGAGAAGGAAAAGCTTCAAGAAATTCAAGCTCAAATCAAAGCTTGTGCGGTCCTCGCGCCCGCAGATGGTCAGGTTGTCTACGCCAACAAGGCGGGGTCACGTGGTGGCTCTGACTTTACTGTTACGGCTGGGGCTCTTGTTCGAGAGCAGCAAACCATTTTCCTCTTGCCGGATCCAGCTCGAATGCAAGTTAAGGCAAAGGTAAACGAGTCACGTATTACTCTGATCCGAGACGGTATGCCGGTCAAAATCAACGTTGGCGCAGCCGCCGATGAACTTCTCGGACGCGTCACTAAGGTGAATAAGTATGCTGAGCAGGGAAACATGTGGGGGCCCACCGTAAAAGAGTACGTGGTGATTGTCCAAATTCAGAATCCGCCGCAGGAGATTCGTACAGGAATGACGGCAGAAGTACGCATCTTTGTTGAACAGATTGAGGATGCAATTCAATTACCTGTTCACGCGGTTTACGAAGTCAAGAAGCACCACTTTGCACTCGTTAAGAAGGATGATGGGTGGGACACCCGGGAGATCAAAATTGGGGCGACCAACGACAAATACGTCACTATCAACGAGGGAATCAGCAAGCAGGAATTGGTCGTACTCGATCCGAGAAATCACTTGGACAAAATGAATATCCCTGAGATTGAAGAAGTCGACGATCGCGACAAACTTGCAAAGATTGCTGCCGAGGCTCCCAAAGTTGATCCCGCAGTGGCGCGGGCAGGAAATCGAGGTGGCGATGGGCCAAGTGGCAGTCCGCCAGCGGGTGCAACCGGTGGTGGTGGAATGAATCCAGAAGCCATTGCAGCCGCCATGTTGGGGAAAATGGATACCAACTCGGATGGTAAGCTCAGCGTAGCGGAAGTAGCCGATAACGACCGAATGAAAAGTAGTTTTGCGGACTACGACCTAAACAAGGATGGTTCGATCGATTTGGCCGAAATGGTTGCTCAACTCCAAAAACGATTCGCCGCTGGAGGCGGTGGTGCAGTTGGCGGTGGCGGTAGTGGTGCCTCGCGTGGAGCGCCGTCCAACTAATGATCGCACCACAACCTGAACAAGCAAAACGATATGCTTGCCGCGTCGCAGATCTCAAAAAAGAGTATGTCCTAAAAAGCGAAACGGTTCGAGCACTGAGGGGCGTTACATTCGATGTTCCCGAAGGTGACTACGTTGCCATCATGGGCCCCTCAGGCTCAGGCAAAAGTACGCTTCTGAACATGCTAGGCTGTCTGGACCAACCTACCTCTGGAAGCCTTTGGTTGGGGACCGATGACGCAGCGAAAATGAACGATGATCAGCTTGCCGATATCCGATCTCAAAGAATTGGATTTGTTTTTCAGGCGTACAATCTGATTCAACAGTTGACCGTTGTGGAAAACATTCAGGTCCCGCTGTTTTACCAAGGGAAGTCGTTAACGAAACAGCAAAAAGAAAAGAGCATCGAACTTGCCCATTTGGTAGGTCTTGGGGAACGCCTTACACATCGCCCGACTCAATTGAGCGGTGGTCAACAACAACGCGTTGCCATTGCTAGATCGCTTGTAAACGACCCTTTCTTCATTCTAGCGGATGAGCCCACGGGTAATCTTGACTCGAGGACTGCTGAGGAGATTTTGCAGCTGTTTGAGAAGCTGAATAACGAGGGCAAGACGATTATTTTGGTCACACACGAAGACGAAGTGTCAAAACGTGCTAGACGTGTGGTGCGTTTAAAAGACGGCCGATTGCAGTGGGACCGTCAAAATACCCAAGAAGTCCGCGATGCTGCCGCGAAGTTCGCTATTGAAAACTTGCCGGTTGAAGAATGAGCATTTGGATTGGAACTATTCAGCTTGGGGTCAAGAGTCTTTGGCTTCACCCGCTTCGTTCGTTATTGACCGTGCTCGGTATCTTTATCGGTGTGGCGAGCGTTATTTGGTTGTTAGCAATCAGCAAAGGGATCGGCGACGAAGCTCAGAAGCAAATTGAAAGTCTTGGAGCCGATACGATCATGATCCGGACGATCAAGCCACCGTCCGCGAAAATGTCGACATCTGGTTTAACTCCATACGGCCTAACGCGTGAAGATTACGACATGCTCGTATCCACGGTACCGACCATTCGAAGTGCACTGCCGATTCGTGAAATGCGGCGACAGTTTTCGTTCAAGGATCGAAAGCTGGACGGACGCTTAGTTGGTTGCACCCCCGAATACGCAGACGTTACTCGACTGAAGCTGAGGTCTGGGCATTTTATTACGGACGCCGAGAACTTTGCTATGGACACCCACTGTGTCATTGCTGCAAAGGTCGCGGAGCGTTTGTTTCCTTACGAAGATCCAGTCGGGCAACGCATCTACATGCCTGAAAATAAGAACTATTACCTTGTCGTAGGAGTGCTTGAACCCAAAAGCGCCACGGCCGCTATTGGTGGTTCGATGGCCGCTCAAGACTTTTCGAACGACGTCTATATCCCGATTAAGACGTTACAGCAGCGCATTGGGGACGTGGTCATGAGCTTTAGCGCCAGTTCACGCGAGGGGGAGAGCATCGAACTGAATCAAGTTACGCTTCGCGTGCGAGAAGTCTCGGATGTAAAGCGAACGGCACAATTGGTTGAGGATGCACTTTCAGGTCACGACAAGATGGAAGACATCGCTGTCGTCGTCCCGCTTGAGTTGTTGGAACAAGCTCGAACGACCCGCGCAATGTTTATGGTATTTATGGGGATGATTGCAGCCATCTCTCTGCTAGTCGGAGGAATCGGCATCATGAATATCATGCTCGCGACGGTAACAGAGCGAACGCGAGAGATAGGAATTCGGCGCGCACTGGGCGCCAAACGTCGCGATATTATTCGGCAATTCTTGGTCGAAACGAGCGTTCTCAGTCTGGCTGGCGGGATTTCCGGAATTCTGTTTGGGCTGCTTTGCGGTCCAGCGGTGAATGGTGCGCGTGTATTGGCAAACCTTTGGTTTGCAAAACAGATGGCCGGACTACCTGACGTAGTGCGTACGGTGCAGCCAGCAGTAGTTCCGGAGAGCATTCCCGGAGCCTTCTTTATCTCGTTGGCAGTTGGTTTAGTCTTTGGGATTTATCCAGCGATGCGCGCTGCAAAAATGAATCCGATCGAAGCGCTGCGGCACGAGTAATCGTCCGCGAGCTACATACATACTCCGTAAGAAAATCACGCCTCGGGAGACCACGTTGCCCGCCAAGTGTTAATCTAGAAGTCACTGTAAGATTAGGTGCCAAAACGCATAAGCGGGGGACTTGGGGGCCCCCCGCTTACTGCTGGGTTTGACATTAAACCGCTATAACTCAAGTACTTCGTAAAATGGTTCAGACTCTTGACTGACCACTTCTGTGGCCATAACGAGTAAGTCTATCAGCGACTACTTTTTGGCTGCGTCGTAGCGTTTGGTGACTTCATTCCAATTGACGACGTTCCAGAAGGCGGCGATGTAGTCTGGTCTGCGATTTTGATACTTGAGGTAGTAAGCGTGTTCCCAAACGTCCATTCCGAGGATTGGAGTTCCCTCGATACCTGCAACCGCTTTTCCCATCAACGGACTGTCTTGATTGGCAGTCGAGCCGATTTCCAATTTACCATGGTTTACAACAAGCCATGCCCAGCCGCTACCAAAGCGAGTTGTTCCTGCTGCGCCAAACTTTTCTTTGAATGCGTCAAAGCTACCGAAGGTTGCTTCGATGTCGGCGAGTAGAGCACCACTAGGTTTCCCTCCTGCGTTCCATCCAATGACTTGCCAAAAGAAAGAGTGATTTACGTGGCCACCAGCGTTGTTTCGCACCACATTCTTTTTGTCGTCGGGGACAACGCTCAAATCCTTGATGAGCTCTTCCGCTGTCTTGGACTCAAGCGGAGTTCCCTCGACTGCCTTGTTTAAGTTGGTAATGTATGCCTGATGGTGCTTGCCATGGTGAATTTCCATGGTCTGGGTATCGATGTGTGGTTCCATAGCGTTGGAAGCATATGGCAATGGTGGCAATGTATGGGCCATGAGAGTTACTCCAGGGTTGAATTAGTGGTCTTGCGTCGAAAACACAACGAAATCTGACACGGTTTCGCAGTTTCTAACCATCCACTGCGGCCCATTAGTGTACGCAACCCTGAGCCGTTCGCCAGTGGTTGCCGGACTCGCATGGCCGGTTCTGCTGAGTTGTTCTGCTTAAGTCGTTGCAAGTCATGTGGGGAAACGCTAAAGTTTTGAAGTGATTCCGCCAAATTCCATCCTCCCCACCCTCTTTTAAATCCCAACCAAATCATGGCTAGCGTATTTATTCCTTCCCAAAACCGAACGATTGACAATCCAGCTGAGATCTCTGAGTTCTTAAAACCGTTCGGCATCTGGTTTGAACAATGGCAAGTCGCAGGCCGACTGAGTCCGACCGCAACCGATCAGGATATTCTGACTGAGTACTCGTCCGAGATCGAGCAAATCAAACAAAAGGGTGGTTTCGTTACGGCGGACGTTATCAATGTCCATGCAGATACCCCCAACCTCGATACGATGCTGCAAAAGTTCAATAAAGAACACACGCATAGCGAAGACGAAGTTCGTTTCACAGTTTCTGGCAAAGGGGTTTTTCACCTTGATCCGGAGGGAGGGCCTGTGTTTGGAGTGACCGTTGAAAGCGGAGATATGATCAACGTTCCATGCGGAATGAAACACTGGTTTAATTTGTGCGATGATCGACACATTCGATGCATTCGGTTTTTTGAAGACAGCTCAGGTTGGACGCCTCATTACATAGAAAATGGCGTCCATGGTGAGTTCAGCCCAATGTGCTTTGGCGAAAGCTTCGTGCCAGTTACGAAACGTGTCGAATCATTGATTCAACCGTGATTCAATGCCCACAATGAAACTACAAGCCAAGTGCGTTCTGTTGGATATCGAAGGTACGATTTCCGATATTCGATTTGTGTATGACGTCATGTTCCCGTATGCCAAGAAGAATATGGAGCCGTTCCTGATCGAAAACTGGGAATCG
>JANMNR010000159.1:0-17816 GCA_031368325.1 Pirellula sp.
ATGAATCGGCTTGAATCCATTTTCAAAGCCTTCAGCATAGAGCAGGCCACATGAATATACTCTAAGAATCTAGCCACGCGGATTGGCTAGCTTTCAGCAGAACATGTCCGGAACGGGAGTGCTCCCGTGTCAACCTTGTTGATCAAAGTGCGGCAGATAAATACCAGGGGGTCTCGAGGATTCTGGCGTTATTCCTTTTGAGTCAAAGCCAAATTTCCCCTTCCGCCGAAAAAAATCCGCAGCAAGGCCAGCATGTACCGTTGGAGCATCACTTTTCCGTTTTCCGTCACAAATACGGTCTTTTGCCCTACTTTTTCATTTCGCAAATGGAAAAAGCACGCAATTTCAACGACGCAGGCTTCTGCGAAAATCGAAGAAATTTAGGAGGGGAATGTCACAAAAAATGCGGCAATGGTCATTAAGTCAGCAGGCAGATTAGCTAACGCTCCTACCTACCATCAGGCTCCACGTTTTTATTGAGAGCAACATGTCAAGAAATAGAAATATCTCCATGCTTATGTTTAGTACGATCCTAGGTTGTAGTTTGTACTTGTCAGCGTGTGCTCATGCGCAGGACGCTGACATTACACATTGGTTGCAACTCGATACGAACCAAGATGGTTGGTTGAGTGGCCGCGAGTTGGGGGACAACTGGTTGAGGTTCGACGTCGACGGCGACAAAGAAGTTACGAAAGCAGAGTTCCTTGCCGGCCGCAAACGCGAACGCGTCACTGAAGCAACTCCGTTAGATATAGCCCCTCCAGCAAGCCGTCCAGAAAACACGCCTTTAAAGCCGGCAAGTAAGTGGGCCGATAGGGTACTTGCAACGACAAAAGCAACCCCTTCGCCCGCGAAACAGAATGCAAAAGGGGAGCGACCTTCGATGCCAGCGCGCTCTGTCATGTCAACCAGCAAGATTGAGGGATTGTTCTATAGGCAGAGGTATGAGATGGTTAGCAGGCATCTAGAAAAGGCAGTCTGGTATTTCGCACCGGACGGCAAGGTGTATGTAAACCTAGAAAGTGGCTTCTCTGCAACTGAGCTGGCTGCCCACCAGGGCCAATTCGGTACTTATCAAGTTGCTAACGGCCAAATGAGCATTGCGTGGTCGAACGGATCAAAGAGCAAGGATAAACTGGAGATCGCTAAAGACGCCTTCGATTTTGATACCGCTACGTTTCTCCCGGTAAAGCCGTTTCGAAGCGCAGACCAATTGGTTGGAAACTACGAGGGCGGATCGTCATTTTCGTTTAGTGGAAGTTCGACAGCGATCGCGAAAACACTGACACTCCGTGCGGATGGAACATTTGCATCCAGCGGTATCGCAAACTTCTCAAAGGATAGAAGCAATCCAGGCTTGAGCGATTCGAACAACAAAGAACTCATTGCTTCGGGCCAGGGTGGATCCAATGGGACATGGTCATTGTCTGGCTATTCGCTCACTTTAAGTTCAGCGGGGGAAAAGGATGTAGTAGGGATAGTGTTCCCATTGTTCGTTGATGAGGCCAAGGGAACTTTTGACCGAATTTTCTTCCGAGGATTCGCGTACAAAAAGTAATACCGAGTCGATGCGACTATCGAAGTCCATTTGAGAAAAACAATCATGCAACTAAAACTTAAAAACAGCCTATTGCCCTGCATTCTTGTGGGCTCGCTTTTCATACTCGCAGGTTCAGCATCTGCGCAGATAAATGAGCACTTTCAATTGCTCGACGAGAACGGCGATGGTCAGCTGACTAAAAACGAACTTGCATTGCTCTCCCCGCTCGATGGGCAGCATTCGGGACGAGTCACTTTGCAAGCGTTCACAGCGGCAGTCCAGGCCCGCGATATTGCTCACCGAGCCCAGTGGCTAATCATCTTGGATCAACGGGACGGAAACAAAGATGACCGACTCTCGGGAAACGAGTTCAAGGGCCTGGAATTCGCGGACCTAGATAAGAACGGTCGGATTGACGAAAAGGAATTCCTTCGAGGAGTTCGCGAATAATATAGCTCGATGATAACACTCAGTCCAAAGGCCATTGCTGAAGAGGCAACAGAACGTTTTCGAAAAAAGGACATCAACGAAGACGGGCGCCTTTCGGGAAACGAAGCCACCTTTCTCGACTCGAGCGACCTGTCAGGTGATCAACGAATTACTCGACAGGAGTTCATCCAAGCTGCAATTTTAGACGTTATCGCTGCAGGATCGGACGCAAGTGATAACCCACCACCGACGCAAAGCAATCCACTCAGTGCTCTGGTCCAGGCAATCAACAAGCAAGACAGTGAAGCTGTTTTAGCATTGTGTAGACCCGAATTCCAAAAAATCGCAAACTCGTATGTTCTCGCCTATGTCTTGAGACACATCAAGGCGGGGAGTGGCACGCTAACAACCCCGCGCGATATCGTGGAGTCCGAAGGCCCACAACCAGGGACAAAAGTTCTGATGACGGAGGTTCAAGCGGAACGCGGAACCATCGCTGTGAACATTGTTGTATTGGATGGCAAGATTTTGGGCTTAGATCTGAAGGGCCCATCGGTCGACGACGCAATTCCCAAACTGCTCGCAGAGCTAATGGCGGATGTCGATGGTAAGCTAACGACCTTTGCCCATGATTGCTCACCTGACTGCATGCGAATGATTCGCCGTATCCAAGCAGCAGAGGACGATGTTGCGATAAGTATGTTTCATCCGGAGATACCAAAGCAAGTGCCCCGCGAGACGTTTGTCGCCGCGTTTGAACTGCTCCGCACGATGGTCGGTAAGTATCAGAAAATTGAATTGGAGGAGACTGGAGTTGAGATGAACGCAGCAGGCACAGGTGGATTTATCAATTTCACATATCTGGTTACAGGAACCGCAGGTTCAGGGCTGGTGAAACAAAAATTACAAATCGTGGGTTTCAAACCGCACATTGTTTCGATCGCCATCGAGCCTGCCCCAGATCGCTGAATCTCAGTCACCGTTCATTAAAAACATCATTCATCCAAACCGAGTTTATTTACTATCCAGGGGAGAAAATGAAAATAATTCTTACTTCCGCTTTGCTGATTCTTTGCTTCACCTCTGCCAGCGTTGCTCAGGTTGCAGCGCCCACCAGCAATAAAGAGGAACGCAAGTACACAAAGAGTTTCAAGGGCCAGGACCTTTCGGGTAAAAAATTCCTCAAAGAGAACTTGGACAACTGTGACTTCGAAGACGCGAATCTAGAATCAGCGGACTTCACCGGATCGACGCTTCGAAATTGTAACTTTCGCGGTGCAACGCTGAGGTCTGCGCAGTTTACCAACGCGGATCTAACCGGAGCCGACTTCCGAGAATGTGAGTTCAAAAGCGTCGGCCTGCACAACGCGACCTTAAATCAAGTGAACTTCGAGGGACTGGACCTGTCAGGCGTTCAATTACATGAAAAAAAGCTTCGCGGAGCCAATCTTCGCAATGTTAAAGACGTGAATTGGATATATGGGGCAGATTTCTACGAAGCAGATCTTCGAGGTGCGAACTTTTCGAATGCCAACGAACTTAATCCTGCTAACCTGGCTGCATTTCGCAAGGCAAAGTACGATCAGTTCACGCGTTGGCATAAGGGCTTCGACCCAAAGACACGTGGCTTGGTTTTCGAAGAAATTAAACCAGAGGCCAGCGAGCCTAGAGGAAATGCAAAGGATGATTTTAAGCGACTCGATACCAACGAAGATGGTGTGCTAACGGGCAAGGAAGCGACAGCTCACCTTTCTAAGGATTCCAACGGAGATGGCGAGATTACCCGTGAAGAGTTCACTGCAGTAAAACGTTAAGTTCTTATTCGATGGGGCTTACAGCTTATCGCGATACTTAGAAGTTAATCGAGATCCCACTTTGCTGGAACAGCGCCGTCGCTGGTCCAAGGATCCACTGCGGCGTTTCGTCAATCAATACTGGGATATGCATGCACGAGTCAGCAAAACCGACGAAGAGGATGCTGGCACTATGGCGTATGGTCGGTTTCCAGCCTTTGATTCAGAGACGCGCAGGTTGGTCACCGCGTGCTGTTCGAAGAAGAGTAGCCAGTCTGGCAACTCCCGCCAAGAACAAGTCTTGAGCGACTTCAACCGGTTTGAGCAGTATCGATTGCACACTGCGTCGAGATTTCCAGCGTGATCCGCACTTGATCGGGATAAATTGACACGATTGCGTCGGATCGCAGATGGACATCCGCGTGAAGCTGCAATGCTCCAAATGTCACGGGATTTGCGAAACTTGCTCCGAAGGTGGTCGTGGATAGCCTCGACTCAAACCACTATCCATCTATCAAGCCACCAACAACCCATCCTCAACAACTAGTTCAACATTTTGCGCCTTGGCTTGTTGTTGGGTTAATTCGCCACGGAGGATTTTGACTTTGGACGGGGCAACAATGCCAAGCGAAATTCGGTTGCCTTGGATCCTGACGACTTCCACGGTGATGTTTCCGTCAATAATCAACTGATCACCAACTTTGCGACTTAGAACTAGCATTTTGATTCTTCCTTGAGTTCGTTTTCTGCGGTAGTCCGGGGGAGCGTTGGTCTACCGCGTCCCAACACCTTCAATATCTGTTGAGCTGGTGACAACTCAGGTCAATGCCCAGGTGATTTCGCAATTATTAGACGATTACCACTTCCAGTAACCGCTGATTTCCCCATCTTTCAACAAGGCTACGCAATCGTGTGTCCAAAGGACAATGCAACTCTAATGGATCAAAGCGTTGCAAGCGGACTTCTGGTGGTCGCTCTTTCGCTCGTGCTCGCAATGAAAGTTGTAGCGACGAAATATTGCTTAGAAGAGAATCGACGCTGGTGGGGACATGGAACTCGTTGGTCGGATCAACACCGCAGCGTAATCGGCGAAGCAGTTACTAGCTCACTTCAGCCGCAAACTCGGAAATTCGAAATCTCAAACTCGGGATTTCCGAATTGCGATCGCTGGCTTAAGACTCCCTCCTCAACTAGCTCAGATTCAAAAGAGTCTCTGAGTTTTGTCGATCTTGGATCGTATCCATCACATTGGCCCAGAACCAATCGTTTCCGACCCCACCCAGGACTTGATCGATGCTATTGTCGCTCGCGAGTGTTGAGGTCGACAATCTCGCATTGCCAACTCCGTTTCGCAGTCGTTGAACGCGCTGAGCATAACTGCGATTGATTGTCCATTCGGCCATCACCGCATCGATTCGATTGACATTGATGACCGATCGATTTGTCGATTCATTTCCATCGAACCCTGGGGATCGACCGGAAACAAGAATGTCGTCATCGTCACCCCCATCCAGCGAGTCTCCACCGCTTCCGCCCACTAACCAATCTCGACCGAAGGATCCGTACAAGGAGTCGTTTCCCGATCCGCCGAATAGACCGTCGTTTCCGCCATATCCATTCAGCGAATCATTTCCCTCAAAACCAAATAGCAAGTTATCCTCATCGTTTCCCGTAAGTGCGTCGTCAAATCGCGACCCATAGACATCACTCACTGAAACGACGTACGTTAGGTTCGTTGCAATGCCATTGAACAAGTCGACGTATACGCCATAGGGGGCCGCCGTGTAGTCCAGAATGTTTCTCCCAAGTTCGCCGTTGATGCTAACGGGACGCCAATCCGGCATGTCATCGACAAGCATAAGAAACGTGTCGTCTTGATCCCTGCCAAACACAGCCGATGCATTGCGGATCAGCGGTTGCCCAGGCAACGTCAAGTATCCATCATAGAGAGACCAAGTCGTATCTTGATCGGGACCAACGACCCATACGTCGGATGACGACCCGATGATCTCGTTGATGTTTGTGAATTGGGAAACCGATGTTGCTGATTGTGTGTTGAGATAGATTTCAACCGGATTTCCCGAATTGGAATAGTCCAAGTCGTTCGTTCCACCGCCACCATCGATTTGAACAGCAGGCCCAAGACCTAGTATCCGAAAATTATCGGCTAAGTTCGTCCCGACAAGATTGGAATATCCCCAAGCTCGGAAAGCTCCCGTCGCGACCGAGCTGTTGGAGAGATCAATGTTTGTCCCTTGGATGAACCAATCAGTCGTCGACTGGCCTCCAAGCCCCGCACTACGATACGTTAATCGGTTAGACGATTGATTGGCTGCGTTGATGAACTGCACCTGTTCGAAACGCCCAATGCGACTTGACGTACCCGATGCCGTGAGAAACGACTGAAGCTCGGTGCGTACAACGCCGGGCGTGGTGAAAGTGATGGAATTCTGGCCGCTTCCTCCGTTGATCGTGCCCGGCAATGAACCTTGCTGTTCAATCAGGAACGAATCGCTGTCTTCTCCGCCAGTTAGATTGGTAATTCCCGAGAAGCTCACGTTGCTCACATTTCCAGAGCCACTTCCATTCAACGACCAGTTGTTCGAACTATCGCCTCCGACCATCGTATCGGCTCCGGCTCCGCCGATGATGGATGTAGGAACTTGTACAGCTCGATCGGACAATTGAAATCGATCCGCTCCAGCTTGTCCACGAATGATTTGGTTCTCGACGTTCTTCAAAAGAACGCGCATGTTGCCCAGCGACGTGCTGAGCTGTTGCAGTTCGAAGAGGTTGGCTTGGTTGGTCCCTTGGACTGTCACGGTATCGGTTCCGCCGAGCCCATTAACGGCGAAAGGAACTGCCGCATTGATCGGCCCATTGAAGACCGCTTGTCCGTTGACTGTCACGGTCCATTGTGTTCCCGGGTTGTTGTTAGGCCGGAGAACGATCGCATCATCTCCTGCCGTTCCATTGATAATGACGAAATTAGATGGGGTGATGGTCAGCTGGAACGACGCTTGGTCTCGCAGACCGCTGCTGTCAGTCACTCGCAAGAGCATGCTGTAGGTTCCGGCGGCATCGGCATCGGGATCAATTGTCAGCAAACCGGTTGGAACATCGAGTTGCATCCAATCGGGAGCCGAACTTCCGTTGACGAGCAACTCGACGACCACCGAATCATTAGCATCTTGTTCGATAAAGAGTGGATTGTTCAACAGGACCGATGTAGAAAGACCTTCGGCTCCGGTGACATTGGCGATTGCTGGCACGACGGGCGCATCGTTCACGGCAATGATGGTGGTATAGCTTTGGGTACTTGTCCAAATAACACCGGGTTGCCATCGTGTTGATGATTCGCCCTCTGAGTTGACAACCGTTGCTTGAAAGTCCATCACGTCGAAATCCGTGATTGCTTCGTAGTCGATTGGCGAGGAAACGATGACCATATCGCCATCGAGTGTGAAGAAATTAGAAAGCCCACCGGAAATGGACCATGTGTAGGGCTCGATGTCTGGATCGCCCGGCTCCAAGGTCAAAACGTGGGTTCCAACAGGAGTGTTCTCCTCGATTGTGAAAAGGCTCATATAGCCACCGCTTGGTGCTAGAAACTGAATCCCGTACGAGGGAAACTCGTCGACCGGCAAGACATCAACGGTCACCGCCGATTCAAACGTGTTCGTACCGTCGGTCGCCTGAACTCGGACCGAGTAGTTGGCTCTCGCTTCGCGATCGGCACTCTCCAAGAGCACAAGGGAGCTACCATTGATTAGGAAGAGACTGTTGTCATAGTCCCCCGCTCCAGTGATGAGTGAGTAGGTCATCGGACCGGTGTTGCCTCGAACCCCCAAGGTTCCAATCTCCACGTTGGGCTCGATGTTCTCCAATATTTGATCGTTGGACAACGTGATGGTGGCTGCACTGTTCTCGTTCACATTGTCAACGACGACTTCAAGCCACTGGTCAACAATATTCCCCGAGCTCGCTGTCGCTCGAATTTGAACAAGATGACGTCGATTCGTTTCGAAGTCCAACGGTCCATTGACTTGTAAACGGTTCCCTTGAATCCGAAAGGCATTCGATTCCTCCGGGTCCGTTGCCAGTATGGAGAAAGTTGCCTGATCTCCGTCAAGAAAGTTCCGAGTTCCGAGTAGACCGATGTTTGTTCCTAGGCTCGCATTCTCAGAAACACGATTGCGCGTCAACGTCACTTGTTCTTCGAGGTTGGTGACCAGAGTTGTCATGGCGGACTCGATCGTGCCAAACGACCCTGTCGCTCGGACCCGAATGGACAGCAAGGGCTCGGTCTCATAGTCAAAGGGCCGCAAAGCGATGACGTTCCCGAACGCATCAATCGAGAAATCGTCATTGTTAGCATCGCCAGGTCCAGGAATCAGTTGGTAAGCTGTGCCTTCATTCGGGGCCCAGGTCATGAAAACATTTTGGTAGACAACACCACCGATGAGATTCTCTCCGATCGTATCGCGACTCAGCCGCAATCGGGGATCGGGAATGTAGGACGCAAGTTCAACTCCCTGACCGGGGAATGCCGTCCAGCCAACAACCGATTGTTGGATTTGGTGAACGGGTCGGTCAAAGCCGGACAGCTTGGTGTCACGAACGAATCCATCAAGGGTGTTGTTGGTCCACCAAAAACCAGCGTCAGCTCCTCCCGTTACATGAATGAGTAGATTCAAGTCTGTTTCTTCGAGCGTTGCATTCCCTTGCAAAACGCCAAGGAGCTTGGCAGATTGAGAGCCCGAACCAAGCAAATGAATGGCTGATGCGTTAGTCGACTCATCGTAGGTTGCCGTATAGACGTTGGAAAAGACGTCTTCGAGATCAGTTGGCTGCACAGGCAGATATCCGATGTGCTGAGTATAGGATGGATCTGGATACCGGTAGATGTCCCCATTTGCTGACACGGAATAGAGAACCCCATCTTGACCAAAGTAACGATCGTCCGGATTCAACGATGAAACACTATGTGAATAGGAGAAACCGCTTACATTCCAAAGCTCTGCCTGCATGGTGACCGGATTATCGACACGCAAAAGGAGTGACGTGCCCGTCTGAACCAACGGGGTAGCTGGTGCATTGGGAAAGGCAACTAATGTGTAATACTGCGATAGCGGGCGTGCAGCGACTATCCAGTTCAAGTCCTTGTGCTGTAGCATGACTGTCTCGCCAATCACACCTAGATAACGAGTCTCGAAGGGCAATGTGTATCGATACAATGAGCCACTCCCGTTGCTCCACGAGATCGTTGTTGCCCCTGAACCTGGAACTGTTTCGAACACAAAGTCCGTCGCATAAATCTCGAACAAGGCCCGTTCGCCACTGGCTGTCCCGAGGCTAGCAATTTGCGATGTTCCTTGACTCGTCCCGTCCGTTCTCCACCATTCAGTACTTCCATTGACGCTCGTAAGAAAAGTCGTGACCTCTCCACCATTCCAAGCAACTTGTGCCGAACCTTCGTTGGGAGCAGGATTAATGTTCGCAATCAATACAGGGTCAAAGGCCATGAGTTGCCTTGATTCCAAGGATTTGATGAACAAACGTCCGCGTTTCGCTTTGGTTCGGCGTGATAGGTGTTGAGAAGCAGGGTGCGAGTTACATGTGAGACATCGAATCATGGTGACTTGCAATTAAGTTGGAAAGAGGCATGGCATGTCGGCAGAGAATCGCCAGGGAGAGAATAACATTCTGCAAATCTCAAATCAACGTTTCCTAGCCAAGAGGTTGGTTGGTAAATACAATCGAAGAATACGACCTGGTTTTGGACTTAAGCAAATCCGACTTTCCCGGTACCTAGATGCATCGAGAGATCTGGCCCGGATTTGCGAGTGGGAAACGCAAAAAGCCAATTCCAAATCACTACACACAACAATTGGCGGACGTATCGGATGTGCAAGTCGAATTGTACTAGGGCGAGAAGCAAGGTTTTAATGCACATCTTCCCGGTCCGGCAACAATCGTCGGCATTATCCCGCTGGCTTTCGTTGGCGGCGGGACAATCGCACTCGGTATCCAACAGTCACTAATTTAGTTCATGAAATCGGTAGAATAGTTCGTGGAGACAGCCCCGTAAGCTCCTTTGACATAATAAGTGTTCCGATATGTATTTAGTTCATCGACTATTCGGGCTTGTTCTGCTGCTGGTTTCGTTTGGCCTGATTGCGATGCTGGAGCAACGATTCCCGATTGGCGTCGGCGCGTCCATTTATGTTGGTGTTGCCATAAACGCGACGCTGGCTGGCGCGTACCTCTTGCAATCGTCTACGGTAGGAAGGTCGAGATGGAGAAATGTACTTGCGACAAACTTACTGCCGTGTTCAGGGATGTTGGGCTACGGATCGCTGCTGAAATTGTGCGTGTCCAATTTGCTCGGGTCGCTTCTCTTCGGCCTCTTCTGTTTCGTTGTCGCTCGTTACATGCGACATCACGACTACTCGCTTAAAAGCATCGGCGGCTTGAAGATTGCGTGTTCCCTTGCGTGGATAGTGCTCATCGGGATGGTGCTTTACTTGGTCCGCCAGTACGGCAAAAAATACTACGCCGGAACGAACGGTCTTCTGAAGGTTTCAAAGCTGATCGCCGCGCCGGCAATCGCACTGGCCGCAAGCATCGCGTTGGTGGTAGCGGACCAGCTGATTGTCGCGTTAGTCGTCACGATGATTCCCATAGTGCTTGTGTTTTTTCCAATGGCCTTTTTGTTGCTGTTAGCCATCGCGACGAAACTCTCTGGCAAGCCGTTCCGTTGGAATTGACCAATCAGACAGTTTGGTTTCTTAGGAGCGTTCTTTGCTTCACTGGAACGCGTATGATGAATTCGTTTGGAAGAACGCATTGCCGATTCCGATGCCTCGTCACGATTTCTACTCAAAAGGGTGAGATATGCCTGGGGATGCCCAACAAATCTATCTCCAAAAACTGCGAAAATCGCGATGTCTTCGTAACAAAAGCAATTCCGCACGAGTTAGTATCTGATTTCGATGCTGCCGAGAGGTTGAAACACGACGTTTACACCGCCAAATACGGCTGGCTTGCTATGGCTTGGATGTACATCTAAGCGATTTGATTCAATCTGGGGGCAAAGTCGCAGCCTCGAAAAATCGTGAGAGAATCCAAGCCATGCTCCAACGCGTTATTGCACTTCGTGAGAAATCGTACCCCAGGCCCCACACACGTGCCTATGGTCGAGCTCCGGCTGCTAGCCGATTTATCTTACAATCCACATTCGCACCACGAGCGTTTTTTCTGCAGCGTTAGAAAACAGGAAATGAAACAAGTCGATCATGCCTGAATTAAAAAATGAACTCGCTAAATTTCCTATAGTGCTTCGAGTCCTTATCGAAACCGAGTTGGCTGCTGGCAACTCGATCATCGAAGTCGGACATAGTTTTCCAGCTCCACCTGCTGGTGCCTATGTCAAACTCGCAAACAAAGTCAGTACGCGGGCGCGAGCCGACGGCGATGGGCTCAGCTTTAAGGAACGCTGCAGCTCAATCATTTCTGGCGAATTTACGGATGCCCAACGCTGCTACTTTGTCATTGAGCCGCCCAATCTGCCGCCCGTTGAACCGGATATGTCTGCGATTCGAAAGACATACGAGCCACATACAGCCTTCTCGCAAATTAATTCTCGGATAATCCGTAGCACCGCACTTGAGCGCGAAGCGCCTCCAGCGAATGAGCCGAATGTCGAATGGGATAGTTCGCAGGCTTTATCGATCGAAGAATCCGCCACCGGGGCAACGCGTATATTGCATTTCAGAGACAAACAACCTCCGCATGAAGTGCAGTTTGAATTGGAACGCGGAATGAGGACTCTATTCACACCGTCGATGGACGACGGCAAGTTGTGCCTGCGAGCAAAGGCAAATGTCGTCGGCGCAGATTATAACTTTTTGCTGCGTTTCGAAGCGGCTCTACCGGTAAGGAACTGTTACTCGCTACGTGCGGATGTTTCATGGGGAGAACTTCCGTCTGACCATGCCGATTACTACCGTGAGACTTCAGGAAGTTGGTTTGCAACCTGGACCAGAGACTTTGTTGCAGCCAGCCGTCCACTTGCCAACGAAGGTTCCGCAGAGCGTTATCGCCAATTGTGCGAGGAAGCATTGAACGTTGAAAAGCATCTTGATTCGGTCGCTGCGATACAACAAGCCATCATCGCGGCAATGAAAGACGGTGCGCGCTTTTGCGATCCTCACAAGGAAGGCGGCACACATATATTTTGGAATTACGATCACTTTGTGCGCTCCGACTACGGCGACTATCCAGACGAGCGGCATTTCACGGACGAAATCGAATTCCTCAGAATGCTGTATCAATTTTGTCACTTTGACGCGATTCGACTTAATGTCATGGACCAACTTTCCGAGATTGATACCTGGCGGTTGATTCTACGTCGAATGAATCTCCCCAAAAGCGCCTCTTACTAAACGTCCGGTTTCTTTGTTAGATAGAACCGAAACGGTTCACCTGAACTTTGGAGCATCTACCTATGGCAACCCATTCCCCAATGGACCTTGGCATTTTAGAATTCCCCCAACCATCTCTTCTCTTTGAAAAGCCCCGCGTTATGACCATTCTCACTCTCGCCGTATTCGATATCCTCGGCGTCCATCTCCTGCTTGTGGGCTTTAGTTGGCTCGTTGCTTCCATTCGATGCCACCCACGTCCGCGGCGCAACGGCAGAGCGTTCATTATCATTCCCATCAGCCTTGAAGTCCCCGAGTAACAAAAATGAAGAAGGCTAAATTTTGGATGGTCGAACTGGGGGTCGGCATGGGACCGCTGGTTCTCGGAACGGAGTATATGGCCTTGCTTAAAATCTTAGGAGAACACGACGTCGATGCCGATAGTTTAACTTTCGATGGACCGAGTAGTTTGCCGGTCCCAGAAATCCGCACTGATCTGGTTTTTTCACAGACAAGCCCTCGAACGCTCAGCCGGATCGATGTTTCAGATGAACGAATTCGCTTTGCGTCGCTATCCGTTATCGGAAAACGAGCACATGAGATCATTGGAATGTTCAAGATTCCTCGAAAAGAGACGGTCTGGTGCAGCATTGAATCTGACGGAAGTTCATCCAGCAAAACCCCCAAATACGTTTTAGCCTCGCGCAGTCGCGAACAACTAGAGAGCGGCACGATTTGGATACCATCGCTGGGCCTGGGCCTCACACTTCGGGATGGACTGATTGCAACGGTCCATCTATGCGATCCTGCTCAATCACCTCGCATCGGTGATGGAACATGGACCAAGGAACAGCAACGATTGTCCGAGGTCCGCGAACTGCCCGCCGCTTCGACAACGCCTTCCAAACGCAAACGCAATTCAGTTTTATTCGCATTCATTCATCTTATGCTTGTTACATCAATTGGCACCGTCGTTTGGTCGTCGGTTCAATTACAACGAAGATGGGATGCGGCACCCGAAGTGCCAGCGGTAGTAGTTTCGTTGGACCCACCCCCACCGAGCGTCTTGCCGAACAGCATCACAGTGAGCTTCAATGACTCGAACGGCGCTGAGCACAAAAAAACACTCGGTTATTTGCAGTTCATGACGACGCCCAAATTGGGAGACGAAGTCAGAATTCGATACATGCCCAGTGATCCTAACAGCGTGCTTGGCCCAGTTGCATTTAAAGACATTGGGTTCGAAACGGCGATCCCGAGTGTGTTTGGAATAGTCGCAGTCTATTCCTTTCTGCAATTGCTTCTCTTTTCCGCTTCCTATCGGGCTCGGTCCAATCGAAAAGGAAAATGAGCGGGGTAGATGGCCCACAGTAGGTCGCGGGTGAGCTAGTGCGGTTATTCACAGGAGTTCGATCAGCTGTTTGACCTTGGTTTCGATCAAGTTGCGAACTTCTCTAAACTCCTCTGCAGTCATGTCTCTTGGATCAGGGATCTTCCAGTCCAGCCGCTGGTCAGCGATTATCAGCGGACACTCATCACCGCAGCCCATAGTCACCGCGACGTCGACCTCCTGACCATTGAAAGAGTCCAGCCCTTTCGAATGATGTGTTGTTAGGTCGTATCCAAGCTCCTCCATCGCGTCAATCGCTTTTGGATTCACTCGTCCTGAGGGACGGGAACCAGCACTAAATGACTCGACCTTACCTGTACCATGAATGCGTGCAAACGCCTCAGCCATTTGGCTCCGGTTGGAATTTTCCACGCAAACAAAAATAACTTTTTTAAGCATGATTTCTCATCGAGAGTTTAATTGTCACAATCTGAGTCGCGTATAAAGCGATACACCGGGATGCTCGCACAAGCTCCCAAAACTGGCGCGAAGATATAAATGAAAAGGCTGTTGAATTGCATTGAAATGAGTGCGGGGGCAAGCGATCTGGCTGGATTCATTGAAGCCCCACTGATCGGACCTGCAAACAGCGCAGCTAACGCAACAACAGCCCCGATAGCAACACCTGCTCGAATGCGCTTTTCACTCGATTCCCCTGAGACGCTGAAAATTACAAACATCAAGATCAGGGATATCAGGAACTCCATCACGAAGGATTGGAAAACACCGGAATTAGGCATGGTAGCGCCAAGAGTCTTTGATGTCGCAAACATGATTCGCAAGACAAGGCTAGCTAGTGTCGCACCCACACATTGGCACACAATGTAGGGGATGACCCACCGGCCCCTGAAACGGCAAGCCACAAACAACGCAATCGTGACAGCCGGATTGATATGGCAACCCGAAACATCACCCAGCGCGCAGATCATCGCCATGACAATGAGCCCAAAGGTAAGAGCGATACCAACGTGGGTCACCGCACCGCCGCTCGTCTCGTTAGCAATGATTGCTCCTGTTCCAGCAAACACGAGCGCGAATGTACCGAAGGCTTCAGCAGCCAACTTGGATTGCCAATGCATCATGATCGCCTATCTGCATTAATCGAAGATCTGGTCCGATCACTTACTTCTTCCATCAAGCATAGTCCTTGGTCAAGCAAAGATCGGACGCAGAAATCTTCTAATCGATAGTAAATGCTATTGCCGTTACGTCGCGACGACAAAATGCCAAGATCCGACAATCGCTGAAGCTGATTTGAAACAGCTTGAGGCTTCATACCAAGTGACAACGCTAAGTCAGAAACGCATAACTCGTCTGACCGCACCAAAGCATGTAGTAAACGCAGGCGCGTGTCGTTGGCGAGTACTTTGAATACGGATGCTAATCCACCTGCTTGAATAGGCGAAAGAAGCGGACGTTCTTTTAACGCGGGTCGTTCGCAACAAACACTTCGCTTTTTCGTCAAACTCGATTTCATTTTGTCTCCTGACTGCCTCACTATTACACTATCCCATGTAACTGTGGCGGTCAAGGGGGGGAAACCCCTGTGGTGCTCGCTACCTTGCTTACTGCCCGTCGGGGGAAGTTGACTGATGAGGTTCCGCGATCCTACCTCAATGGATTGTGTATTCATCGGAAGAGGAACGTTTCATCGTCATCTATTACGAGTTCTACAAAGTTCGTGTGACCTAGGAAAGGATGCGGAAGTGAAGTTTACCGCCGAAATCGCGAACGATCTCGTGGCATGCCAAGCGAGTCCTTGTTGGTTTGGCCACGACATCTACACCCCGCCGAGCGCCAACAAACGAGGGACGTTTACGATCAGCCTCGATTTGGACAACGGCCAGACTGGAACTTCATGGTCTTAAAGCCTAGACGATAGATTAAATGGATCGGTCGCCGTCTCGGAAGTCCCAAATCACAAACCTGCCGACCATGATCGATCCGATTCAATCTTGCCGGGCCTCTCCGCACCCGTTTGTGGAAGTAGCTCGCAACTGTTTAATCGACTAAACTAACATCGCTAGCGGCGGCGAAGCTTGCGGCTCGGCAAGATCCGCTTTCGTAGTGTTGGAATAGATTGCTGTTCGTTAATGCACTTAGGAGAATTTGCCATGTCAGTGCTCCTCGATTTTCTCACACGTATTCAACCTGAACATCACGGCATTATCGCGGAACTCGACAATGTTATTCGCTCGGCAGCGCCGGATCTAGTTGTGAGCTTGAAGTGGCAAAACCCAACTTATCACAGCAAACGCAATGCCTGCGCACTTGTTAACCACAAGGACTACGTGAACCTTCAAGTATGGAGAGGGGCTGAGTTTGTAGATCCAATGGGTTTGCTCCAAGGCACTGGTAGTGGTATGCGCCATATCCAGTTTGTGGCTGGTACTAAATTTAATCGCTCCGCAGTCGAGGCCATTATCAAGCAAGCCGCGAACGCAGCGCGTGCCTAGCCTGGCGTTTAAGCGTCCCGATTGAAGAAATCGAGCAACTATCTCGCTTGCCATGCACTTTTCCAATTGCAACATAACCACAGCGTTGGCTCGCCTCTGGTAATTGGGCGCGATTGCCTAATTAAGCGGTGTGTTGATATGGCTTCTCCAAACGAGCAAGAAGAGAGCAATTATTTGCCGACAGACTCTGCGAGAGATGATTTGCCAAGAGTGACTATAGAGATAGTTCTCTAAATCGGAACGGCACAGGGTAACCGGTATCTCCTATGCAGTACTATATTTGCCATAAGGACTGGACCTAGCCTATGCCGATTTCGACTCGCTCTGATACGCTTATGCCAAACCACCGACTTTGGGATTCTTTTCGATTAATCTCCCGAGGACATGCTTGCACGAGAGGCTCACAGAAAAGGACGATTACGGAACCGTGCGTGCAAACCTGCTATGCCCTAGTCCGCGGATATGCGGTATTCGCGGCCATTTGCGATAGTGCGTGACGTGAAAATTACATTCGGTCTTTATTGACCGCAACGTCCGCTGAAACATCCCGCGCTACGGCGAAAATGATGCGTTCGTCTTGAACAGCTTTTGCGGTCCACTCTAACGTCAAATAGTCTCCCGAGGCGCTGCGATATCGATTGCGGAAGCGGGTCACCGGTAGTCCCTCACGCAACACGCTCATGGCATCAATGGTTCGAACGAGATCAGCCTCATGCACCATTTCTACAAAAGGCCGCGAGATTAGATCTAACTCCGAATACCCCAGAACCTTCCCGAAATTCTTATTGACTCGCAAGAAATAGCCGTCCATCGAAGCAATGCAAAATAGATCAGGACAAATCTCAAAGAATCGATGCCAGTCCTTCATGTTCTCTGTAAGCATCGCGTCCAGATAGGCTGTAACTGTGTTGGCGACCGCTTGAGCATTTTCAGGCCTTGCTTCAGCAATGGGGGATAAGCATTGTTCTGCGAGTCTCGCCATCGGGAGGTTTATTTCTCTGGACTTCATCTTAGCTAGGGCGGGAGAAAGCTCGCCTTTGGCTGCCATCAAATACGTACTCCGTAGCCCCTTACCGGCGTAAGGGGGGCTACCCGTTAGAATCTCGCATAACATGGCGCCCAAACCAAACACATCGGTGCGTGCACTGACGGCTTCTCCTTTAGCTTGCTCCGGAGACATGTAAGCAGGGGTTCCACGAATACGATACTCTCCTCCGCCGTGGGTATCATCTAGCAAACTTATCCCCGAAGATGGTGTTTCGGTTTTGAAATTTCTTGCTAGGCCCCAGTCCATTAAATGGACTTCACCAAATTCGCCGACCATCACATTATTTGGCTTGATGTCGAGGTGAATGACACCTCGTGAATGACAGTAGGCCAAGGTGACAAACGGTTTCGAAAATCTTCAGGTGGTGGGTGGTATTCTGCAAATTCTCCTTGAGCAAAGTTTGGAGACTTCGCCCCTCGATGAGTTTCATCGCAAAATAAGGTAGGTCGTTCGCAGTAACCCCCATTTCATAGACGGGTACGATACCCGGATGCTGTAATTGAGCGGTCACGCACGCTTCAAACATGAATCGTTTAGCAAGTGCACCATTCTCCCCAGAATCGAGCAGTAATTTGATGGCTGTGTTTCGAGCAAATAAATCATCCCAAGCCTTGAGAATAATGCCCATTCCACCGCGTGCGATGGGTTCCCGAATCTGAAACCGTCCAATTCGCTGAGGAATTTCCCGCTGTGCAAAATCGTCGTCCTGAAAACCATCCTTCAACCTCGACTCC
>JANMNR010000169.1:0-5296 GCA_031368325.1 Pirellula sp.
TACGGTGATGTCGCGATCCCGACCAAGGGTGCGAATCATGTCAATGGACACAGGCGACAGTGAACTCACTTGGTTCTCGGTAACGTCCTTTCGTATGATGTCCTTGTTTCGGAACAGCATGCTGCCTGCGAAAGCAAGGATACCAAGCAATAAAATACGCGTTAGAAAGTGCGCCAGTTTGGCGTTGCCATCGCGTCCACCGCTCCAGTGTCGTTTGCCAATTAACACCATACAAAGGTACACGCCAAACGCAGAGATAAGCAAGAAATACGACATGCTCGACGAGCTCAGAACGCCCCGTCCGAAGTCATCGAATCGTTCCTGAATTCCAAAGTTCTTTATCTCACGCGTCAAATTGCGATTCGCACCCGCACCAGCAAAGAACGAAACGATGTTGTCAAAAACAAACGCAAACGCCAACGGTGCGTTGAACAGCGCGCCCAGAATAAATCCAACCGTCAAGTTGCTGGTCAAAAACGAAGCAACCATCCCTATCGAGATCATGGCCAGGCCGATGAACCAGTAACCCAGGTAGTTGGAAAAGAACAAGCCTGTATCGATTTCCCCCTGAGTCAACAGCGCCAACACCATGAATGTCGACAGTTGCGAGAACAAAAGTGAAACAGTGTAGATAGCTGAGGCGGCAACGTATTTGCCCGCCACAATATCAAAATCATCTGCTGGTAGAGTCAAAAGCAGTTCGTCAGTCCCCTGTCGCTTTTCTTCCGCCCAAATGCTCATCGTGATGGCCGGAATGAAAAACATCATAATGTAGGCAAACCACTTGTTAAGTTGCCCGAGCGTCCCAAGATTCGAGCTAAAAAACTCGTCCGGCCAAAACGCCGCCATGCTCGTCAGCAAAACGAACAAGCACAAAAAGACGTACCCTGTTGGGTTCGCGAAATAGCCATAGAAGTTTCGCTTGAGCACTGCATATGCAACGCGGCGACCGCGCGCTAGCAAAACAACAAGCGCGAGCATCACTGCCAAAAAAACGAGGTCGAGCACTAACAGCTTAACCAATGCGGTGAGAACGAGAGACACTTGCGTTATTCCTTAATCACAAAATCGTTAATCGGTTACTTTTTAGCTTGTACGTTTGTTCGCGAAATCCAACGTTGGCCAGATTCGCTCATTGCTTTGCCGACAGCATGCTCAGGGAGCAGCGCCTGTGAGCTTATGGAATGCGGAGGATAAATCACCTTTCACACGCTTCAACTCGTCAACAGTCCCCTCGAAAACCTTTCGGCCTTCGTTGATCATGATGACTCGTGAAGCCATCGCTTCTACCTCTTGCAAAATGTGGGTCGAGAGCAAAATGGTTTTGGTCTCACCCAATTTCTTCATTGTGTTTCGGACCTCGCGGATTTGATTCGGGTCCAAGCCTGCCGTAGGTTCGTCGAGGATCAGTACATCTGGTTCATGCAACAATGCCTGGGCCATCCCAACACGCTGGCGGAACCCCTTGGACAATTTGCTGATCGCTTTATGAACAACGGACTTCAAGTCGCAAAGCTCGATCACCGCTTCGACGCGAGTCTTTTTGTACGCAGAAGCCATTCCACGAGCATCTGCAAAGAAATCCAGCAAACTGTGTGGCGTCATGTCGGGATAGAGCGGGCCGTTTTCGGGCAAATAGCCAAGCCGAATGGAGCCCGCGATGCGATCCGAGAACATGTCGTGACCGGCGATGCGAGCGACCCCTTCGCTCGGAGCAAGGTAGCCGGTTAGCATTTTCATGGTTGTGCTTTTTCCGGCGCCGTTCGGACCCAAAAAAGCAACGAGCTCGCCTTTGCTAATCTTAAAGGATACGTCCCGTGCAGCTGCAAACGGACCGTAAAACTTGGACAATCCCTCGGCTTCAATCATTACCGTGGAGCTTGCACTGGGTTCAGCCATGTTAAGTCAATTGTAGTATCGTAAAGGGAACGAACCCTGTAGTGATCACGCAAGAATCACCCAGGCCGGAACGCGAGTATACCGCGTTTCCGTAGTCCAACAACGCATCTTTAACGACCAGGTCAAGGTTAACGACGGGTCGAGTAAAGATTTGGCTACGCAAATGCCTTAACCCAAGTTCACGCCAAAAACACAATTTTTGGAATGCAAGACAGAAATCGCAGGAGAGGTTTTTTGTGGACCTTGCGACCATTCAATGCGTCCAATTGTCGAAGTAAAACGCAGAGGCCTGGCTTCCCTTTAGGATGCTTGCATTGCGTGGATGGCATTCCGGTGGTGCCGTCGCTTCGCCCCTCATCCACCGGCTACGGTGCTTAAAGCCTTCAGCTTGAAGCACAATCTCATAAGCCTTCTGTTAGATGCACCGGCCTTCAAACCCACCCGCTACCGCAATCAGTCGCCTCGCAACTTGAGATTCATTATCTCCAACTTTTCGCGAACTTCCGTCAAGCTCGTCACGCCAAAGTTCTTGCACTCAAGCAGGTCGTCGCCGGTCTTCCGAATCAGTTCGCCAATGGTATTGAGCTGCAATCGAACCATGCACTTGCGTGCTCGAACGGATAGATTCAATTCGGAAATCGGACGATCCAACAGCATTTGCTGATCTGGTGTCATGCCGCTGACGTCCAACGGTGGATCCGCTTCCCGCTTTTCGTGCGAAAACTGGCCTAAGCCGAGTCCACGAGCGGTAAGCATCTCGCGGATCTCTACCAGCGAAGTCTCGCCAAAGTTCTTGCTGGATAGCAGCGTCTGCTCCGAAACCCTAGTCAAATCGCCCAAAGTGCGGATGCCCATTTTCTGCAAGCAATTGCGAGATCGAACCGACAGTTCGAAATCGGTCACTGGCACATTGAGCAACTGAGCCAATCGCTCGTTCTTTTTCTGGGAATCCTCGTCGTAAAGAATATTTCCGCCAGCAGCCGCGTCTTTCAGATACAAAACGGCCAATTTGTGGTCCGGTTGGGTTTCCAAAATTCGTCGATAACAAGCCTGTGCACGAGCGTAATCGTTGCGATCCTCGTACATTATCCCTAAGTTGAGAAGCGTGCCGACGTGCGACGGAATCACACCCGCGCCTCGCTGATACAACTCAAACGCATGCTGGTCGTTGCCAACCCGATCATTTTCCAACGCCAAGCCAAACAGGGCGCCCGCATGCCGCGGATTAACCTGCAATGCTCGCTGATACAATGCGATCACCTCGGTCAAATTTCCACCGATCGAAGCCAGCGTCGCAGCCCGTTGAAACGGGTACTCCGCGTGTTGCTCGACAGCACCAAAAATATTGTCCAACAACTTCAACGCATCTTCCTTGCGACCTACATAGCGAAGCACTTCGGCTCGCGATAGCTGGCACCATTCGGGTGTGTATCCTGCTCGTTCTGCAGCGTCATAGTAGGCAAGCGCTCGTTCGTATTCCTCAAGTTGAAAGCAGCTTTTTCCAAGATAATACTGGGCTAATGCACCACCATCCGCTTGCTTGAGCGTCGCCTCTGCGTCCTCAAACTTGCCGATTAAATACATGCAAACACCGAGTCGTGTCAGTGTTGCTGGGGATGGATTTGGTGTTTGTTGTAGCTCATGAACAGCATCTCGCAGCAAGGCGCATTGCGTGAGATCGTCCTCAATGCTTCTGACCAACCTATCAATGTCCTGAGGGCCAAACGTCTGGTTGGAAAGAACGATCTCTCGGATGTCTACTGTCGCCATTTGAACCATTTCTTACTCGATCCCCAATAAATTTTTTGTCGACTGGCACTCGCTAGCTCTCGAATGCTCTAACGCATCGAAATCTATTGCCGCGAAATAACTTTGGAAGCCGATGGTGGGAGTCGAACCCGCAACCCCCGCATTACGAATGCGGTGCTCTACCAATTGAAGCTACATCGGCGTTTTGCTCGGAGCAGCGGCGTTGTGCAAACACCAGGCCACCGTTAGGGTTTTCAAAACCTTTTCCAAGAATCTCATAAAATAAAGCCGATGGGTGGCAATCGTCAAGGGCAACCGCTCTATGAGCCTGGCTAATTCGGCTCTTTTTCGGTGAGCAACCGCTCCAATTCCGATCGCGTATTGAAGGACTTCGGGAGTAAATCAGGTTCGACCAAGCACTTTTCTACCGTTCCGGAAAGCCGGCGATGAAATTCTCGCATGGAACGAACCCCGTCCCGCCAAAGCCCAACTCCAAGCTCGCATAGCACCGAACGGTATAATCCAGGAAATGGCCGAAATTCATCAGCTGTTCCATCGGAAAGTACGGCTGCATTTGCATCAGGACACGACCGAACCGCAGACACCAACACCTCTCGCCATTCCGGTCGCCAGTCCAGCATGTCGCAGCTCCCGACAATACACCATTCCATCCCAAACCGATGCGAATCGCAAATCGCTGCCAATACACCCGCCAACGGCCCCGCTTGCGATACTCCATCCTCGATCATGGGTAGCCCCAGCTCCGAATAGTCAGACAAGCTTTGAACTACGAGCGTGGCTCGCACGCCGTCGCTGGCAAGTTGCGTTGCAAGCCGTACAATCAGCGGCTCCCCCAAAACCGAGACCAGTGCTTTGTTCTCGCCAAATCGGCTACTCTTTCCACCGGCCAATATATAAGCGGAGTCGAATCGTTTCATAGCCTTCGCAAGCGATCTGCCTCTGTTGATGATTTAACGCGAGAAATCAATATCATGCCCCCAGTCACCACGACAGTGTCGGATACACGATTGAACGCCATCCTACCGGATCGATTCTATTCGATACTTCGCGAGGTATGGGGTTTTGATAGTCTACGCCCCTCCCAACATGCCGCTATCGCATCCATTCTGGAGGGCCGTGATACGCTCGTCGTTATGCCGACGGGTGGAGGCAAGTCGCTTTGTTACCAAGCGCCCGCGATTTACCGCGAAGGTATGACGATTGTCGTATCGCCGCTTATCGCGCTCATGAAAGATCAAGTCGATTCGCTCAAGCAAGTCGGCATCAACGCGATTCGAATCGACAGCACCTTGAACGCATCCGAGAAGAGGGATGCCGCTGAGCAGCTTCGTTCCGGTTCGGTGCGGATGCTGTTTGCCTCGCCTGAGCGACTGGCCAATCAAGACTTCGTTCGCTTTCTGGATGGAAACGACGTTCACACGATTGCAATCGACGAGGCGCATTGCGTGTCTCAATGGGGGCACGACTTCCGTCCTGAGTACCGGCAACTGAGCAGTCTGCGCACGTCTTTTCCCAAAGCCGCCATGCATGGCTTTACCGCCACGGCGACCGAAAAAGTCCGGTTGGACATCATCGACCAGTTGGGGCTCAAAACCCCGCGAGTCCTAGTCAGTTCCTTCGATCGACC
>JANMNR010000195.1:0-3299 GCA_031368325.1 Pirellula sp.
GGCCGAAGCAGCCCACTCTGATTGCATTTTGCGATGAGCTCGTGGACACGCTGCGAGTCGATTGTCTCCGGCGCAAATGCTTCGTTGAAATCCTTTTGTACGGATTCAATGGTAGACTCATCATCGAGCCACTCAAGAATGCGATACTCGCGGTTCCCACACCGAAACATCCGACGTGTTAAAGGATCCTCTGCGATCCATGTTTGCTGCGCAGTTCGGTCGTCGGCATGAGTATGCCAAACGATATCCTTCCGAAGTCGAAAGCCGATCGGTGCTGATTCCAGTTTGATTGCTTCCAAGGCCGAGCTTGCCATCAGGGTTTCTGTAAGCGCAGAGAGACGGTCATGCCAGGCAAAAGCAACCAATTATCATTATTTTTCGAACTGCCTTTTTCATTTTGATTGAGCTTGTCGACAGCCTTTCTGTTTTGAACGACGGCGTGCACTCGAACCTCCCCGGACGACGAAACCTCCAAGTCGAATGTCGTGATTCGTCCGGAAAAAGGGGACTCAGTCGACCCGTTCTTCACAATGGCGTCAATCTTTCTGTCGACCAATTGATTGGGTGGAATCTGTTCCAGTTTCACCAGAAAGTCTACTCGCACCTCGTCGAGCTTAACAATCTTAAGAATGGTCGTTCCTGGCCGTACCCACTCTCCTACTTGGTGATCGATCCTGTCAACATTGCCATCGATCGGTGAACGAAGACTTAACCGCTCCACTTTATGTTGCAGAAGCTTGACCGCCTCTTGAGCAAGCTTAACTTTCAAATCACGTTGGTCTTTTGCCTTAACGCTCAAACCGAGATTGACCTCGGCTTGTAGGACGGCGAGTTTTTTCTTTACGGAATCACTTGAATTCGCATTCCCTTTGGAAACAAGTATCTCCTGTTGAGCGACTTCCCATTTTGCGAACTCAACTACGCGTTCCGCAAGGCTCGTCTCCCCCTTGTCCTGGGCTTCCATCAGAGCCGCTTGCGATTGAATTGCAGCATTATTCTTTTCGATTTCTGCGATCTTACTATCGAGCTTGCCAAGAACTTGTCCTAAGCCAACGCGCTGATTCTTACGAACGTCCAAGCTGGCAATAACGCCTTCATCTTGAAAGGACAATTCAACAGTCTCGGCAGCAAAGACAACCCCTTTCTCAATCAGCAGCCATCCATTTCCAGACTCATTGGCTGTTTCTTGCGCGAGGACGCTATCGCTAGCCCAATGGATAGACAGCACCAGAACGATAATCCAAATGGCCAAGTCTTGACTGTATCTCATAGTGTGCTTGAAAGTCTTTAGATCCACAGCTGCATGCGGGACCAAACCTTGGTTGCGAAATCCTTTCCAAGAGCCCAAATGAGCGGGCCGCGCCCGATTGGAATACTTATGCGCGCGGTCGCTCCAGCGACTGCCGCTTCGGAGGGTATCGCGTTGTCCTCGACTTCAAACCGAATTCGTAGCAGGGCAGAATTGAGGGCTGTTTCGCTTCCCAAAGGTTGCGTGTTCTCAATTCTCGGTCTGCTTGCACGGAGAAAATGAACAGGAACCTCAGTTTGGGGGAAATTCGTCATGGTAGCGACCGTTTCATTGTCCGTCTTTTCCATTGCATGCCGAAACTCTTGCGCATCACGTTCCGGCAGGGCTGCCTCAAACATCCAGGCGGAGGAGGATTCGTGTAAGGTCATAATCAACTGCCCCTCCCGCAACGGACGATCCATTAAACTCTCCTTTACGTTCCAGGTGGCAACGACGCCGTCGATATTGGCTCGAACGACGAGTGAGCTCAGTTGACTTTGCAGCCTCGCGATTCGCTTCGCTTCAATGGCTTGAGTGCTTCTAATTGTGTTGCGTTCTGCTTCCAACCGCTCGCGCTCGGATGAACTTAGTTTAGGATCTCGCAGGACCGAGTCTTCCAATTCTTCGAATCGTTGAAAATTACGGCGTTGCCCGGCAATCGATCGGTCGTATTCCTCTTGCAAACCGGGCGACTTGAGCTGCAGCAAAGGCTCTCCTTGCTTGACCGATTGGCCAAAAGCTACAAAGACTTTGTCAACCGTCGCATCCATCGGTGCGTGTAGATGCTGCTGCATCAACGGGACAAGCACGGCAGTTGCATGCAAACGAATCGGGACAGGGAACGCCAGTACGAGCGCCAACATCGCAAGGCCGACTGCCCACTTCATTCCTATTGGCCAGGTAGAGGGGTTTGCGTATGCAAAACAAGAACTCTTGCTTTGTTGACTGGCAATCAATGCAGTCTTCCACCAAGGGACCTGCAGAGCAGTAAGCCCAAGTCGTGCGATCAATGCGCATTGTTCAATGCAGCGCGTGGGCGGCTTGTCCATGCCCGACCAAGTCAGCAGGACCGCGACATCCAATTTTCGGGCTCGTGGCGGAAGCTGATTTGCCTCCACTTGCAACGGTTTGACCCACTGCAGCTCTGAGATGCCGAACGTATGGACAAGTTGCGTCAAGTCAGGGTCGCGTTCATCCACGCCGCCCGTTAGGTCTGCAGGACTTAGCGAACCTCCCGCCCGATGCATTAGGTGCAAGCTGGATGCCCCCCGTTCAATTTGGCCAATCCCATCTGCTTTTCGATCGATTTCAACAAGTCCTGCAGCGCCAACGACTCGCCATCGACCATAAGTCGAATCGCGACGCAATAAGATCGCATGATCCGACCGAGCGTTCTCGCGGATTGTCTTCATGAGCCTAGCAATTCCCAATGTCGGCGCTAGGCCGGTGGCCAGTTCATTCATTGTACGTTCGGCCAGGGTTAAGCATTCGCGATCGCGTTCAAACACTCGTAATCGGTGCGATCGGAAATACTCGCTCATTAGATCCGCCATCTGAGCCACGAAACGTAGGTATCCACGTTGGCTGCTCGGTCCGCCGCTTGGCGACTGGACCACTTGCAACCAAAAGACCCCTAACTCCTTCGGAATTGTCAACGGAGCATAGATCAAGAGCTCCGAAGTAGGATTGCTTGGCCGATCTCGATTGAGCAATGTATCGCTAGGTGGAACGAGAATTGGCTGTCGCTCACGTACAACCGCATCCAAAACCGACGCATGGAGAGCCGATGGCGTCGCCCAAGATTCCTTTCCAGAAGGTGTTCGCGCGCTAGCCCGCGAAAATCCATTACCTGTCGTATCTGAATCCTCAGAAACGCTGGCCAGCTTGGTCGCTTCATTTAACTGGGATTCAATGAAGTCGAGTTGTTCAAACGAAGTGAAGGCCGTTGGGTCGTTGCTCTCACCATTGCCTGTGGTTTCACTTGCAAGCAAAACGGCTGGCAAATTGAAGC
>JANMNR010000210.1:0-2812 GCA_031368325.1 Pirellula sp.
TGAACGGCCGTTGGATCTGCGTCCAAGTCACTTGAGCAATCGCGATGTTATCGGTGATTGTTATGAATACTTGATTGAACGCTTTGCGGCAGGAGCTGGCAAGAAAGCTGGCGAGTTCTATACACCGAAGGAAGTCTCAATACTATTGGCCAAGCTAGTCGAGCCCAAGCCTGGAGATAAGATTTGCGATCCTGCATGCGGTTCTGGATCGCTGCTGATTCGAACCGCCAAGGAAATCGTCGAAGCGGACGGTTCGCCGAGTCGCAACTTTTCATTGTTCGGTCAAGAGTCAAACGGCAGCACATGGGCATTGTCGCGGATGAACATGTTCTTGCACGAAATGGACAGCGCGCGGATCGAGTGGTGTGACACAATTACGAACCCCCGATTGGTCGAAGATGATCAGTTGATGAAGTTCAACGTTGTCGTCGCCAATCCACCATTCTCGCTGGACAAATGGGGCTCCGAAACAGCGGACTCGGATCAGTACAAACGGTTCTGGCGCGGCATTCCGCCCAAAAGCAAGGGCGACTTTGCGTTCATCACGCACATGATTGAAACGGCGTTGGCTGGTGAAGGCCGCGTCGGCGTGATTGTGCCACACGGCGTGTTGTTTCGTGGCGGCAGCGAGGGACTGATTCGACAGAAACTAGTTGATGAAAACCTGCTTGATGTTGTGGTCGGCTTGCCGGCCGGTTTGTTCTTCGGCACCGGCATCCCGGCCGCGATTCTGGTGTTCCGCAAGGACAAGAAGAAACGCAACGTGATGTTCATCGACGCTAGCCGCGAGTTCGTCGACGCCAAGACCCGATCGTACTTGGGCGAAGACCACATTGTCAAAATCGTCAAGACATACAAGAAGCGAAAGAACGTCGACAAGTACGCCTACGTTGCCGACTTTGCCGAGATCGAAGAAAACGATTTCAACCTTAACATCCCCCGCTACGTCGATACGTTCGAGGAAGAGGAAGAGATCGACGTGCGAGCCGTGCAGAAAAAGATTGATGGGTTGGAAAAGGAGTTGGCGGCTGTGCAGAAGGAGATTGCTGGTTACCTGAAGGAGTTGGGACTATGACGCGGGATTCAAATAGCTGGCCGTCGCGACCGATAGATTCCATGTGCAACGTAGTTCGGGGTTCTTCTCCCCGGCCCGCTCGCGATCCGCGTTACTTCAACGGAGATTTTCTTCCTTGGGTGACCGTAGGTGAGGTGACCTCATCCGAAAAGATGCACCTCCGAAGTACGAAAACGAAATTGACCGAGGAAGGTAGTAGACAAACTAGAATACTGGATCCAGGAACTGTTATTTTGACCAATAGCGGCGCGACTCTCGGTGTTCCCAAAATACTGTGCATTCGCGCTGGTGCAAACGACGGTATCGCGGCCTTCTTAGATCTGAATGGGATTGAACCGGAATTCTTTTATTTTGTGTTGCAATCACGGACCGACTACATGCGATCATCGCTTGCGCCAGGGGTCGGTCAACCGAACCTAAACACTGACATTATTGGCGATATTCGGGTTCCAATTCCCCAAAAAGGAGAGCAGATCAAGATCGCGTCGATTTTAAAATCATGGGATCGGACTATTGAATTGAGCAAAAGTCTGATCGCCGCAAAGCGGAAACGAAAAAACGCGTTGATGCAACAAGCGTATAGAGATCCGACGTGTCAGCCGACTCAATTGGCAACCGTTCTAAGACGCGTAGCTGATTCGATTTTTCCAGAGCCTGATCTGACCTACAGGCAAATCGGAATCCGGTCCCATGGCAAGGGCTTATTTCACAAAGACGCAGTAACTGGAGCGTCGCTTGGCAACAAACGAGTTTATCAGGTGAAGCCGAATTGTTTTGTATTCAACGTCGTGTTCGCGTGGGAGCAGGCCGTCGCAAGAACAACTTTTCAAGAGGCTGGAATGATCGCATCGCACAGATTCCCAATGTACGAGCCGATAGATGCCCTAGTTGATATCGACTACTTACTCCATTTTTTCAAGACACAACGCGGGAAACACTTACTTGGTCTTGCTTCGCCGGGAGGAGCCGGGCGAAACCGCACCTTAAGTCAGGATGCGTTCATAAAGCTCAAACTTCACCTTCCAACGTTCGCTGAGCAATCTCGTGTATCGGCAATTCTTAATTTGGCTGACCGGGAAATTGAATTGCTGAGGGCGCGCGTCGAGCTGCTCAAACAGCAAAAGAAGGGACTGATGCAACAACTGCTGACCGGTAAGACTCGAGTCAAACTTCCCAAGGGGGTCGCGTGATGGCTAAGATGAAAGGTAGCGTCGCCATTCCCGATGATTACGCGGAAGTATTTGAGTCTCTCAAAGCGCGCGTGCGGCAGTCGCAAACCAAAGCGATGCTGTCCGTTAATCACGAACTGATCCGGCTCTACTGGGATATCGGACGCCAAATCGCACAGCGGCAACAGGCCGTTGGCTGGGGGCGAAGCGTTGTTGATCGTCTATCGAAAGACTTGTGTTCCGCTTTCCCGGACGTGACGGGCTTTTCCGCATCCAGTTTGTGGCGAATGCGGGCGTTTTGCCTTGCCTATCAAGATCTCGCACAGCCTGTGCGAGAATTGGCCGAGCAACCAAACGAATTAGAACTCGCACGGGCCGTGCGAGTTTCTGACCAACCCCCCGCAGCTTTGCTGTTAATCCCTTGGGGACACAACGTCGTTTTGTTTGAAAAGGTCAAAGGCAATTCAGAGCGAATTTGGTACGCGAGCAAAGCGTCCGAACACGGTTGGAGCCGAGCTGTTCTGACCGTGCAGATTGAAAGCGGTCTGTATCAGCGTCAAGGCAAGGC
>JANMNR010000125.1:0-10075 GCA_031368325.1 Pirellula sp.
AAATCTGCCGATCAAATCGCGTTGGACACCGATCGCGATTTCTTCCTAACGGCAAATGAAGCCATGGCATACGGTTTGGTCGACAAGATTTTGACCAAGACGCCAACTGGCGACGAAGAGAATTCCTAACGAACACCAACTTTGGAGCCATCGATTAAATGCCACTGATTCCCTACGTCATCGAAAAAAGCGGTCGAGAAGAACGCGTTTACGACATCTACAGCCGCCTGCTCAAGGATCGAATTATATTCTTGGGTTCGCAGGTAGATGACGAAATTGCAAACGCACTGGTTGCACAGATGCTTTTTCTGCAATCGGACGATCCCAAGGCGGATATCCACATGTATATCAATAGTCCGGGCGGCAGCGTCAGCGCGGGCATGGCGATTTACGACACGATGCAGTTTGTTTCCTGCGATGTTGCTACCTATTGCATCGGCCAAGCGGCGTCGATGGGCGCTGTGCTATTGACCGCAGGTGCCAAGGGCAAGCGATATTCGTTGCCCAACTCGAGGATTATGATCCACCAGCCGCTCGCTGGTATGCAAGGAACGGCCGAGGAAATCTCCATCCACCTGAAAGAGTTCCAACGGACCAAACGCAAGCTCAATGAGATTTTGATTCGCCATTGCGGTCAAGGACTTGAGCAGATTGAAAGGGACACGGACCGAGATCGATTCATGGACCCAGAAGAGGCTAGCGCGTACGGATTGATTGACAAAGTGGTGCAATCGATGCCTCGTATCGAACCAACGCCTGGCGCGAATCTGTAAACCCGCGGTCAGTGCTCCCGCGTTTATTTTGAGGGATCCTTTAGTTCTTTGTCCCGCTGCCGAGGTCTTTATCCTCGGCGTAAGCCCGACCGGATGGCAAATCCCCCGAGTTTCACTCGGGGGATTTGCATTTCTTCACACTACGGCCGAAACTCGATGGAGTCGATGTTCATCAATCCACTACCGGCTTTTGGGTTCTTGAACACGAAGAATAAATCATGTTTCCCGTCTTGTGCCGCCAAGGTTGCTACCTTTTCGGAAAACTCTTCCCATTGGCCATTCACGGACACAACTACGCTCGCCAACTGTTCACCCTCGGTAGAGTCGCGATGGATAGCGATGGTACCACCAGCACCGGCACTTGCGACTCGAACCACTATTTGACTGACTTTGTCGAGTGAAATCCCATTTAGTCGGAGAACTGCTCCGTTGCTTATGTCTCCGACAAACGCCTTCCCGCGAGCCTTATCCGAGTTCAAGACCTTTGCCTTGGATATCCCATCGACTTGCTCTGCTTCCACAATGCGGCTTCGCAGGCGGATCGCCTGTGAGCCAGTTAAAGCCGGTATCGCCCCGCTGCCCAAGTCGGTATAGAAGGCCTCTAACGAGATCCCTGACGATTCGGGTTTTGTCTCAATCGAGTTCTTCAAGCCTCCCACGGTTTTCGCATTTGAGTCGGATTGGACCGAGTAAACGTAGCGAACCATTTCTGCAACCTGGTCCGGTGTATGTTGAGCGTGCGGAAGCATGGCTACTTTCCCCCAGACGCCCGTTGAGCCTTCGGTCACTCGCTTGATCGACATCTCCAACGCACCGGGAACGTCGCGGTATTTCTTGGCCACCTCGGCAAACATGGGACCGACCAACGCTCGATCCATGGCGTGACAATTGAAACAATCGCTTTTGCGCAGCAGGTCCAAACCGACAGGCAATGGTTTGCCTCCATCCGCATTGCCCGGTTCAATCGGACTCGCTTGAACAAATGTTCGGCCCGGTGCCGAAAGCTCAATGGTTTCAAGGTTTCGTGCGTCAGCGTTCTCGAAATCGCTGGTGCCATCCTCAAGGTCTTCGATTAGCAGGTTATACGCAATCTTCTCACCAGGCACAAAGAAGTCACCATCTTTTGGCGAGAGAAATCGGACTTCGGGACGGGCATTTCCGACCACAACAGGATAGGTTGCGACATCGGAAGCTCCGTTGGAATCCCTGACTTCCAACGCGACCGTATAGGTACCAGGTTCCCCGATCGTCACCTCGGCGTCCGGGTTTTCCGAAAGGACGCGCTCCTGTCGCGTTTCGCCGGTGGTTCGAATCGACTTCCAACGATACGTGAGTTTGTCGCCATCCTTGTCGTAGGAACCTGCGGACTTCAGACCGATCTTGAGTGGCTCTTTGCCAATGTTGTTTTCAACGATGGCCTTTGCGACTGGAGTCCTGTTGCCTCGAACATACTCGATGCGGTGCAGAGCAGCTTCGGCATTGACGCCCCATGTTTCGCCGTACTCAATTGCATAGAGGCATCCAGATTTATCGAATTGTAGATCGATGGGTCGCGTGATTTTGATCTGGGGCAAAAACGGCTCGAGGCGTTGGATCGTGGAGTCTTTGTCCATATGAACCGCCATGATCCAACTGCGCGACCATTCAAATGCAAACAACGTGGAGTCGTAAGATTCGGGGAACTTGTTCTCGGACTTCAGATTGGGGTCATAATGATAAACGGGGCCAGCGCAAGCGGTCCTTCCACCTGTTCCAACCTCAGGAAACTCCTTTGATTCCCCGGCGGGGTAATAGAGAAAGGGAGGTTGAAGTGGCGGCAGTTCTTTGGCACCGGTATTGTTCACGGAATGGTTGAACGGATGGGCTGGATCTTGCGGTTCGCCAATTGTGCCGGTCGCAAAGTCGACCATGTTATAAGGTCGGTTCGGCCCGATAAAACAGGGCCAGCCAAAGTTGCCAGCGTTGCGGGCTTGATTCACTTCGTCGTAGCCTTTGGGCCCACGCGGTCCGTCGCCACCCGCATCAGGTCCGACATCTCCCCAATAAAGAAAGCCCGTTTTCTGATCGACGCTAATGCGCCATGGGTTACGGCATCCCATGACATAAATTTCGGGATGGCCGATGGATCCATCTTTCGGAAACAGATTGCCGTCAGGAATAGAATAACCTTCGGTGGCATTGGGACGGATGCGAAGGACTTTGCCGTTGTAGCTTTTCGTGTTTCCGGCAGTTCGAAGCGCATCCCATGGTTCGCGATTCGGCCGACCATCGATTGGAGCATAACCCTCAGAGTCATTGAATGGATTGGTATTGTCGCCTGTACCGACATAAAGGCAGCCGTCGGGGCCAAAGGTCATCGAACCTGCATGATGGCAACACTCGCGGCGTTGCTCTTCAAATCGAAACAGCTTTTGTTCCGAATCGAGCTCGAAAACATCGTTCTTGAAACGAAATCGGCTCAACTGCTGGCCCGGGAAGATAGGCGGCGAATACTGCAAATAGATCCAACCATTTTCTGTGAACTTAGGATCGAGACAAATCCCAATCAGGCCATTCTCCTGTTCGGTAGTCACGTCGATCTTCGCGAGGATGCGGCTCGTTTTGGTGATAGGATCAATCAGCTTTAGGTTGCCCGCCAGTTCGATCAAAAAGATCCTTCCGTCGGGAGCGATGGCCATCTGCATGGGCTGGACCAAGCCTGTAGCGATCGTAACCTTTTCAAATCGTTTCGGATCCGTTTCTTCCGTAGCGCACAACACGACCTGTTGGGCAAACATGGAAACCAAAGCGGCGAAAAAAAAGCGAGTGGCGGACAACCAAGTCATAGCAATCGGAGATCAAGTTGGAAGGAATGGCGGGGAAGACGATCGGGATCGTATCAGACTCATGACAAGACCGATGGTGAAATCGTAGTTCCTCGGCTTGACATTGGAAATAAGCGTTGAGCCGTTTTTCGTAGATCGGAATACTTGTGCCTCTCACCATGGAGTGCCAAAAAAAATTTCGCGTTGGAACATACCGCCGAGGGGCTGGTTATCATGAGGCATCCAATATCTCGATTCAAAACCCTATTTCCATGGTTGTCATGTCAGAAATTCCTTCGCCCCCGCTGTCCACACCCAGTTTTGTGACAGCCGCAGACTCCCATGTACATCACGCGAAAAAACTATTTGAGGCAGCGTCGCAGGAGATCAGCAAGGTATTTGTCGGTCAAGATGAATTGGTGACCACTTGCTTAGTCGCGTTGTTCTCTGGCGGGCATGTTTTGATCGAAGGGGTTCCAGGCTTAGGAAAAACCCTTTTCGTGAGGACACTTGGTCGCGTGCTTGGATGTCAGTTTGGTCGGATTCAGTTTACCGCCGACCTGATGCCCTCGGATATTACCGGTGCACCTATTCTGGACTTGAAGACACAGGATTTTCGATTCCGTCCCGGCCCCGTATTTACTCAGTTCTTACTGGCCGACGAGATCAATCGATCACCGGCAAAGACGCATGCGGCGTTGCTTGAGATCATGCAAGAGTTTCGTGTCACAATTGACGGTGTCAGCCATCCGGTTCCTCGCCCATTTTTGGTCATGGCAACTCAGAACCCGATCGAAAGCGAAGGCACTTATTCGTTACCCGAAGCACAACTCGATCGCTTTATGTTCAAGGCAATGGTCTCGTATCCAAGCGAACAAGAGGAATCTCGTATTCTGGAGATGCACTCCAAGCAGATCGATTTGTCTGTGGTCCTGAAGGACCAGGTGGCGCAGGTCACCGATGCCGAGCAGATATCCAATATGATCAAAATGAATGGCCAGGTCCGCATCGAGCCTAAGCTGCTTGCGTACATCAATAGGATCGTGCGACTGACCCGTTCCTGGCCAACCTTTCACATGGGCGCTTCGCCGCGTGCTGGCTTGGCTTTGGTTCAGGGAGCACGCACGATCGCTGCTTTTCGTGGTCGCGATTTTGCCGTGCCAGACGATGTGGTGGAGATCGCGTTGCCAGCACTGAGGCACCGCGTCATCATGTCCGCCGAAGCTGAAGTAGAAGGTCTCAAGGTCGATCAGGAGTTGTCCTCGCTACTGCGAAGTATCGAAGTGCCACGAAGCTAATCTATGTCTATCTACGATTCAATAGGAACGTATCTGTTTTGGGCACCATGGATTGGCTTGATCATTTTGATTTCGCCCATGCTGCTAATCGCGTACGGCTGGAGAATCTTTCCGACGAGTCGTTGGCTCTGGTTGCTATTGCCGCTGTGCGCATCGACATTGCTGATTCTGTTGTCGCCCCTCTTTATTTACTTCATTGTACTCTTTGACTTGCTCGCATTGTCCGCAGTCGTGCTCGATCTGCTGACGATCACGGGCCCCAGCAGGCTGAACGTCGAAAGACACATGCTGAGGAGCGGATCGCTTGGCGGCACCCATGAGGTTAAACTGTGTTTAGACAATCGCAGCGATCGAGCCAAGTTGATCGACGTACGGGACGATCTTCCGCCAGGCTTAACGGCCGAACCAGAGATGCAATCCGTCGTGCTAGCGCCAGGAAAGCGAATTGAGGTTGAATACAAGATCCGTCCGTTACGACGTGGCTCGTTTCAATTCGAATCGGTCTTCATCAAGTTAAAAAGTCTTGCTGGCCTTTGGCAGCGGCAAGTCAAGCGGGCTTGTCCAGGCGAACTGCTGGTCTATCCGGACATGAAGCAGTTGGCGGAATATGCCCTCCTGGCTCGCACGAATCGTTTGAGTCTGATAGGAGTTCGTAAGACACGGAAAGCGGGCCAAGACAACAACTTTGAACGGCTCCGCGATTACACTCAAGACGATAATTACAAACACATCGATTGGCGCTCGACTGCCCGACGCAATAAGCTCACGGTCAAACAGTTTCAGACCGACCAGAGCCAACGTATTGTCTTTTTGCTCGATTGCGGTCGGTTGATGACCAATGAGTACCGTGGGCTGAGCCTTTTGGACTATGCGCTGAACTCGATTTTGATGCTCAGTTACGTTGCCTTGCATCAAGGTGACTCGGTCGGGATGCTTTGTTTCTCGGACAAGATCGAATCGTACGTACCGGTTCGCGGTGGAAAAGCACAGATGAACCGGCTTCTACATGCTGGCTTCGACCGATTTCCAAGTCTGAAGCAGACCAGCTACGACGAAGCGTTCCTCTATTTTTCGAGGAACTGCCGCCGACGTTCCTTGGTCGTGTTGGTGACGAGTGTGATTGACGACGTTTCTGCCTCGCAAATCACTGGGTACTTGAGCACGCTTCGTGGCCAGCACTTGCCCGTACTGGCGTTGCTTCGAGACCGCGCAGTTTTTGACTATGCGGACAATCCGAGTATGGATGAGAGCGTACTCTATCGAAGTGCTGCGGCCTCGCAGTTGCTTGTATGGAGGCACGAAGTGATTCAGCGAATTGAAAACGCCGGTGTCCTCAGCGTCGATGCTTTCCCCGATCTATTGACCACGCCGTTGATCAATCGTTATTTGGAAGTAAAAGCAAAGCACTTGCTTTAAGCCGGCATGAGATAGTCGCTATCTGCGGAGAAGGTCTGGGTTGCTTTCCAAGGGAACGCGTCTCGCATCTCGCCGTTTCCAGTGTATTTACCAAATGCAATCAAATCCTTTTGGCCAACCCTGCCACAATTCCTCGCCTTCGGTTTGTTTTGAACCGTCAACGAAGTTCTTTCGATACCAATTGCTCAGTTCGCAGTTCGGTTGATAGTACAATCACATCGACGATATTTCGATTATCAAACACCGGAACTTCGCGAGTCCGATCGTGTCGTCTTGAAAGCCGGGCTAGTTACGGCGCGAGACTTGTTCTATGAGCAGGCTGATTTTTTCGATCCACGCTCGTAAGCTATGGTGCGTTTCGACGTAGGTGCGAGCGGATTCGATTTTGTCGAGCCAGGGAACCGGCTTGTCAAAGCGATTCTTGATCGCATTAGCCAACTCGTCGGCGTTGGCTTTTGGTACGAGTGTTCCTAACGGTTTGGTTCGTAGTAATTCACCCGCGCCCTGGGTTGTATTGGTCGCAAGGACTGGAACTCTACAGGCCATGGCTTCTAACAGTGCGTTCGGCATTCCTTCGTAAAGCGAAGGCAAACAGAGCAAGTCACACTGCTTGAGCAGCGAAAACGGGCTGTGAACTTGTCCATGAAAAATAACACTATCTTGAATGCCTAAACTGCCAACCATACTTTGAAGCTCTTTGCGTAAAACACCCTCACCCACTAAATGCAAGTCGGCCGCGGGAACGAGGTCGTTCTTTACGGCCTCCAAGTACTGAGCAAATGCTTGGATCAAGTAGCGGTGGCCTTTTTCGTCGCTCAAGCGGCCGATGGAAATGATCTGCTTGCGATCTTGTCGAAGAATAGGCCCTGCCCAAGCCTTTTGGCTCTCGGCATCGATACGTTCAATATCGATAGGACTCAACATCACCTGAAAGTCGCCTCGTGGGATCTTGTAGTACTCCGCGGCATTGTCCGCGGTCCCGGCTCCTACGGTCAACAAAGCGCTGGCGGTCGAATACGCTCGATGCAACGTTCGCTTCTTCATCGCTAGCCAGCGCTTTTCAGAACGTGCCAAGTCGAACTGCGGAGGAGAAACAATCGTGGATATGCGAGGTGTCCTGGTTCGTTCGGTCGCGGGGCCGGTGATCAACGTCATGTGAAAAAGCCGGTCGTAGACGACGTCAATTTTCTCTCTCTCGATCACTTTCGATAAATGCTGAATCTGGATGCCATGAATCCGGCCTGGCCAATTCCATCGCGGGAATGTGTTTTCGGACCAAAATGCAATCCGCTTGACGTCCTCAGGGACTTCGTCCAGCAATACACCCGATTCGTACAACAAGTAGAGAACTGGCTCAAATCGATCTCGATCAAGCCCCTTGAGCAAATACAGAAGCTGCTTTTCACTTCCTCCGCCATCCATCGAAGATGAGCACAAAAGAACGCGAAGCCGGTTTGAGGGCATGGAATACCTTGAAGATGGAGCGGTCGACCTACTACTGTGATGGGTTTCAGTTTAGCCCAATGTGGAGAATTAGGTGTCCGTTAAAAAATTCGACCCTGGCTCGCTAGATCCGCGCGGGACGTGAATCCCGTGCCTAAATATGATTGTCACTGGAGATGCAGCTGGCTCAACGCAAACATGAGGAATGAGGACAAAAACTTTAGCGGCATCGCGGTGGGGTAACGGCCTTATCGGCCAGAAATGCCCCGACCTACGCAGTGCGTGATCGATAAGATCGATCGGAAAACTGCTTAACCTTGCGGCTAGCCATGTTCACGGCCCGCTCAACCATCTTGAGCTTGTGATAAACAACGGGCCGGTTACGGAACCTGGAGAGCGATCGTCGGTATTTTACAAAAAACATAAATGTCTCTGCAAAATCCTCGCTCGAATTCGTCGACGCATAGTCCGTGATGAATTGCTGAAACAAGCAGCCGTAGAAGTACTTCAGTTTTCCCTGCTCGCTACGGCATCGCTTCTTGCCTGCTTGATAGTTCGGGTCACGCTTTAGATGCCGTCGCCATGTTTGGTACGGAGTCGCTGTGCAGTTGCTATAAGCCTCGCCAAAAGTTCTGGCAAACCACTCCTGCCGAAAGAAACTCGGGTCGATGTAATACCATGCATGAGCGTATTCATGACGAATGGTATCGCACAATGTCATCCCAGGTTTGTACGGCTGATGAGGTAAATCGCGTGGCAAGTAGATCACGCCGGGGCGATAGCCGCGTTTGCCGTAATGACCAACCTGTTCAAACACATAACCTCGTTCACCCGAACTCTTCATGTTGGATATGCACAGCTCGACAGTATCGAGGTAGACACCATCGGCTAAGAGTCCGAGTTCTGCAAGCTCGTGACGAACGGAGTTATAGGCACGGTCAACATTGGCCATGATGGGACGCGATCTTGGTTCTTTGTTTGGAGGGTTAGGGCCTAGCCATCAATGTTCCAACTGTGGCCAGCCTTCGTTTCGGGTCGCGTCCCTGCTCCTACAAGTCTGCTTTGAAGTCCGTTGCTCTACAAATCGAATTTGGCAAAATCGTCGCCTCACACCCAAAGGAGGGGTGGCGGAGGGTGCGTTTTTGCCGGAACGGACTCTTTTCTGTGCAGTCTGCCTGATTCTTGGAGGGCTAAATCCCCGCGGCAACACCACCAAAAGAGGGGGTGACGGCTAAGTTCCCAGCCGGACGGCAGTTGCGTCAAGAAAAGAAAATTGCGGTCCGCAAAGTCGATGGATTGTCCAACAGGAAGACGGCTGCGAGCAATAAAATCATTGTAAAAATGTGCGGAATGCAACGAATGAATGCAGTCTGGTTTGCCCCACGGTATACTTGTAAAGATTCCATTTATGCGAGTGACAGATATAGATTTACCGACTGTACGACGGACATCCTTGCCCGTCGGGTGTTTCGGCGGACCTGAAAGTCCGTCGTACGGTAAGAATTCATCTGCCGCTCGCCTTAGTCCGATCAGCCCAGACAACGAATGCCGGAACCAGTCATGTTGAGAAACTTGGTCGCGTGTTGCATCCTTCTAGCGCCCCTGAGTGCGAATGGCTCCGATCCACAGTTGCTCAAGAAGCAGTCGAGCTGGAATTGGCCTGAAAGCGAAAAAGTAGTCCAACAAGTAAACAGCTACATCCAAAGCCGGTCGGCCAACAATACTTCGGGTGAAACCAAATCGGATTCGCCAGACACTGTTGCACTTAGGGGCGTTGGTCTTCTCAACTACGTTTTGGCTTCGACAGCCAGGAGCGAATCTGCCGTCGCCGCGATCAAGGACATCATCGACGCACCCTTTGCATCGGGCAACTATGCAAAATTGGACTCACAACTCAGCTCGATCCTAGCCAACGGCAGCATTCCAGCTTGGCTCCGCGCAGATCTTCAGCTGATTTGCTGCAGGTATATGGTCCATCACGGTCTCTACGACGAAGCTCTTCAGCGACTTTTGCCCCTTGCACAGGAATCCACGTCCGACCCAGCCACGTGGCTGTTTTGTACCGGCGTTTGCCAACATCACTTGATGCAACGAACGGCTTGTTTGGAGACCTTGGAGAAGCTGCTCGAACGCGAAACGGAATTGCCGACACGTTACGCAATTACGGCCAGACTCATGCAAGCCGACATCAAACCGTACAAAGAAGATTCGTTGGACGAAATCGCGAGACTAATGAACGATGTCGAACGGCGGTTGACCCTCGGACGAGCCGGCAAAACCGTTCAAGACAAGGAACAAGCCATCGTCGACAAACTCGACAAAATGATCGACAAGCTTGAGC
>JANMNR010000331.1:0-1619 GCA_031368325.1 Pirellula sp.
CCCTGCCCCTTGCTATGCAGGTTAACGCCAAGTGAGTTTTACAGATCGAGCGCGAAAGCGATTTTCACAACGTCCGCGATGGATTCAGCGTGCATCTTATGCATGACATGAGCGCGATGCAATTCAATCGTTCTAGTCGATAGATCGAGTTCGATTGCGATTTGCTTAGAACTAAGGCCTTTTGAAACGAATCGAAACACCTCCGATTCACGCGATGAAAGCGTTTTAAACCGCTCTCGGTGCAGTTCCGTTTCTCGCATACCCTTCCTTTGTCTGGCGTCTTCGGCAATGCCTCGTTGAACACACGAGATCAATTCTGTAGGAACAATTGGCTTTTCCAAATAGTCGATTGCTCCTCCCTTAATGCATTTCACGGCTAAAAGTGCTGAACCACTCCCAGTAACAATGATGATTGGAATTGTTTTCGGCTGCCTACGAATCCAAAGAACTAAATCATCACCAGCCAGACCGTTGAGGTTCAGATCTATGAGTACACAACCAGGTTGGTCTAGATCATCATCCGACATGAATTGTTCTGCAGTTTCGAAACAGCGAAACCTTAAGCCACTCTGGGCAATGATTTGTCCAAGAAGTCGTTGAATGGCTGGTTCGTCGTCGACGATTCGTACGCAAGGAGCTTCGTCTATTTTCATCGTAAAACTCACAACAAATCTAGATCAAATTGGGACGCTTCTCTCTGAATATGACTTCTCAGTCTGAGTGGCTTAATCTATCTCGCAGGCTACCATGCGAAAAATTCGGTTTTTCGCTACCGTCCAAGTCTAATTTGCGGCATGGCCTGCTTTTGCTCATGAATCCAAAATCCTTCGCACAGACCGCACAAGATCAATAGGGGAAAATGGTTTTTGAAGGAACTGCCCTTGCCGTTGTTGCATTTGGATTCGCGACTCATCGTCCGCAATGTAGCCTGAAATGAACAGCACACCAAGATCTGGTTTCTTTTTTGCACAAATTTCGGCTAGCTCGATTCCATCCATGTGGGGCATGACCACATCGGTGACCAGCAGGTCAATCGAATTCAAATCCCTGCCAAAAACCCTAAGCGCTTGATGGCCGGACACAGCCCCGAAAACCTTGTACCCATATTCCATCAGTGTAATGCTTGCCACTCTCCACAAGGCGGTGTCATCCTCGACCAATAAAATGACTTCGGTGCCGCAAAGTGTGGATTCGGGTTGGCTGTCAAGTTGGGTCTGTTCTGTCAATTCGTGTAACTGAGGCAAATACACTCTGAAGGTAGTTCCCAAACCAACAGCGCTTTCCATTTCAACCGTGCCGCCATTTTGTTCCACGATACCGTGAACCACGGAAAGTCCCAATCCAGTGCCCAGCGGTTTGGTGGTGAAAAATGGATTGAACACGGACTTTTGAATTGAATTGGGAATGCCGCAGCCGACGTCGGAGACACTCAGCACCACGTAATTTCCTGACCTCAAATTTGGGCAAACTGAGCCGTTAGGCGAGCGGCAGGTTCAAAACTACCTGCCATCCAGTGTTTGAGGAACGATGAGTATATCATAGTCGGGTAGTGTCGTTGAGCGTTGAAGTCGCTTGTTCACGTAAACCATTTCTTGCTTTGAGACCGTGACTCCTTTGGG
>JANMNR010000343.1:0-12719 GCA_031368325.1 Pirellula sp.
CCAATGAAGCGAATCTTGTTCAGCCGCTCGACCGGCCCCTCGTTGATAATGAATTCGACCTCTCGTTGTCCAGGCTTGAGTCCCTGTTCAATTTGAATATCAACCTGGTTCATTCCCTTGTCTTGATACAGTTCAATGAGCCGCGACTTGGCCGAGTTGAGCGAGATGGGGTCAAGCGGGTCACCTTTTTGGATGCCTGAGTGTTTGCTCAACTGACGGTCTTCTAGCCGTTTATTGCCGCGGTAGATGACGTTTTTGATGATGGGCCGTTCGTCCACGATCAATCGAACGTGAACTCCGTCGGCTGTCTCGGTGAAATACGGCGTGATCTTCTTGAAGAGATTGGTTCGATAGAGCGTGCTGATGTCGCGATTGAATGTCTCCTTGTCAAAGGTTCGATCCTCGCGTGACTGCATCGTCGATAGAATGAAGTTTTGCGAAACGCTGCTGTTGCCCTCGATGGTCACCGACAGAATGATTGCACCGTCTTTGGTCTCCCTTCCCTGTGGACCACCATTCTCATAAAGCTTGTCACTGAACTTCGGATCGACGAACGCTGGCGCACCACCCCCCGGCGCTCCGCCACCCATCTGACCCATAACCATAGAACTGTTCAGGACTAGTGAGGCAGGTAGGACAAATGAGAGGAGCCGGGACTTTTGTCGGATCATGCGTAGCCTCGCTTAGGTCTAGGTTGGGACATATCTCGCTTACTGAATACACAAAAGAACTTTCATAGGGCAACCTCAGCCGATCCGGACTTTAGTTTTTTCAGAAATTTTTGAGTAGAATGAGCGAAGTGTTTTGTTCAAAATTGCCCTCCGGCTCCCACAAAGCCCGTATCCCTCCCAAATTTCAAGTATCAGATTTACCAATCCCAGCTCCCAGGCCTCAGATCCCAGCTACTAAATCTCAAATCTCAAATCTGATTCCTCCCACCTTCGGACCCGCCATGATTTCACGCAACGTTTGGTTGATTCTCGGTTGCCTTCTCGCAGCCCCAGCTTCCCCCAACGCGTTCGCTGCCGAACCGATCCCTCGAGATCGATTCACTCCGACCGAACCGACCACGGCACCGGAGATCTTTGGACAAACAATCCGTGCGACGCCCCTCCGATCCCCCGCCCACGAACTTGCTGGCTTCCATGTTCCCGATGGATTTCAGGTCGAACTCGTCGCCGCCGAACCTGCTATCACCAAACCGATGAACATGGCTTTCGATGCAAAAGGTCGACTCTGGATTACCCAATCTACCCAGTACCCGTTTCCTGCCAAACCAGACGAAAAAGGAACTGATGCGGTCGTTGTACTTGAAGACACGGACCATGACGGCAGCTACGAAAGCTCACGAGTCTTCGCCGATGGCCTGAACATCCCAATCGGTCTCCTGCCATTTGGGGACGGAGTACTCTGTTTCTCGATTCCGAACATCTACTATCTACGGGACACTGACCGTGACGGCGTTTGCGATACACGAGAAGTGTTGCTCGGGCCCTTCGATACCAGCCGAGATACGCACGGGATGGTCAATTCGCTACGACTGGGCAGCGATGGCTGGGTCTACGCATGCCATGGATTCAACAACCAATCGAAGGTCCAAGGCAAGGACGGGCATTCCATCTCAATGACCTCTGGCAATGTCTTTCGATTCAAACCCGATGGTTCACGTGTCGAACTCTTTACGCAGGGACAAGTGAACCCATTCGGCATGGCTCAGGACAAATGGGGATTCTGGTACGCAGCCGATTGCCACAGCAAACCGATCTCGCAACTGGTTCGCGGCGGTTGCTATCCGAGCTTTGGCCGGCCTGATGATGGGCTTGGGTTTGTGCCACCCATGATGGAGCACCTGCATGGCAGCACTGCAATCAGCGGACTCGCTCACACCAAGGATTCCCGTTTCCCTCCAGCGTTTGAAGATGACTTCCTGAGCGGCAACGTCATGACCTGTCGCATCAATCGCAATCACCTGACCTATAGCGGTGTCACGGCCAAAGCCAACGCCATGCCCGATCTGCTTACCAGCGACGACCCATGGTTCCGACCTGTCGATTTGCAATTCGGGCCCGATGGCTGTTTGTATGTCGCCGACTTCTACAACAAAGTCATCGGCCACTATGAGGTACCCCTCGATCACCCAGACCGTGATCGAAAGAGCGGTCGCATCTGGCGCATCCGCTGGATCGGTGGCGGCGATACCATCAATCCAGCAGACGCCAAATCGAGCACCGCTTTCAAGCCGTTGCCAACTGCCATGCAGGCCTACCGCCTCAACGAATCCATATGGACGTCTGACATTGACGAGCCTAGCTTGGTTCTTCGTCAGATCGTTCAAATAGATCATCAAGCGGACCCGGTACTTTATCAATCGATTGTCATTGCCGCACGCGACATTCTATCCAGAATGCGAGAGCGTGACGCAGCTGACTACGATCGAGCTGTGACAAAGCTCTGCTCTGCCAATAGCTTTGTTGAGTCCACATCGGAATCGAGCTCTTTCTCAATCGACTCGCCCGTTGTTCGGGCGCTCACTCGCGTTTTTCTTTCACTCAAAGACTCGAGGGCTGCCGCAGGTGTGCTTTCACTCTGTGAAAGGCAAGCCGCAATAGTGGATTCAACTGCAGCTCAACGTCGCGTTCTCGAGGAAACGACCCTTTCGATTGCCGACGTCGTCGACGAGTCCAATATGGATCGGTTCATCGCCCTCTTGGATTCAACAACAAAGGACACCGATGCACGAGCCGATCAACTGCTTCGAATTGCCAACCGCCAAATGCAACAACGCGGCAAGGTCCTCGGTAGCTTGCTCACGCGCTGCCAAAATATGGTCGGCGATCTTGCTGATCAATGGTTGGCGGAATCCGCCGTTGCGGCCAAAAACTCCGGCGGTCTTCAGTTGGTTCATTGGTATGGCCGATCAACAAAAGCAGATGACCGCAAAGAATGGCCGACCGAAGCACGTGAGTTGCCTGCGATCAAAAACGAAGTTCGAAAGAAAGGCTTGTTCTTTAGCAGCTTTCCTTTGGGTGAAAGTTATACGGGCACTTGGTCGTCGAGCCCATTCGTCGCACCGAGTCATCTGGATTTCTATGTTGTGGGCCACAACGGGCTGCCCAGCAAAGAGTCACCGGCACGCAACTATGTCTCATTGGTCAAGCTGGATGGAGCAGGCAACGTCGCTGAAGAGCTCTTTCGCGTCCTGCCACCCAGAAGCGACATTGGCAAATCGGTACACTGGGACTTACAAAAGCATTCCGGATCCAACCTGCAATTGCGAGTTGTCGATGGCGACTCAGCGAGCAGTTACGCTTGGATTGGCATCGGCGAAGCATCGATGTCGGGCTTGAACCCCGGTCCGATTCGAGACCGGTGGGAACGCATTGTTTCGGTCCTCGCGTTGACGGGTTTCCCGACCAACCCAGAGAACTTGGCGAAAGTCTCAATGCTGTTGGGGGCACCGAATGCAGATTGGAATAGTCGATATCGCATACACCGGTATCGCAGCAAGAACTCATCTTCTGAGATCGTCGAGCTCATTGACTTTGTATTGGAACAGCGTTGGACCGACCTGCTTGCGATGCTTGGAGTCAACACAGGCATGCCACCCAATTGGGACTGGAGTGCTTTTGATCCAGAAACGCTACTGAAGTTTGGCGATGCGGTTTGCAAACGTTGTTCGTATCAAGATCAGGAACGCCTAGTTCTGCGAATGTCGAAACATCGCGCAGCGGTTAACCTGATCGCGTCGCTTTGCGAACGAGGCTCGTTGTCGCGAGATGCCCTGCGAGTCTTGCCCAAGAGCTGGTGGGAAGGGTTGTCGGCCGACGTCAAACCGCGACTCGAAGCGATCCGGCCCGAGGCAACGGCTACTTCGAACCGGCTCGCTGTCGTGGAAAGCAAAGCCTCGGCGATTGAGAGCTTGGCCATCGACCTCCAAGTCGGAGCCAAGCAGTTTGCAGACCGATGTGCCGCGTGCCACAAGCTTGGCGATCAGGGCAAGGTGATTGGGCCACAGTTGGAGGGCGTGGGAGCTCGCGGCGTGCTAAGGCTTTGCGAGGATATCCTATGGCCGGATCGCAACGTCGATGAAGCGTTCAAGATGACGATCATGGTATTTGATGGCGGCGAATCGGTCAGCGGATTGGTTAGCGATCGAACTGCGGAGTCGCTTTTGCTCACCGATCAAACCGGCAAGCAGCGGCGGATTTTGCTCAGCGAGATCGAACAAGCGAAGCTCAGCAAACTCTCATTGATGCCTGGCAACTTCGACGAGTTGATGACCGATTCCGAACTCGCCTCACTCATAGGGTACTTGCGCAACACCGCCAAAACCACACGGTGATACGTGGCATATCACAGCAAGCAACTTAGTCACATAACGCCCAGTGGTCTGGCTAAAACCTCGTTTGACGTGGAGCCAACGGCGACACTGTATGCCCATGCAATCCGCGTAACGTAAGCTGCCAAGTGAAAAATTGGGCAACATCCAAAATCACTTGTACCTGATTCCATATCTCGAAGGGATTACAGACAATAGCCGGTGGTCGAGCGAAGCGAACACCACCGGATTCGTTGTCTACACGGTTTATCGACCGCGAAGCGGTCGCACATCTCTGGCGTTTATCGACGACTAGGGAACGCTCTACTTCATCGGGACAACTGCCTTTTCATAGAACTTCACCAAGTCCTCTCGCAACTTCACCATCGACGGTTGGTAGATGTACATCATGTGTCCACCCTCATAGTAACGGTACTCAATGTTGTTCTTTAGCGTTGGCTCCAACAGCAAGTGATCGGTCGTATTCATCATGGCAAAGTGGGGCGTTGCCAAGTCGTAGTAGCCACAGGCCAAAAATACCTTCAAGTATGGATTCGCCGTCATCGCTTTTCGCAATGTCTCGGTTGCGTCCACATAGCGACCTTCGAATCGTTTGTAGCTCCAAGGTTGTACGCTTCCGGTCAAGATCTCGTAGACGCGGTTCTCTTCGAAACCTAGCTCACGTCGAACATAGTCATTGAACGTCGCGGTAAAGGGGCCAAAAATCGCTGCACCGCTGGCGTCGTATTCATAACCATCACCTGCGTCGTCTCGATCGATGCCAACATAGCGACTATCGAATCGGCCAACCGTACGGCTCTTGGATCGCAATAGCTCCTTGCCAAATCGATCTTGGTCGATTCGCAGTTTGGACTTGGTGACGAAACTGTTCGATAATCCTGTGTAACGCGAGAGCAGCTCGGCAACCGCTCGAAACTCCTCAGGAGGCAGCGAGGTTCCCTTGAGTAGTCCAGCCGCATAACGTCCATTTGCGAACTCCTCGGCTTGTTTGACCACGGCCTCAAGCGGTTGGCTTTGTAAATCAGCTGGCAGTACCTTATGGTACCAAGCGGTGGCTGCATACGTTGGCAAGAACGTGATGTATGGAAGATCGTTGCTGCCGCCGAATCGTAACGTTTGGAAGTTGATCACACCCGATACAATGATGGCACCATTGAGTTCCATGTAGTAGCGATCTTGAAGGTAGCCTGACAAACCAGCAGCGCGAACTCCGCCGTAACTTTCTCCAAGTACAAACTTAGGGCTCAACCATCGCTGATACTTCGTCGTCCAATCGTGAATGAACTGCCCGACGCTTCGCAGGTCTTCTTCGTAGCCGTGGAATTGTGATTTCTCTTCCCCTTCGGCAGGGCGCGAGTAACCGGTGCTCACTGGATCGATGAAAACCAAATCGGTTACATCGAGCATGCTCAGAGAGTTTTCCTCGAGTGAATAGGGAGCTCGCAACGGGGTCGCGTCGTCGGGGAAGCGGATTCGCTTGGGACCGAGCATGCCGAGATGAAGCCAAACGCTACTGCTGCCCGGGCCACCGTTGAAACAAAAGGTCACAGGTCGTTTGCCAAGCTCGGCGACGCCACTACGTGTGTAGGCGATAAAGAACATTTCCGCCTTCGACTTTTGGGCATCATCCTTTATCGGCAGTTTGCCCGCCATGGCTTCGTAGGCCACCGTCTTGCCGTCGATCACGATGGAATGCTTGGTGGTGACAATTGATTCCTTCTTTGGTGCGTCTTTGTCCGATTCGGATTTCTTTTCCTTGGTTTCGCCAGAGTCCTTGGCCTTCTTTAGTTCCGCCGCGGACTTCTCTTGCCCGAACGTGGGTTGCGAAAACAAAGAAAGTGCTACAACTCCGCTAAAACAGACGCGGGAAAACCCGGCAGGAAAAAATGACATCTGGCTAAAACCTCAATCGAGTAGACACATCACGATCAAAAACTGAACGGCTATTTTGATCTGAGTCCGGACTACAAACTAGTGCGGCGAGTAAGAAATGCTTCAGATGGAGCGTGCTCCGGTTTACTTGCCGCCCACTGTCTTGCGGGCCAATTCGGTGAAGCTTTCCGTTTGCCGCAGCCAAGCTTGCTCCAATTCCTTTACTTTGTCTGGCATCGTCTTTGCGAGATCGTTCTGTTCGGCGCGATCTGTCTTGAGGTCGTATAATTCCCAAGGTCCGCCCCTGGTTGCTACGAGCTTCCAATTTGCAACACGGACGGCACGGTGGCCCTCATGAAGCCACCAAAGGCTGTCCCGTCCGATGATTTCGTCCTTCGAAAATGCCGCCGCAAGGCTTTTGCCAGGCGAGGGTGGGATGTCTTCTCCGTTCCAATCGTTCGATTTCGCTAGGCCGACGAGTTCAAGCACGGTGGGAACAATGTCGATGACGTGCGAGGGACTGTGCCGCAGTTGTCCTTTTGCCGCGATGCCTGAGGGCCAATGCGCGATGAGCGGCGTGCTAATTCCGCCTTCATGTACCCACGTTTTGTGTCGTCGATGCGGAGTATTGCACGCGCTAGCAAATCCAGGGCCAAGGCTCAGATAGGTCGCAGCACTGCCAGGCTCGGCCTTGGGATCATGCCCCCCATCACGTACCAACATCTCTGCGCTAGCGCCATTATCGGAAGCGAACAAGATCAGCGTATTTTGAAAAGCATCCATCGCTTTGAGCTGGGCGATGATGCGGCCAATTTCCCGATCCATGCGGTCCACCATTGCAGCATGGATGGCCATCTTTGTTGCCTGGAAAAGCTGCTGCAGTTCGTTGAGTTCGTTCCAAGGCAACGGGCGGTTCACTTCTCCAGGACCAAGTATCTTCAGAACGCCGGGCTGAACATCAGGCGTCCCCACTTCGCGTTCCAGGGCTGAGAGTGTGGTGGCGGTAATCCCCATTTTCTTCTGTTGAGCGAAACGTGTGTCGCGGAGCTTGTCCCAACCGGCTAGATATGTGTCCCGATAAATCGCGATATCCTCAGGCAACCCATGCAATGGAAAGTGTGGGGCGTGGAAGCCAATGTATTGGAAGAAGGGTTGGTTTGCGTGGTTCGCCGCGTGATCTTTTAAGCACTCGATGGCATGGTCGGCTGTGGCGACGGTGATGTAGTACCCTGTTTCATCCGCAAGAGGCTTCATCGGCAAATCGTCTCGAAACGACCCTTTGGCGGTGAAGAAATTGCCCGGACTTCTAATTTCAAAGGAACGGTCAAATCCGCCTGCAAGAACCTTGCCGTCAATGTGCCACTTGCCACTGTGAAAGCTACGATAACCCGCTGGCTTGAGAAGCTCAGGCAGCAGCTTTGCCCAGGGTTGGCGAACACCCGCTACACCGCCACGCAACTCTGGCAGTGAATCGCGATGGATTTGCTGCGCGTAATAGCCGGTTAGCAACGCCCCTCGCGTAGGCCAGCAGCGAGCCGAGTTATAGAACTGTGTGAAACGCAATCCGCTATTGGCAAGGCCGTCGAGATTCGGTGTCGCGATTTCCGAGCCATAACACCCAAGATCCGAATAGCCGAGATCGTCCGCCAGGATGAATACAATATTCGGCCTAGCAGCCTCGATCGCTTGGCAATGCGTGTCCAGGATTAGAAGAAACAAAGACAGCGTTAAGATGGTCTTGAGCATCGATTGGTCGTTGTTCATGCTCAGTTAACCCCTCGCCGCTGAGATCGGTTCGTCGTTATGGTTTAGACGTAAGTTCGAAATTGCATGTTTGCGTTCCCGACTTCACGACCTGCGTCAGGGTCGACTTGGAGTTGTACTTTGCCGGCACGATTTCAGGCGCCGCTCGTTCTCCGGTCCCTTCCGACATGGGGGCCGGAGTAAAGATCGTGACCTTATGCTTTCCAACGGGTGCGCCCACCTGGTCGACAGTGTACCTTAGTTCATATCGGCCTGACTTGTCGGTTCTCGCAATGGCTGCGCTTCCCCCTTCATCCTCAAATCGCACGGAGATATCGGCAAGTGGTTTGCCGTCCAAGGTCACTATTCCCGAAACATTGCCGAACTGAGGGCCACCGCAGCCAAGCAAAGTACACATCTCAAACAAGAGTACACAACGGACAAAAGTCGCTACAGGGCCATGCATCATCTCGAAAACCTTTACGAAAAATTCTAAAAGGGGCTTACTCAGGAGTCTCGACAACGTATCCATCATTTCGGGCACCCAATCGATCAAACACACCCCATGGGTTCACAGGTTGGTTTGCGGCTTCTACCCCGTCCCAGACGCTGATCGATTGCGATAGGAAATGAACGGAACCATCGCCATAAGCAAACATCGCCCCACCAGCGTGTCGGCTGCCGAATGCGTTCGGGTCTAAGCCATTGATCTTGTGATCGCGTCCGCGATCGGTGAAACCCGCTGTGCTGACGGGGAAATGGCGATTGGCATAACCTCCATTCGTATTGGTTGTTCCTTGCCAAACAACACCGTTGTGGAATTTGTAATCGCGTTCGCCAACCAACAACGTGTTGCTTGAGCCATCCGTGATATCTCGAAAGTTAATCTTGCTATCCATGAACAAAAGGCCATTTCCACCGACGTAAACTCCAGGCGAGCTTTCAGCGTCGTACCAAGCGCCTAAGTGAAAGAATAGGAGGCTACCGTTGACTCCCGCATAGTTTCCCATGCTTACTTGGCGCCCGCCTAAAGTTCGTTTGTCGTTGAGCTCCGGTGCGGAATCCGATGGGCAAAGATATCCAGGCATCTTCGTTTGAAGCGTTGCCAATAGAACCGGATTCACGGCGTTGTTGATCGGTCCCCAATTTCCACTATCGGTCGCCATCTTTTGGTAAAGATTGTTCTGCTCGATGTATGGCAATATCCTCACAGCCCATCCCCATGAATGGAAGCGGGTGAAGCCCTGTGGAAATTTATTGTTGGCATCATGGTATGTATGTAGGGCCAAACCGATCTGCTTCAGATTGTTGCTGCACTGCATCCTGCGAGCTGCCTCTCGGGCTGCTTGAACCGCCGGCAACAAAAGTCCGACCAAAATTCCGATAATTGCAATAACAACCAACAATTCCACCAACGTGAAACCACGTGTTTTTTTCATGCTTCGCCTCGAGATATATTAGGAAAACGACAAATTCAACAACGGCAGGCATAGCCGAAAGACGTCGACGTCGTTGTATCCCGAAAACGAGTATGCGTCTAGCTGATTCTCAATCAACTATGCAATATAATCGCATAATCGAGCTCTAAGGTAGGTTTAGGTCTCATTCGGGTGCGAATGGCGAAACACGTCGCAAGAGTGCTATGGATTGTCTGCAGCTAACTTGAGTAACCGGTTTTTCTCATCGGTGATCAACCAGTTGTCGATCGTTTGGGGACGAAGAGCGATGAAAGGTTTTCCGGACTTGGCCGCGTTCAATACCAAACGCACCAGGTCCAATTCTCCTTTAAGCTGAGTCACCGACTTCCTTAACTCGGCGTTGTCTCCCGCGTTTTCTTTCTTGACGTTCTCAATTTCGTCTAATTTTGCTTTGATTTGTACCGCTTGAGCTTCGAGTTCCTTGCGTTCCTCGTTCAGGACTTTTCTACGTTGCTCTTCTGTTTTCTTCCAGTCCGCTAAGTTCTTTTGGTATTGGCTATACAAGGCAAATTGGGCATTGTATTGGTTGACCTGCGTTTGATGTTGGGAGAGTTGCGACTGATAAATGGCATTTCGTTCCGCTTCGATGTCGCGAGCGTCACGGCGGGTTTGTACGACACGCGTTACCGGTTGGTTGTTGACCAACTCGGTGATTGTTCGCACGACAAACGGGTCAACGTAGATTGCTTCGCGGTTTGGAGGGATCGGTTGTGATTGCGGAAAAACGACCGGAGTGGGCATGCCGGGCCCGTTTTTAGCATAGTCTGCATCCTTCTTGCGTATTTGGTCGCGGATGTTGCCCATATCCTGTCGAAGGCTTTTTGCGACGGCCTGGTTCTCGCTCGACATCTCTCGCGATTCCTTGACCGATGCCGAGAGGATTTGATCAAGCTTTTCATATTCATCGGACATCGTCCGATCCAACTCTTGCATTCCAACATCACCAAGTTCAGCGTATCGTTCAAGGACCTTTCGAATCTCATTTGCTTTGGCATGCGATTTCGCATATTGGTTTTCAAATGCCTGGCTGAGTTTCGATTCAGCAAGTCCGATCAGGGACTTTTTCGCCTTGGTAAGCAACTCAAGTGCGATCGGGGATTCGGATTCAACGGAATCGAGTGAACCAATAATCTCCCCCATCCACTCGCAAAACGATTTTCGCAAAGCCATCGGCGTTGACTCGCGTTGGCATGCGTTCAAGAGATCTTGAAATAGCTTAGTTGCGGTAGCTCCGTCCTCCAGGTTGATTGCGCACAGCAGTTGAAGCTTGCCCGTCGTGGTGCGTGTTAGCTTTGCTTTGTCACCGGCATTGGCTCGTTCTATCGACTTCAACGCATCTTCGAATTGTCGCAAGCGACATTGAGCAATTGCGAGAACACAATTGGACATGGAATCCGAATTGTTCTTTTCGATGCTTTCCTCCAAGAAAGCCGTTACCCACTCCAAATCCTTTTCCGTCGGTCCATCTACTGCACGGATGGCATCCAGCACCGTCCGTTTTCCCTGAGCTGAACTGAAGGATGGGTTGAAAACAAAAATCGCGATTGCGAGCAAAGTTAAAAAAAGGCTTCGTGATCGAAGTGAAACTGAGCAAACAGATTTGCAGCGATTCATGATCGGCCCCATACAAAAGTGGTGTGAATTCTTCATTCTGTTATACCCAAACGTCTTTCAACAATACATTGAGATTTTTGAAAAATGACAACACCAAGCGGAACAAGCAAGCGGAATTGCACGGCGAGACATGCAAGGCGGTGGCTACCCCGGCTAGGAGCTCGATTTCAGTCTTCGAAACGCCTTGATACAATTCTGACTTGCAGGGGCGCATTTGGCCCGTTACAGGTCAGTGAATTCAACGGAGAATCGACGGAATGATGGCAATTTACAATCGGATGTGTTGGGGGGGCCTTGGCTTGGTGGTTTTGGGTTTGGTGGTTGTTTGCGCACTTGGCACCGGTTGGGCTCAGCAGCCGTTATCGCTTCCTGACCCACCTGAGCATCCGTCAATCCGGGCGTTGCCCAAGGCACTGTTGCCGCAGGCTCCATCCGAGGATTACAAAAGCGATCCTCTTTATCAAGAGATTCAACGGATCGTTTTGCAAGGCGAAACGCCGGCCTCATCGGGAGTTGTGGTTGGATCGCCCATCCCTCCAAAAGAATCGCGGATCGACTTGATCAGCAACGATCGTTGGCATGCGATCGAGTCGATCCTAGCTGGCGCAAGAATGCTTGAAAATGAAGCCACCGAGTGCGTTCGGCGAAGCGATTTCGACGGTGCCTCGAAGACTCAGAAAGCAGTTAAGAACTTGCGTCTTGAAGCGATGGAGTTGCTGGGCGGATCGTAAAGTACTTCTTTCTGGCCTATGAAAGTCTGTCGATCAGTTCTTGTCGAACGGCATTGAACAAGAAGACGAAATTACTGATGTAGCGAGGTGCCAATCGGAATGGATCCTTGAGGACTCGGTGGAACCATTCCAGTCCTAACTTTTGCATAAGCTGCGGCGCCCTAGTCGAATTCCCAGCGACAAAATCAAATGAAGCACCCAGTTGGATCGTAAGTGGAACACCTAGTTCCTCCAAGTGATCCTCGATCCAGAATTCTCCTTTGGGTTGGCCAAGCGCAACGAAAAGCAAGTCTGGCTTGGACTGTTTGATTCTCGCGATTTGGCTTTGGATTTCCTCGGAGCTACAATCGCGAAACGGAGGGCACTGGACTCCAGCAACGATGAGCTTGGGATACATCTTCTTTAATGCGGACGCCGCCTTTTCCGCAATTCCTTCAGCGGCCCCATAGAAATACACTCGCAGTTTTCTTTCGGCGCAGCGTTCCGTCAAGCGAAAGATCAAGTCGGCGCCGGCGACGCGTTCGGGCAGCGGTGTTGAGTTCAGTTTGCTGCGCCACAGGACAGGCATTCCGTCGCATAGCGTCAGGACCGAATCCAAAGTGAACTCCAAGAGTCGGTGGTTACTGGCACATAACATCGCGTAGTTCAAATTGGCTGTTACAGCATAACTCGGCTTGCGCGTGTAGATGACTTGCTCCAGGAAGTCAAGCGTTTGTTCCATATCCACGACGTGGTAGTCAATGCCCCAAACGTGAGTGGTCTTCGGGCTCTCGATTTTCGCACGACCGGAGAAAGCTTCGTCCAAAGAGTCGACGGCACACGAGTCCACTCGGTTTTGAGAAGGAAGCTCGTCGATTGTAACGGGCGGCCGCACAGAGACGTTCTGTTCGGATTCGAATGCGAATTGAGCCCGTATATCGGCCAATTCGGAACGCTCGTTTG
>JANMNR010000349.1:0-15806 GCA_031368325.1 Pirellula sp.
TGATTCAATCGACCGTGTTTCGTGGAACTGCTATTTGCGCAACAACCGCTTTTTTCGTATGGTCGACTCAGAATCCCCCAAATTAACATTTTAAATCCACTGCGAACTTCCAAATGGCCCGTGTTTTTTGCATAGCAAACCAGAAAGGTGGCGTCGGTAAAACGACAACGGCCATCAACCTGGCTTGGGCTATGGCAAAATCCGCCAATAAAACCCTGGTCGTCGATCTCGATCCACAATGCAACGCCACCAGCGGACTGGGGCAACAACCCGCACAACGCCATCCGCTCCTGATCGACTCGCCGATCCGCGAAAGCATCCTGGAAACACAGCAACCTAACTTATTCTTGATGCCCGGCTGCCGATCTTTTCAAGACGTCGATCGTTTGGCAAAGGGTGAGGTGTCCCAGGGAGACTTGCTCAAGCAACATCTTGAAGCTGCAATGAGTGGCTACGATGCCGTCTTCGTCGATTGCCCACCGTCGCTCGGGGAACTAACCCAAGCCGCGTTGGCCTCCAGCTCCGAAGTGCTTATGCCTATCCAATGCGAATACTACGCGATGGAAGGTCTAACACAAATGATCCACGTCATTCGGGACATAATGCAAAAACATCCGGGCAGGCTCACCTTTGGCGGAATCCTGCTGACGATGCACGATCCTCGCTTTGAGCTGACTCACGAGGTGGACAACGAAGTGAGAGAGTTTTTTGGTGACATTGTTTTTGACACCGTGATTCCACGCGATATAGCGATTAGCGAGGCGCCTAGCTACGGGCAAAGTGTCCTCGCGTATTCGCCCCGTTCCCGTGGGACGCGAGCCTATATTGAACTATGCATGGAGGTATTGGAACGTGACTAAAGATCGACGACTAGGACGTGGTTTGGCTGCTTTGCTCGGAACACAAATCGAGGAGGGTGCCACCGAAAACCAAACTCCGGCAGGAAGTACAGGCTTTACCGCTGCTACCTTTGGAACGCAAAATCAAACAGAAAACGCCATGAACCGTTCAGACACGATTCGCTCCATGGCCAGCGAAGCACACGGGCGCATCACCCCGAACCGATCGAGTATGTCACCGATTGTCATCCCTATGGCACCGTCCCAGAACGAAAGCGCGGGCTCCACGACGACGCTCGATATCGCGACCAGCTTGATCGACGCCAACCCGTTTCAGCCCCGTCGCCAATTCAATCCGTCCGAACTCGAATCGCTTGCCGAATCGCTCAAGGAGCACAAGCAACTCCAACCGATCTTGGTCCGACGTGTCGGCGAACGCTACCAGCTGATCAGTGGCGAGCGACGCTTGCGAGCGACCGTGCTGGCTGGCTTACCAACCATTCGCGCCGAGGTTCGACTCGCAGACGACCGCCTCGTCGCGGAACTTGCAATCATCGAAAACCTCCAGCGCAAGGACCTCAACGCCATCGAAAAAGCGCTCTCGTTCAAACGCTATATTACCGAGCACAAATGCACTCAGGACGAACTGGCACAACGCCTCAAGATCGACCGAAGCACGATCGCCAACATGATGCGATTGCTGGAGCTGCCAGACTCGATTACCGATGCTGTTCAACGCGATGAAGTCTCCGCCGGTCATGCGAAAGCTCTGCTCAGCTTAGGAAGCATCCGCGAACAAATCAGCTTCCTCAAGAAGATTCAAGAAGAGGGATGGAGCGTACGTGAAACCGAAGCGAGGGTAGCGGAAGCGATCGCAGCTGCAGCTGCCTCGGAGGAAGGATACCTGGACGCAACACCACGGCGCAAGGCTTCGAAGACGAGTCATTTGGCAGCTCTAGAAAACGAAATGAAGATGCATCTAGGTACCCGCGTTGACATTAGCCAAACCAGCCGAGGACGCGGTCGAATTACCATCCACTTCACCAGCATCGAAGAGTTTGATCGCCTAAAACAAGTGCTAGCAAACGAGCAAAAGCGAAAGGCTGCGTAGAGTCGGTCCATGATCAGCGAACTTCAAATGCGATGGCTGCTTTGGGCATTCGTGGTATTCGTAGCCATGCGTTGCCTGCTCTCGCTATCCATCTTGCTGCGAGATCGATTGCAAGATCTACTGGTTCAGCACGTCAAGAAACAGCAAATCGAGTCGCAGAAGCGTCAGCGAATTCGGGAGCTCCGCGAAAAGATCCGAGCCAAGAAAGCTAGCTTGAAAGAGGGTGCCGCTCAAGGAAATAAGGCAGCTTAGCCGCCGAGTTTATTCACCCGGAGCGACGGGCTACAGCAGTTTGGCAGTTTTTTCGCTCATGCCCAATTTGCTACAGCACTAGTTCATTACCAACCTAGCCCAAGCCGCATATCGTACCTTGTTGCAAATCCGCATGGGATTGTGGAGGCGGCAGAAGCAAACTCAAAGGCGGATTGCCTATTCACCCGGACATCTTGGCGGTGAGACTCATCAACTCTATGGCCGCTTTATACGGCCCTTGCGAGAATAAGGCGTCCAACGCCCTTGGGGCATTCCGTCTCGGACCCTGGCCCCGAACGGCAAGAGTTCATTGGCCTTTGATGGCTAATGTCGATCTAGGACGCTCAGTCAATGCATTCAAACCAGAGTTCTGAATGTACTTTTCTTAACTGTTTTAGGCTGCCGAGGCGGCGCGTCAAAATAACACCCGAAACTCCAAAATGCCAGGGAATAAGAAAACGCAAAAATTTTGGTCGGACCACTGGCGACAAGTAAATCCAATCGCTACTCTAGTTGAAAATTCAACGATCGTGTGCCGGAGATAACGATGTCCGCTTGCTACCTTGCTACCTCGCTACCTCGCTACCTTGCTACCATGGGGTTTTTTCGGTTCTGCTGACAGCATGTTTCCTGAGCAAGTGTAGCGCGAATGACCTTAGTTACGATGTGACGCTGCTTGGCCCGGGTGAAATTGCGAATGTTGAAATTGCGGATCTTGTGCCAGGAATACCTGCAAAGATAAAACTTAATATCCACAACAAATGTGGTCGTCTGGTAAAGTTCGAAAAGATCTCGGTTTCGTGCGGTTGCATGTTTGTGGATAATGTGAAATCCGAGTTGCCGTTAGATGGTAATGTTGAAATTCCCATTACCCTTAAGGCGGATTTTTCAGGTGAAGATTCATCACGGACGTTGACGCTAGTGGAGTCAGCCGAGTCGCGTTGGGTAATCGTATTGTATTGTAAGTTTGTGACGCCGATAAAGCTGGATAAGTCTAAAGTTATTGACCTTGATTCGGTAAAGACTATTTCGAAGTTCGAGATTCCAGCAGAAGTACCAGCGTCTATGCTGCAGCTTGTCGGAGACGCAAGAAAAATCGAGTGTGAAGCATTGGGCTCGATTGTAATGCGACCCGCCTTCATAAAGCGGGATGAGAACTTCTTTTTCACGTTCGAATGTGAGAATGCGGGAGAAAAGGTTCAACGATCAAGTTTTTCGGAATCGGTACGACTTAAAGGAAGCTCTTTTGCAGTTAACGTAAAGCTTGATTTGCGTTCGACTTCTGCGATTCGAGTAATGCCGGAGAGATGTGACTTCGTGCGGTTGCGTGAGGGCCTATTGCGGATATGTGTATCGGGAGAGTCCTTGAATCGCTATCAGGCAATCGATTTGGTCGGATACGATAGCAGAAATGAAGTGATTCCGCTGAGTGTTTCTTCGGCGGCTACAGTCGGAAGGCTGAAAATTTATGTTCCAACGTGCTCCCCTGAACTCATCTCAACTTTAGATCGCATTGAAGTATTCGGTAGGGTTGAGGAAGCGTCAGATAGAGTGAAGATTGGTTCCGTTACTATCATCGGAGGTTAGTCGAATGTTGTCTGTAAGAACTACTGTTGCGGGCTTGTGTCTTGTATTGACATCTTGGATAGAATTGGGCGCCCAGCAGCCCCCGCCGGCACCAACGGCCGCATTATGTGTAAGGATCGAGTACAAAACATGTCACGATCTATTCGGGCCTTATCAAGCCGCTACGCCTGGATGCGAAACCTACGAATGCATAACCAACGACAACTGCTATCCCGATCCGGAGATCACACATCAGTCTTTGACAGACTGTGAATGGAATCAGGATGTACATCGAAGGGCGACAGGAACTGAGGATTCTTCTGAGGGAATTTTGGCCGAACTGAAAGATGGCTTTATTTGCTATAGCGTCGGTAAATGCAGACATGACTGTCATTTCGATATCATGACCGGACTAAAGACTTGCCTAACAACTCCAGGACAGATTATATCACATGCGTTCGAAATAGAAGCAAAAACGTATGGTCCATGCCCTGGAACTCCTCCGCCGCAAGGCCCGGTTGGTGACAACTAGATATCTAGCACCCAAATGCGTTGATTTCTAGAGGAAATGTAAGTTCGTTTGTAAGGCAAGCTGAGATGATTGATAAACTTACGCACAGCGGATGTGTGATCGGGTATTTTTTTGTTGTGTTAGTCCTTGTACGTGATGCATCCGCTGTTGCTCAATCCGTTTTTAACGATTGTGACGATTCAGTTGTCGTTGATTGCGTTCTGAATTTCGTGGCAAATCGGGATAGTTTTTCTAAGTATCAATGCCGTGGATCAATGGAATGCGAAGCAAACACGTTGGATGATTCGTTTTCGGAACACTACAACATAGATTTTTGTCTTGCGGAGGACTTTAGCAAAAGACTGCTTAGGCGAGACTGGCGGGTGATAAACCTTCTCGAAGGTTCCAGGACGTCGTTTGCTTGGTCATCTCAGTTCACTAATGGCGAAAAGGCACGATTGTTCAAGGAGGACTATGAAGTCAATCAGGAGATCGTGAGAGCCAGGAGAGACCCGATAGAGGTGTTTGTACCGGTTGATGTCTGGTGTCTCAGTGTTGCTGACTTGGGTAGTATAGAAAAGGGGCGGGCGACGTCTCTTTACTGGATGGAGATTTTTCAGGAAAAGAAACTTCGTGCTTCCCAAGAAACCGACAATATGGTTCGCGGGGAGTGGGCCTTTGGAGTTGCAGGTTTTAATGTTCAGGTTTACTTCGACAAAAGAAAGGGACATATGCCTGTTTTATGTAGGTATGTTTGTCCGAAAAATCCCAATGAGAAGTTTGCCAAGAAGGGAAAAATCGTCTTCAATGAAATCGAAACGAGCTGGGGGAAATTGAAAGAAGGCTTCGTTCCGACTAGAATTCGGAATCTTCGCGAACAAATTGCGAGTGAAGGAGAAGTTGTTCGAGTTACTCGTTCCCAACTGTACGATTTTGATTGGAAATCAAATCTAGCCGACCCTGAAAGCGTTTTCGAAACACCAGGAAAGAAGCAAGCGGTTACTTCGCAAGCGTTTAATGATTCGTTTTCTTCGAAGTAGAGGTGCGTTGCTTGCATAGCGTTTCCGATAGGTAGCATTACGGGCGCATTGGGAATTCGTAACTTTTTACTATCGGACATGTTTTTACAGCGTGTCTAGTCATGGAGTCGCATGTGCTAGCAATTCTATTCCATTTACCGCTTGATTCAATCCGCGAGACTTCTCAATCGCTGACGTCAGCTTTTTGCATTGATTCGTCAACGCTTCTGTATCAATAATGGCTTTTAGTTTTGCAGCTAAAGCTCGCGTTGTGAAGCGCGATGGCTTGAGAATGCCGCCGATCCCTTGTTCCACGATTCGCATTGCATTGTCGAATTGATCGTGTGCTTGTGGGCGAATGAGCTGCGGTATTCCAGCTCCCATGGCTTGTGCCGCCGATCCTATCCCTCCGTGATGAACAAAGGCTGCGCAACGCGGCAGAAGCAAACTCAACGGAGCAAAGGGCACATGCAAAATGGTCGCGGGCAAAGAAAGGGGAATCTGTTCCTTGAATCGAGTCAGGAAGATCGCTCGATATCCGTTTCGCTCGCAGGCAGCGACCGCCGTCCGAAAGAAATTGTGACCGAAAATATTTGCGGACCCTGGAGTAAACGCTATCGGTGGCGGTCCGCTCTTCAGAAATGGCTCCAGCGCTCGGCTCTCTTCAGGTGAAAAGGTCTGTTGGTCGGTTCCTCGTTCGTCCCAAAGAGGAAAGTCCGTTTGCATATGCGGACCCGGCCAGTCCGATTGCGGCGGACAATACCACTCAGGAAATAGGCATAGCAGCATCGTCTCCGAGTGCCACCAATTCATGACTTGCTTAACTGGCTTGAGTCCGAGCTCGGCTCGAAAGGCAGTCAAGGTTGGCCGTACCGCGGGATCAATCACCAATCGCTGAGCGATCTGAAACATCTGTTGTTGAAGCCATCTCGGCCCCTTCACGCCAGGCAACTTCGGTGGCCGAATCCGACTCCAAAGCATGATCGGTTGCAAATGAACCGTAACAACTTTTACTCCAAGCTTTTCCTGCGCACAAAGTGCACCAAAACCAAAGCAATTGGCAATGACCGTCGTTGGCCCTTGCGCAAACTGCTGGGCGACAATCTCATACTGCGGTCGAACCGTCGGTTCGATCATTTCGCGATAGAGATAGGGAAACGCTCGAAAGGGGTGCCACAGGTCTGGGTTCTGGATTCCGGCGTGAAAGACTTCTGCGGAACCGATCTCGATAAAGTCCAAACCAAAACGTTCGGCCAAGTCGGCGAAGTAACCGTTTGTGGCAAGAGTAACCTGATGGCCGCGTCGCTTAAGCTCAAGTGCTAGGCCGACAAATGGATGGACATCGCCTGCGCTTCCCAGCGGCATGACTAGATAGTGCATGAAGTCATCTCTTTTTTGGCTGATAAGGAAGGTGGATTTCAAATTTAGCGACCCTAACGCCTTCTAGGCGTAGCATTGTAGCCTAGCATTGATGCAGTCAGCAGTAGGTTCGCGATTAGTGTGCCCTTCTAATTGCATCTCTCAGTCTGTTGATTCACGCATTGGCGTTTTGCCCGGGACATGACGCAGATTCATAACCCCCCATAGGCCACTCCGATTTCTCCGACCTAGAAACTCTAGGAGCCAAGGTTGGGGGGCGTAAATCATTTCTCAGGCCAAATGCAATGATGCATGGTCGTTAAATAGATGGTGTCCACGCAGATGTGTTAGACGCCTTGCCCACCTGGAATGGCCCGTCGAGTGCCGAACGGACTATTTGTCCAATTCCAATACGATCTGGTTTGGTACTACTGTCCAGTGAAATTTCGACATGACTTGTAACTCGATTGTCGAATCTTCTCGCACTCCAATAGTAACCTCGCCGTCGAGTTTTGGTATTAGGATTCGAAACGATCCGTCCTTTCCAGTCCTAGCAGAGAGGTAGAATTCATGTGGATATTTTGATGTTGCAACAACGACGCGGTTTGCAACTGCTTCGCCTGTTGTCCGATTCTTCACTATTCCTCGCACGGCCTGCCTTGAACACACGGTGATGGTTAGCTCACGTGTTTTTAGGTTAGAAAACGAACGGGCTATCTCGTAGTGATTCTTGCCATCGCCATAACTCAGCCAATAGCCATTGGCCTTAGAATTCGGTGGAATCATGACTTCAGCTACCTTCTTCGTATCCAAAGTGATAACTGTTCCATCAACGACGACTCGAATGGGATCGTCGCGATTTTCGATTCGCAAGTCGTCCAATCGGAGGCCAACGACTTCTCCTTCTTCTAAAGTGACATCCACGTCGCATTCACCCGTTGCGGGATCCAAGTTTTTGCAGAAGACTTGACTTTTCATGTACTTAGGGTGAGCAATCTCCACCTCAACTTTCTTGGGCGTAAAAATCGAGAACTCACGATCAGCGATCGAGCAGAAGTCGACTTCAATCTTTCCTTCCGCATCGGACTTTCGAATTGCGAGCTCTGGAATGGATCTAAAGCCCCTAAAGTCGATACCTCCACCTTCTCGACCAATTCGAATTACTTCGGCTCCGACAACCGGTGCACCCGATAAATCTCGAACCGTCAAAAACAGCCTGTTTCGTTTTGGAGCGAAGTATCCCGTTGGTTTGGGCGCCCCTCTACCATCTCGGTCGGGTTTTTCTTGAAAACTATAAATCACGGCACCCGTATCGCCAGTTGCTAGCAAAACAATGCGCAGCTCCCCCAGTACGAGATCTAGCCCCGAAGGACTTTCAAACTGGAACTCTCCCAGGTTATTCGCCCTAGTTCGATCGACAATTGTCCATGGCTCAGATTCGAAAATCGGAGCGTAGACGAGAACGACACCTACATCTGGGACTGGATGGTTCTTGTCGCCATACACGACGCTTCGCACTAACAGCTTTTCTTTGCCGTCTGCTTTCGTTGGGGCTGAATTCGAAAGGATCGCGACAATGGCGGATAGCAAAACAAATGGTATAAGCGTCGCCTTTTTGTCTCGATTCATTTCCGTCCTTTGCTTTTCGGGGGCGTTGTGGGCGCACATTGTGGATTTTTTGTTCTTGTGGTCTGACCGGCTACTAAAGCATTTTTTTGTTTCTCGCGAAAGGCTCACGCAACGATTCTTAACGTGCGAGGCACAATGGAGATGTTCACCGGTAGTTCGCAAACCCAGTCTCCGTCCGCTTGGCATGATGTCTGCGACCTTTTTGTGTTCGCCGTTTTTGGCAATTCGATCTGAATTGAATGCGCATGAAAGCGCCGCCACTGCTTCATCGCACAGTGCTTGCCGCGAATGACATTCCAGTAGTACCACATGTTTCGCATCAACCCACCTTGCTCAAACACTCCCACGTCCAGGTAGCCATCGTTTTCGATTGCGTCCGGCATAATGGGTAGGCCAGCTGCGTAGCGGGGAACATTAAATACAAAGACCCATCCGCCAGTGACGTCCTCTAGCACGCGTCCATTTTCATCCTTGATCGATACATTCATCGCGGGCCAGCGATATCGAAATAGCGTTTTGCAAATCGCCAACAAATACGTCAGCTTGGAAACATGCGATCGCCGCGATTGATGAACCGTTCGGACGACTTCTGCATCGAAGCCGATACTGGCCATCAACAAAAACACACGATCGTTGACCGTCATCACGTCAATCGGCTTGGTCCGAAGCTTGCCAATCGCTTGCGCACACGCTTTTGGATCCGCCACAATTGAAAAAAACTTAGCGAGCAGATTCTCTGAACCGGTCGGAAACAGGGCCAACGGTATGTCTTGCGGGATCAAGCTTGCGACCCGCGACGCGGTTCCGTCCCCTCCGGCTGCGACCACCACTCGCAAGCTGCCGGCGTTGGCCAGCTCAGCACATCGGCTAGCCATTTGGTCCAGGTTCGTGTGCATTTCGCATAAAAAACCCAGTGATTCAATCTCTTTTTGTAGTTCGACGACCAGGCCGTGCCGACTAAAGGCTCCCGACTTCGGATTCGCAGAGATGATCACTGTCTCGGTCATCGACACACAGCCCTCAATGGCTAGGGATTATCTCTTTTTGACTCAACACGAATCGATTTCAACATGCTTACCATCATCGCCTTGAAAACCATCTCTAATTCTTGAAAGTCACGATCTTCCGCCTGGATCTGGACAAGAAATGTCTTGCGATCGACGGTGAACGCGACGAACCTGGAAACGACGAGTAGATCCAAATAGTAGAAATGAGCATCGCCAGCCCGACTGTCGGCGAGTGGTCGACCCTCGTGCTCGAGTTGCGGGTCGACTTCGTCGTATTCGAGGTTGTCGTACTCGGATTTCATGATGTCCTGCGCTTGTTCCAACGCTTCGCGCGGAGCCACCGTCCATGGGTACTGCGTGACAGTCATGAAAGCAGACGTTGGGCTCTCGATGGTGAATCCCACCACACGAGCTTCGTCAGTATCCTCCGTGATGGTCCAGTTTTCTGGATACATACAGGAAAGGCCAAGGCCTTCGTAAATTCTGGTCATTGCTTAAGCGGCTTTACTGGAGCGACGTTGAGGTGGCGGTTCTCTCCAGCGGCGATGAACCCACCAATACTGTTCCGGAAACAATCGAATAATCGATTCCAGGCACTGATTGTACCATCGGGTCAACGAAGCGACGCTGCTCAAGTTATCACCACCCTCCACGGGGTCAGCGATCCCCATCACGGCTAACTCGAAACTCAATGGACCACCGGTTCTAACGTTGCAGCAAACAATCATCGGTGCTCCGCTTGAAAGCGTGAACAATGCAAGCCCCTTGTGGCATGACGCGGGTTTTCCCATGAAATCGACCCAACAACCCTTGGGGCCAGCATGCTGGTCCGCCAGCAACGTCAGATTTCCATTGTTGCTCAACAACTCTTGAATCTGCGGCGAACTTCCCTCCTTGGGCAAGAAATATTGACCGCCCAGCGAACGAAAATGCATGATGTAGTTGTGTATAAAGCCATTGTCGAGCGGCCTCGCGACGGTTGTCGTTGCCACTCCAAACAGCCCTGTCAAAAAACCTGCCAATTCGAAATTCACGAAATGAGCCGAAACCAATACGGTTGTCCTGGTATCCATCACGATCTTGAGAATGTAACGGCGATCGGGAATATAAAAGTGTTCATGCCAGTTTTCACGGTGCACTTTGCGTGGTGCTTGCGCGATTTCACAAGCCATCAACAACAAGTGGCTCCACATTTTCTCTGTGACTTCCGCCGCGTGGTCTGGCTGCCACTCAGGAAAAATCAACTGCAGATTTTCGCGAATCAACGATTGGCGTACCGGAATCCTCGTGCAAAGAATGCGTGCCAGTATCCGGCAATAGCGGTCACAGCGTTCTAGTGATAAGACGTGTACTACGCAAACCAACAAGCGGAAGCAAAAGTAACCAAAAAAGTCTTTTGCCCCAAACGTTTGCGTATCTTCGTTCGGCTCGGTAGTTGTTTTCGACATGGCGACCCATCCCTTGGTCGTTGGTATGGAACGGTGATTTAAAATATTGTGGCCCACTTGCCGTTTTTGGAAAATACCAATTACACCGGTTGTGATTGCTAGCAATCACAATTCCTTTCCCGATGTACGATGGACACCTTGTCCGTCGTGCGTTTCGGCGGACTTGGAAGTCCGTCGTACGGTCAGAATTCATCTGGCACTCGCCACTAACGAACCGGCGCTAAACCATGCATTCTACGCAGTAGACCGATTTGTCCTGAGTGAATCGATTCGTGCAACGGACAAAACAGGAGTGCTCCAAGCTTGATTGGGTGAACCGCGTATGGCATCTCGGTAGGTTCCAGAAGCTGCTCTACCGAGAAGCCCGGCAATGCCGCCATCGATGCATTGTGGATCTTTTCCAAACATTCAAGCAACGACGCCTTAGATGGTATCTCGCTCAAATCCGTCGGCGGAACACTTCCACGACCAAATCGTTTTCGAAGCCAACCCGGCATGAGGTCCAAATCCCCCTCCGCGCGTCCACGTTGCCTAAAGAGCATGAGACCATATTGAGAAACGGCCAAGTGCCCGACTTGCCAAGCGATATGCGAAGTGGCGCCGGGCGGAACAACCGGCCAAAGCGATTCAGGAATATTCTCTAGTAGATCCAGTGTATAGCGGCGAGCAAAATCGACTTGTCCCAATACCGCATCCCGCATCGCGAGGACACGCTCATTCGGCACAACAACGGTTGTTTCCTGGTCCATATCTTAACTCCAATCGGTGGTCGGCTTTTTCAGGCAAACAATAGATCGAAGCTCGTCCTTTTGGTCAACCGTCCGCTGTTCTGAATGCGCGGCATTGACTACTTGCTTGGTTTGCATCGTACCATGACAATAGACCGCTTACGTCAAGATCGATACAACGCTTCATTGCAAAACAAACCTCGCACCAAAAGTCTCGCAAAACGTGTCAAACGCACCCACTGGAAAACCGGCCAAGAGCATCGGGGATTTGTTGCGTGAGTTCCGAGAGCATCGGGATCAAATGCGGAGCGAGCTGAGCAAAATGATCGTCGGCCAGGACGAAGTCATCGAACAGCTCTTCGCTGCCATCTTCACAAAGGGGCATTGTTTGCTAGAAGGAGTGCCTGGCCTTGCAAAAACGTTGATGGTCTCTTCGTTGGCTAAGATTTTGGATGTCAATTTCAAACGCATTCAGTTCACGCCGGACTTGATGCCGTCCGACATCACGGGAACGAATGTTCTTGAAGAAGACTCGCAGGGAAAACGCGAATTTCGATTCGTGGAAGGCCCGATTTTTACAAATATCCTTCTCGCCGACGAAATCAATCGAACACCTCCCAAAACGCAGGCCGCATTGCTACAGGCCATGCAGGAACGTGAAATCACGGTAGGACGAAATACCTACCAACTACCCGAACCGTTTTTCGCTATCGCGACCCAGAACCCCATCGAGCAAGAGGGAACTTATCCGCTGCCCGAAGCGCAACTAGACCGATTCATGTTCAATATCAAGGTCGGATATCCTAGTGCCGACGAGGAAGAAAAGATTCTGACCTCGACCACACGCAGCGAAAAGCCAGAAGTCAGCAAGGTGTTGTCGGCTCGTGCGATTATGAACATTCAGAAGCTTGTGATGAGCGTTGCAGTCAGTCCATTCATAGTAAAGTACGTTGTGTCCTTGGTTCGTTCGACGCGTCCGAATGAGCCAGATGCGCCCGAGGTCGTTCGCGAGCTGCTGGATTTCGGGGCTGGTCCGCGGGCGGGGCAGTTCTTGATTCATGCAGGCAAGGCCATCGCAGCGATGGACGGTCGATTCAGCGTTGGCATCGAAGACATTCGAAAGATTGCGATTCCAGTGCTTCGCCATCGATTGAGTACGAATTTCCAAGCGCAAGCCGAAGGCATGACTACCGACAAGATCATCGTTCGGTTGCTCAAGGATATCAAGGAGCCAAACGTCCCCAAGTACGGTGGCATCGACTCCAAGTAAAGGACTTGAAAAGTACAGGACTTGAAGCATAACGAAGCCATGGTTCATTGCGCGTTCTTTTCTAAGAACCAAGTTACGCAGTCGTCATAAACACTAGCTTCAACTCAAAGCGCAAGCTCTCCTTGAAATGATCTATTTTTTCTAACCGATAATCTCGCACGATTCGAGTTACCGCGCAAGCTTAGGCAGACGAACGGAACCTGCATCAACGAGACTTGGTTATGACTGCCCCTAAACCGCATTTCCTACTCTTCTGCGATGGCAATGTCTCTGCCAACGGCGAGAGCGCGGGTTCACAACGCGGTCGGTGGCGATTCGTTCTCGAGGATCTCGTCTCAGGCGAACGAATCGAAGCCACCGATCAAGAAACCGCCTGTGCCCCAGACCGATCGGCACTGATAGCTGTGCTGCGAGGGCTTGAGGCTTTGGAGCAACCCAGTCGTGTCACATTAGTGACAACCAGTCGTTACGTTAGCCGAGGGCTGCAGTATGGTCTAACGGAATGGCGGGACAATGACTACTCTTGGGAGCATTTTGGTGCGGTTCAACCCATTCGAAACGCCGACGTTTGGCGTCGTATCGATCGAGCACTGGCTTACCATCAGGTGCAATGCCGTTGGATGGCTCAGGAGGGAGCGACGGAAACTCAAGACGAACCTTTGGCGTCCAAAAAATCCAATCGGACGAATGCGGGTGAGAGTTCGTTCAAGCAGTCTCAAGTTGCTTGCGTAGCGCCCACCAAAGAATCCGCATTACAAACTAATACCGTGCAAACAACGCACCGTCGCGCCAGAACGGCTGACAGCGTACGAACCAAACTCTCGACAAGCCAATACCAGCGAGTATACGTCGATACGCCACCTGCCAATGGAGTAGGCACATTCGATGTGCCGTTCGCCGTAAGCCAGGACGTGACGAAACACAACGATTCAAACCGGGGCACAGTCATTGCGACAGCATCTTTTCAAGGTAATTCTACACCTTTGTTGAAGAAATTCCTGTCGATTGCGTTTTTCCCTATCCAACTGCTTTGTCGTGGGCCACTCTTGCTTTGCACTCGAGTTTGGGACGGCATTGTCGCCCTAGACGAATGGCTGGAATCATTCTTGCGTTGTCTCTTTCTGCTCGACCCCAGCAAAAGAGCAACGCGCCGTTAGTTGGATCCGTGCTCCGGCTAACTCAGCGATACACCTAATCATCATCATTCGGTATAACCATTGGAGAAATTGTGCATACCCAGATCAACCTGAATTCCTTGACCAGCTTAATCGATGGCGTGACTGCGGACCCACAAAGCGTGTTGGGGCCTCATGCAATCCACGTTGACGGCAAAAATGCTGTCGCTGTCCGAGGCTATTTTCCAGGCTTCGATCAGGCGTGGTTGCTTGATGAACGCAATTCGGCAACTCGACCGATGCGTCGCATTCATCCATCCGGGCTGTACGAAGGGCTGATGCCACAGCAAGATTCCACTCCTCCACAATACCGATTTCGACTATCGAATTCGAGCGGAAAGACAATCGAAATGCAAGATCCATACGCGGTACCAAGCATGATCAGCGACTTTGACCGGTACCTATTCAATGCCGGGCAGCATTGGAAGATCTACGAAAAGCTTGGCTCGCATGTTCGAGAGGTCAATGGCCAGTCCGGGGTTAATTTCGCCGTTTGGGCGCCGAATGCACAAAGCGTTCAAGTGATCGGTGACTTCAATCACTGGGACGGTCGCTCACACTGCATGCAGAAACAAATTCCGTCCGGAATCTGGGAACTGTTCGTACCGGAGATTGGCAACGGACAAAAATACAAGTACCGAGTTCGTATGCTAGACGGTCAAGTTGTCGACAAGACCGACCCGTATGGCTTCTTTGCTGAACTGCCACCGCGCACCGCTTCGATTGTAACGTCGCTTGACGAGTACCAATGGCAAGATTCCTCGTGGCTCGAGCGACGCAAGAACGAAAACCAACTCGAAAAGCCGATGTCGGTATACGAAGTCCACTTGGGCTCGTGGCGAAAATGCGAAAAGGGTGTCCATGGCTGGATGAACTATCGTGAGTTGGCGCATCAATTGGTTCAGTATTGCAAGGAGATGGGCTTCACACACCTCGAGCTGATGCCTGTGTCAGAGCATCCGTTCACCGGCTCATGGGGCTATCAGACGGTCGGCTATTTCTCGGCGACCAGCCGATACGGCACACCCGAAGACTTTATGTATTTTGTCGATCATTGCCACCAAAACAATATTGGCGTCATCATCGATTGGGTACCTGCTCACTTCCCCAAGGACGCACACGGTCTGAGGCAGTTCGACGGTTCCGCGTTGTACGAACATGCAGACCCTCGGCAAGGGGAGCATCCGGACTGGGGAACAATGATCTTCAATTTCGGACGCAATGAAGTTCGCAATTTCTTGATCTCGAACGCATTGTTCTGGCTTGAAAAGTACCATATCGACGGTCTGCGAGTAGACGCGGTGGCCTCAATGCTCTATCTGGATTACTCCAGAAAGCAAGGCGAGTGGTTACCCAACGTCCATGGCGGTCGCGAAAATCTCGAAGCGATCCATCTGCTTCGCGAGTTCAATGTCCAAGCCCATGCGCATCATCCTGGCGTGTTGACCATCGCAGAGGAATCGACCGCTTGGCCAGGTGTAAGCCGTCCGACGGAGTTCGGTGGCCTTGGCTTCTCGTTGAAGTGGAACATGGGCTGGATGAACGATACGCTTCGCTACATGCGAAATGACCCGATCCATCGCCAATTCCATCACAATGAACTCACGTTTAGCTTAATTTATGCCTTTACCGAAAACTTTACGTTGCCGCTATCGCACGACGAAGTGGTGCATGGCAAGGGCGCGCTGATCGCTCAGATGGCTGGCGATTTGTGGCAGAAGTTTGCAAACTTGCGATTGCTCTATGCAAGCATGTGGACGCATCCTGGCAAGAAGTTACTGTTCATGGGTTGCGAATTGGCGCAGTGGCATGAATGGAATTATGACAACGCAATCCAATGGGACTTGCTCGACTGGGACACGCATCGTGGCATGCAGAAACTCGTCTCGGAC